>NZ_JBOGCC010000270.1:0-14133 GCF_051656525.1 Clostridium sp. | reverse complement strand
TTATTGGAGATACTTTAATAAATTCTGTTCCTATTATAAATTATTCAAATGATTTTATGTCAGGTTTTTCTTTTGATATGCCAGAGATTAATTCTATTGATTTTGAAGGTGGAGTTATAGGTAAAGTTATGGAAGCTATAGATAAGATAAGTAAAAGACCTATAGTGACAAATGTAAAAATGAATGGAAGAAATATTGTTAAGGCAACACATAAGGATTTTGATAATTTAAATGGAGAGGAAGCTGCTCTTAATGCAAGAATGAGAGGTGTTTTAATTGGATAATTATATTATTTTCAATAAAGGAAATTCTTTAGAGATGGGGTTTAAAATAACTTCCTATGATATTGGAAGTCCTACACCTAAAATAACAACTGAAAATGTTCCTTATATGAATGGAGAATATGATTTTTCTACACTAAATGGTATTCAATACTATAATAGTAGAACTATTACTATTGAGTTTAGTTTTTATAGATATATGAGTTTCAATAAGGACTTAAATAAATCAAACATTTATATGAAATATTTTGAGTTTAAGAATTTCTTATATGGTAGTGGAAAATCTCTTCTTGATATAAGTTCATTACTTGGAATAAATGGAACATTAAATGGAATATGTACAAATATTACAGGTCTTGAAATGAGCAGGATGGGAGGAGTATTTACAGTTACATTCACTTGTGACCCATTAATAAATATGGGGGATTTTGGAGATGATTTATGGAATGATTTTTCTTTTATAGATGGAATATCAGAGATTAATTATGTAAGTGTAAATGGAGTTTTAAAAATTCCAGTATATAATAGAGGACAAAAAACTAATTGCAGTATAGAAACTACTGGAAGTGCAAAAATAGAAAATTATAGTGATTCATTTATGATTCAAACAGGATTAACAGTTTTAGATGCGACAGGTGTTGGAACTGTAAGTATTAAATTTAATAAGGAGATGATCTAATGGCAAATATACAAAATGAGGTTAATGATATTTTAACAGCACTATATGGCTCACAAGTAAGAGAAGCTTTAGCAAATGGATTATTAGCTATGAATAGTGAGGTTAATGGATTTAACTCAAGTTTATCAGGAAATTTAGAAAATTTAGAAAAAGCACAAAATGAAGTGGAAAGTTTAATTGCTAGCACACAGGAAAGTGAGGAAAGCTATAGTAAACTAGAAACATCAGCACAAAATATAATTAAAACTTTAAATGGAACTTTTCCTATAGAAGGAAATGCACCAAGTTCTATGGATTGTAATAACTTTATAGAACCTAATGAAAGTTTTTTATGGAACTTTGGAAATGGAAGCTTTAGTAACATTCCAGAAGTATTATTAAATAGTAGTGAAGGAATAATAGTAGTTAAGAATATAGGAAATACTGTTTCAGGAGAAAGTAGTTTTATCCAAATTCTTGTTCAAATAGCTCCAACTACAAATGAAAATATTTGGTTTAGAAGTTATTCTAATGAAGGAACTTGGGGTACTTGGCTTAAAGTTATAACAGATGAAGATGTTGTTTTGAAAAAAGCAGAGGAATGTACTGTAAGCATACCAGAGGCTTCATGGGGAAATGGTGAAATAAGTGACTATCCAGTTTTTGCAGGAGCACAAGCAGATGTATCAGAAGAAAGTAACATAGTATTTCAAGGAAATGAAGGAAATCCTTTAAATATTATGATTGATGGAGATATTTATAGTTTGAATGGACAAGTTCCTTTAGGAAAAAGTATAGAAAACTGTAATAGTGTTGTAAATTGTAGTGGTAATAGTGATATGTGTTACTATTCAAAACAATTAGATGGAACTATTAAAGTTTGGGGATATCAGACATGTTATTTCCCTACAGGAAATCAATCAAACCTTTTTAACTGCTGGGTAACTATAACATTACCAGTTACAGCAAATACAGAAAATTATGTTGTAATAGCAACACCAGTAGATGGAATGAATTCAGAGCAACAATGGCTTAAAGTTGGGGATCAAAAAACAACAGGCTCATTCCAAGTATATGTAACATCAGTTGTAGGATTTTTCTGGGAGGCGATTATTAATGCTTAAAAATAAGAATAAAATAAGAAGATATTTTTCATATTCAAAACAAACAGGAGATTTTGAAGGGTTCTATAGTAGTGATATAAATTCAGTAATTCCTGAGAATACCGTAGAAATCACAAATGAACTATTTATAACATTAAGAGAAGGTGTATATAAATTAAATTTAGAAAAATTAAATAGTATAAAAGGTGTTCTAGATATAAAAGATATATCTAGTTTTTTTATACAATTAAGTAATTTTATAAAAGAAGAACCAGTAGATACTATGAAATCTATTAAAACTCAAATAGGAGCTTTAGGAGATGGAATGCAGGAAAGTGTAATGGAACAATATGAATTAAAGATGCAAGTTAATGCTTTAAGTAAAGCGGTATTTGAATTAACAATTAAAGGAGGAAAATAATTATGTCATTTCAAACAATTGAATTATTTTATAAAGTAGGGTTATGGAACGAGGCACAAATTAGAGAGTTAGTAGGAGAAGGAATACTAACAGCTGAACAGTATGAAGAAATTACAGGGCAAGCATACTTAATAAACAATAAATAAGAAATAAAAACTTTGAAAGGAAGATAATCAAATGAGAAATTTTACAATTTTTGTAGAAGGTAAAGGTTTTATTTCAGAGTATTTTAACGGCACTATTAGCTATGAAGCTAATAGTGCTTCAATCTTATCATTTACAATAATGCAAGAGAGTGAGTATTTTAATAAACTAGAAGAATTTTTAGATAAGATTAAAGTTTTAGACATTGAAGGCACAGAGATTTTTACAGGAAGAGTTTTAAGTGTAAAGAAATCTATGAATAGTGATGGAGAGTTTATAAATGAAGTTACATGTGAATCAGTTTTAAATTACTTAGTTGATGTAACTGTTCCAAGTTGGAATTTTTATGGTGGTGAAATTCCTAAGAATGCTCCAAAAGATTCTGTAGCAAATGTATCTGTAGAAATGCTTTTAGAAAATATATTAGATGTCTATAATGAAGGTTCTTTAACAAAAATTAATTTAGGAAATATTACAGTTAAAGGATTTATTACAGTAAAAACAAATAGACAAACTTGCTTACAAGTGATAATGCAGGAATTAATAAAACCTTTTGGTGGTTTTATTATGATAAGAAAAGAAAAAGACCAATACTTTTTAGATTATTTAGAAGATTTACCTTTAGTTAGTGGAGAAAATAATTTTAATGTAGGAATTAATATTCAAAGTATAGAAGTTACAGGAAGTTTATCATCTATATGTACAAGAATTATAGGAATAGGACCTAATAATAAATTAGAGGCAACGGCTGTTAATGAAAGTCTTGTAAAAAAATATGGGATTATGGATAAGGTAATTCAGTATAAAGTAGAGACTTTAGAAGAACTTCAAAGTCTTGTAGATAAAGATATACAGAGTATAAATGATAATATTTTAAATGCAAATGTAGGAGCATTAGATTTAAGTTATATAGATAATAATTTTACAGCATTAAAGTTATATCAAACAGTAACTGTTACTTGTAGTGAACTTGGATATAATAAAGAGCATTATATTGAAGGAATTACATTAAACTTATCAACCCCATATAGTAGTTCTTTTAATATAAATAAAAATATAGCAAATCAAACTGATCAGATTACTGAAATAATTCAATCAAATAATGAAAATAATCTTGAGATCTTAGAGTTAAATGGACAGCTTGAAGAGAAAGTTTCTAATGGAGAGTTTGAAACTTATAAACTTCAAACAGCTGAAGAGATAAATCAAAAGGTATCTAATGGACAGCTAACAAGCTCAATGACAGAGTTTATGAATGAATTTGATTTTACAATAGGAAATGATACACCTTTGATAATTAAGAAAAATGATTTAGAGATGAGTTTTACAAATGGAACTACGTTAAATATAACAGAAGATGGTTTTGTATGGAATCAAGGTGGAAAAAATTATAATTATAAATCTATTGTAGAAACAGGAAGTGTTAGCAATATAGAAAGTGGACAAAATACAACAATTCAATTACCACAAGAATTTACTTATAAGAATGGAGATTATCAATTTATTTGGTGGACAGGAAATGTTGAATTACCAAATAGTAGTTCAGTTTTATATTCAGCTGATTGTATATTAGTTGATAGTAATATGGATGAAGCTTGGTTTGAGATTCGAGCTGATGTTATGTATAGCAATAAAACAAACGATTCTGCTCCAACGTGGGGTGGGAATTTAAATGTAATGTGGATGGCAATAGGATAAAGGAGGAGATAAAATGTTTATAGTTTGGTCTAAGGAAACAGGAAAGATTAAAAGCATCGCAACAGGTGGTAATTATAGAGAGATAAAAGATTTATATCCAAGAGACTATTTAGATTATGAAAAGATTTATGATTGTGGAAATATAGAAGATAATTTATGCTTAAAAAATAATTATAGGCTATATAAGATTATAGATGGAAAAATTGTTCTAGATGAAGATGAAGTAGATAAGCTAAAGAAGTTAAAACCTTAAGTTTTAAGAAGGCAAAATAGTGAATAAAACAGAAGAGCATGACAGACGGTTAGATGAACACTCACAAAGAATAAAAAATCTAGAACAAGCAAACATTGAAGTAAAAGTTGAATTAAGAAACCTTTGTGAAGCTCTTAAAACTAGCAATGGAATAATGAGAATGTTTATAGTTTTGATAGGGACAGGTTTACTGGGTTTCTTTTTTTGCGAGATGGAACGTTTTTTAAGATAGTAAGAAGGTGTAAGTACAGTGGGATATGAAATTATAAGAGAAGTAACGCCTATAATAGTAACTATTTTAATGGGGATTATTACCTATTTAGTAAAAGTTATAGGAAATTCAATTATAAAATACTTGGCAAAAAAAGAAGAAGTTTTAGAAAAAGAATTAGGAAAAAAGAAATTTGAAACTGCAATGAATATTGGGAAAATGATTTGGAGTGAAATTGAGGAAGAGTATAGATTAAATCCAAATTTAAAAAGTAATGCTGAAGGTAAAATTATTGAATTTAATAGAAAGTTGCATTCAAAAATGAATTGTCTAACTTTCGATGAGATAGATGAAGTCAGACAAGCTATTGCAGGTGAATTTAATAGAGCAAAAGGAACATTAAAATTTTAATGAAGGGAGAGAAAAATGCTGAATATTAAAGGTGTAGACATAAGTAATTATGATGGAATATTTGATTTTGGATGTTTAAATGAAAATGGAATAGAAGCATGTATTATTGAAAGTGGAGATGGAGTAACATTTACAAATCCATACTTAGAAGAACAATATATAGGAATTAAAAATGCAAATATTAAGGTTGGATTCTATCACTTTTTCAGAGCAGAAGACGATTATATAATACAAGCACAAGCTTTTTGGAATAGAATAAAAGATAAAGAATTTAATATAATACCTGTAGTTGATGTTGAAGTCACTATGGGTATTTCTAATTTATCAGAAGTATTAGTAAAGTTTATTGATTATTTTAAAGAAATAAGTGGATATGAATGTATAATATATACTTACGTTAATTTTGCTAATACTTACTTAGATAGTCAAATAGGGAGTTATAAATGTTGGATTGCAGAATATGGAACTAGCAGTATAAGTAAAACAATATTTGAAAATTATGTAGGGTGGCAATATACGGATAGTGGAAGTATTAGAGGGATAAATGACACATTTGATTTAGATAAATTTAGTGATGAAATATTTATATCAAAAAAAGAAAAAATACAAAAAGAATTATTCCTATGGCAAGAATGTGTTTCAGGACAAATAATAAAAAATCTACAATATGAATTAGACATTCAATTCTCAAAAGATTTAGTAGTAGATGGATTATTTGGAGAAAAAACATTAGGGGCATGTATAAATATTGGTTTTGGAGCAGAGGGGGAAATAACTAAAATAATGCAAGAAAGATTAATAGATAAAGGTTTTAGCTGTGGAACATGTGAAGCAGATGGAATATTTGGAGAAGACACTTTAAGAGCAGTTTTAAAATTCCAAAGATACATGAATCTAAATCCAAATGGAATATGTAATAAAGAGGCATGGAAAGAACTTATGCTTAAATAAAAATATTGTTAGATTAGCAGAAAAGTAAATATAGAAATTAAAAACAGTAGCTTTAATTCATTTATTGAAAGCTACTGTTTTTTATTTTTATATAAAAATAATGTGTAAAAGCATTAGTATTATGAAAAGAATTCCTAAAAACTTATGTGATTTAAATCCTTTATTAAATATTCTAAGGAATCCTGAAAAGAATATAATAAGAAGATTTATTGCAGCTAATGCTCCAAAGATATATCCAATTTTCCATTTAAATCCTAAGTGTAGGAATATATATACGTGTACCATTATTATGACAAAGCCTATTAAAGCTAAGGGTACATGGAATTTTTGAATTATTTTAGAGACAAAGATAAGGAATTTTTTTATGTAAGTTATAAGAAATGTTGATATATTATTTTTACTATTATCAGATAACTTTAGTTTTGTTTTATCAGTTTGTTTCCAAATAAAATTGAATGTTTTTGGGTTAAGGTATCTTATTATTAATCTTAGAACCCATAGTGATACAACTATAAAGAATAGTATTTCACAGGTAGTTCCTAAATCTGATCCAAATCCGTGAAGGAGGTGGTATCCAAAGTTAAATAAGAAGTCATACCTTGTAGAAAGTAATATTAATCCTAATGTTATAATTGCTATAATAAAACCTATGAAAAAGATTTTAAGATTGTATTTTTGGTTTGGTACTAATTTTTTTTTCAAGTTTATCCCTACTTTCATAGTTTATAAATTCAAGTTTATATTATTTAATCAAGATAAAGCAATATAAATCTCTTACAAAATTATAGATAAATTATAAATATACTGTATCTTAAGTTTATTTTTACAAGAAGTAGCTTTTTTATACTATTAAAAGATGTTTTAGTATGAATTTTGGATAGAATAATTAAGGTGAAGGAAAATAAGTTTAAATATATTTTTTCCTTATAGTATAATGAATAGTAAAGAATGATTTAGTAGATTAAATTTTAGATAGTCGTATTTTAGGTAGAAGGATGGTGCAAAGTTTGGCATATACAGCTTTATATAGAGAGTGGCGTCCTAAAACATTTGATGATGTTATAGGACAGGAACACATAACAACAACACTGAAAAATCAAATATTAAATGATAGAATAGCTCATGCTTATCTTTTTTGTGGAACTAGGGGAACAGGAAAAACATCTACAGCAAAGGTTTTTGCAAAGGCATTAAATTGTTTAAACTCAAAAGATGGTGAGCCTTGTAATGAGTGTGAAAATTGTAAGAGGATTGATGAAGGGCTTTTAATGGATGTTACAGAACTTGATGCAGCTTCTAATAATGGAGTTGATAAGATTCGTGATATTATAGATGATGCAAAATATCCACCACAGGAAGCAAGATTTAAGATATATATTATGGATGAGGTACATATGCTTTCTACAGGAGCAGTAAATGCTTTCTTAAAAACTCTTGAGGAGCCTCCAAAGAATGTAATATTTATTTTAGCAACAACTGATCCTCAGAAGTTACCTATAACAATTCTTTCAAGATGTCAAAGATTTGACTTTAAGAGAATTGGAAATGAAACAATAGTTAAAAGACTTAGAACTATTGTAGATTTTAAGGGAATACTTGCAGAGGATAAGAGTTTAGAGCTTATAGCAAGAGTTTCTGATGGGGCCATGAGGGATGCTTTAAGTATTTTAGATCAAGCTATTGCAATGGGGGATGGAAAGGTTGATTATTCTGAATTAATTGAAATGCTTGGTCTTGTAACAAATGAATATTTATTCCAAATAGTTTCTGCATGTATAGAAAGAGATATTGAAAAATCTATGCAAATAATAGATAAGATTGTGTATGCAGGAAAAGATATATATTTATTTATAAAAGATTTAATTGCACATTATAGAAATCTTATGATGGTTAAAGTAACTAATAATCCTGAAGAAGTTTTAGATATGTCTCTTGAGAATATTAAGCTCTTACAGGAACAAAGTGAAAGAATAAGAGTAGAAGAAATAATGAGATGTATTAGGATTTTTCAAGAATGTGAAAATGATGCAAAGGCAACAAAACAAGCAAGACTTTATTTAGAATTATCAGTAATAAAGGTTTGTAAGATACAATATGATACATCAAATGAAGTTATTTTAGCTAGAATAAATAAGCTTGAAAATACATTAAAATCAGGAAAAATTGCAGTAACTTCAGTAGAAGTAAGTGGTGAAACACAAAAGGGAAGTACAAAGGCAGAAACTAAAACATCTGCACCTACACCAAAGAAAAGAGTTGTATCAGAACCTATTGATGAAAACAGCACAGTTACTATTGATGATGTAAAAAGAGCATGGAAAGATATTTTAGAAAGCTTTAAAAATAGAAGACAAATGATAATATATGCTTCAATAACTACAGGGAAACCAGTATCATGTAGTGGTGGTGTAATTACAGTAAATTATGATAATCAATATTCTTTCAGTAAGGATAGATTAGAAAAGCCTGAAAATAATAAAATAGTAAATGATGTTTTTACAGAAATATTAAAGGCAAGAGTAAGAGTTGAGTTTACTGTTGATGCAGGTGCTGATGAAGTAAAATCAGCAGAAGATGAATTAGTAAACATTATAGGTGAAGATTTTTTAGAGATAATAGATGAATAGTATCTTACGAAATATGATTAATTATAGAAAACTTTAATTAAATACTATATAATTAAAATAGATTTTTTAAAAACAAGGAGGAATTTTAAAATGGCAAAAGGCGGATTCCCAGGTATGGGTAATATGAATAACTTAATGAAGCAAGCTCAACAAATGCAAAAGAAAATGGAGCAAATGCAAAAGGATATGGAAGAAAAGGAATTTGAAGCATCAGTAGGTGGCGGAGCTGTTACTGTAAAAGCTAATGGTAAAAAAGAAGTTTTAGCAATAAGCATTAAGCCAGAAGTTGTAGATGAAGATGATGTAGAAATGTTAGAAGACTTAGTATTAAGTGCTGTAAATGAAGTACTAAGAAAAGTCGATGAAGAAACTTCAAGCCAAATGGGGCAAGTAACAGGTGGAATGAATATACCTGGTTTATTTTAAATAGTAAAAGGAACTGTAGCATATCACATGCACAGTTCCTTTTTATATTGAGAAAAAATGTGGGAAATTAGGTTAAAGTAGAATAAGGAAGATAAAATAGGGAATAAAAAATAGTGATATATAAATTTTAAGGAGCGATAATATGCAAAGGATTAAAAAGATTTTAATTATCACTATTTTTTGTATTGTAGGATTTGGGTTTATAAAAGTATATGCTTATGAAAAACCTACAATAAATGTTATACCAAAGCCTAATAAGTGTGAAGTAAAGGGAGGAAAGTTTAGTATTATAAAAAGCACTAAAATTTATGTGCAAGGAAAAAATAGCACTCAAACTGAAGAGATTTATAATGTAGCAAAACTTTTAAAGGAAAGAATGGATAAATCAATAGGCTATAATATTGAAATTATAAAGAATGAAAAACCAGTTGGAAATTATATTTATTTAACTACAATAGGTGGCGGTATTGGTCTTGGAAATGAAGGATATACTTTAGAAAGTAATGAAAATATGGTGAAAATATTAGCGTATACACCAGAAGGACTCTTTAGAGGAACAAAAACTTTAATTCAGCTATTACCAAATGAGATTGAGGGAGTAGATATAACTAAAAATATTAAATGGGAGCTTCCTATAGTTAATATAGAAGATAAACCAGAATATGAATATAGAGGATTAATGATAGATGTGGCAAGGCACTTTTTCCCTATTGACGATATAAAAGAGCAGATAGAATTTGCATCTGAATATAAGATAAATAAGATACATTTACATTTAAGTGATGATCAAGGTTTTAGATTAGAAATAAAGAAGTGGCCTAAGTTTACAAGTATTGGTGGTCAAACACAAGTAGGTGGAGGCATAGGTGGATATTATACACAAGAGCATTTTAAAGAGATAGTAAACTATGCAAAAGATAGATATATTGAAATAATACCAGAGTTTGATATGCCAGGTCATACTAATGCAATGCTTGCCTCATATGAATTTTTAAATTCAAATGGAAGAAGAAGAAACTTATATACAGGAACAGAAGTTGGATTTAGTAGTTTAATGTGTAAAAGTGAGGCTACATATTCAGTTATAGAAGACATTATAAAGGAAGTTTCAGAAATATCTCCATCAAAATATATACATATAGGTGGTGATGAGGCGGATTCTACACCAAAGGAAGAGTATAATTATTTTGTAGAGAGAGTATCAAAAATAGCAATGAAATATGGAAAAACACCAATAGGTTGGGACCCAATTGATACAGCACCAGGAATAAATAAAAATGTGATTCTTCAAAACTGGAAAGACTCTAATGAAGAAGCTAAAAATAAGAAAATGAAGATGATAATTTCAAAAGCAAGTAATATTTATTTAGATATGAAATATAATGAAACTACTCCTATAGGAAATGATTGGGCAGGATTTATATCTGTTGAAAAAGCATATAATTTTGATCTAACAGATTTTGCTCCAAAGGAATTAATATTAGGAATAGAAGCTCCACTATGGACAGAAACTATAAAAAATAAGGAAGAGATGGAATACATGATATATCCAAGAATTTTAGGGTATAGCGAAATTGGATGGACATCAAAAGAAAATAGAGAGTGGAAAGAATATAAAGAGAGACTTAAAACACAAGGTCAAAGAATGTCTTTAAGAAATATAAATTATTATAAATCACCAGAAATATGGGGATAAAAAATAGCTTTAAATAGAAATGTCTATTTAAAGCTATTTTGATTTATTGACTCAAAAAGAGTCATAAATGTTTTAAGGTTATCAGAACCTACAGAGTTTTGAACTAAAGAGAACCAATCAGTTAATATTTTTTCAATTGAAGGAACAAGTTTTTTTCCCTCATCAGTTAAAAAAACATTGAAGCTACGTTTATCATGTTCATTACGTATTCTTTTAATTAAATTTTTAGATTCTAAAGACTTAATCAATCTGCTAGTAGCAGCTTTATCAATACAAGTATTATGAACTAAAACTTCTTGAATAACTCCATCATTATAAATAAGTTCTTTCAAAAATCCAAATTCAGCAGAGCTTATATTTAAATCAAAATCTTTAATTGTTTTAGAAATATAGATATAATATTGCTTTCTAAAAAGGGCAGCATTTCTTAATAAATCTAATGGTAAACTATTCAATTTAAAAACTCCTTTACATTATACTAAAATCTTCTTATCACTTATTATAACATAGATAGATACAAAGATTGCTAAGATACAAATTACAGATGCACCTAAAAGACAACCAGTAACATTATTAATTCTTAAAAAGCTTGAGATGTATTGAAGTATTATAGGAGATAAAAATTCACCTAAGTATAATGAAGTTGTAACTATTAAAATAGCTAAACCTGTATGTGTTCTATGAACTATGTTTGAAGCAAATAACATTCCAAAAGGAACAATACTTCCAAATCCAAATCCAACTAAGATAGCACCTAAAATAATAAGTGGAAGAATTGTAGCTTCACCTAAAATAAAGAATCCTAAAGTCATTGAAAGGAATATAACTAAAACATAATATGATTTAAATAGTTTCATAAGTCTTGGGAAAAGCATAGCTGAAATAAGTGAAATTAAAGTACAAATAGAAACAATATTTGCAGCTGTTGATGATGTTCCAAGGTTCTTAAACTTAATTAAAAAATCCATATTTGTAGGAATAGCATAAAATGCAATAAGTGCAAGCATTGTTAAAATGGCATACTTAAAAATTCCTTTATTAAGCTTAATATCTTCCTCAAGTTCATTAATGGTTATATTATGTACATTTTTATCATTCTCCTCACCAGGTATTTTAGGTAAGAATAATGCAATTAAGATAAAAACAATAATGGCAACAGCATAAACTAAAAATGAATATCTCCATCCAAAGCTTGCTAAAAATCCAACAAAAAGAGTTGAAATAATTCCACCTAAGTTTGTACTTGCAGTAGAAAGCCCCATAAATTTAGCTCTTTCTTTTCCATGAAAGAAATCACCAATTAAAACTAATGAAAGTGGAGCTGTAATTCCAAGTCCAAGACCTAATATAGCTTTTGTAAATAGAAGTGAGTAAATACTAGAAGCAAAGCTTGAAGATAGACCGCCAATAGTAAAAAGTATTAATCCAATTAAAATAAGTTTCTTTTTTGAAATATATTTTAAAAATGTATTATTCAAAAGTCCTATAGGAATACAAATTAATGCAGGCAATGTAACAACATATTTTATAATAGTTGGAGATGCACTTATAAAGTGAGTTTGTATACTATTAAGTGCAGGTGCCATGGCAGCTGTTGCAATAAGTGAAATAAATGATAACGATAATATAGTGAATTTTTGTATTATATTCATAAAAAATCTCCTTTCGATGTTGTTGCTTTATCAACTAGATAAAGCTAAAATAAAAGTTGCTTTAGCAACTAACTAAAGTTTATCACCAATTAGTTGCTCTGTCAACTAATTTGAGGAATAAATAAAAATACTTTAAGGAAAACTTAGTGTATAATAAAGGATATAAAAAAATAAAGTTTATAAGGAGAAATAATTATGGAATTTTATCCAGTTGCAATAGAGAAGCTTATAGGTGAATTTGCAAAGCTTCCAAGTATAGGGCAAAAGACTGCTCAAAGATTAACATTACATATTTTAAATCTTCCAGATGAAGAAGTACGTGAGTTTGCAGAGGCACTTGTTCAAGCTAGAGGAACTATAAAATATTGTTCAGTTTGTGGAAACTTTACAGATACAGATCCGTGTTCAATTTGTGGAAACCCTAATAGGGACAAGAGTATAATTTGTGTTGTAGAACAACCAAAAGATATTATGACAATGGAAAAAGTAAAAGAGTTTAATGGTGTATATCATGTTCTTCATGGAAATCTTTCACCAATGCAAGGAAGAGGACCACAAGATATAAGAATAAGAGAGTTAGTTGCTAGAATGAGTGATACTGTAAAAGAAGTTATTATAGCAACAAATCCTAACATTGAAGGGGAAGCAACTGCTATGTATATAGCAAAAATATTAAAACCTCTTGATGTTAAAGTAACTAGAATAGCAGCAGGAATACCTGTTGGTGGAGACTTAGAATATGCTGACGAAGTAACATTATCAAAAGCATTACAAGGAAGAACAGTTATATAAGTATAAAAAGAAAGGCTCAAAATAAAATTTTGAGCCTTATATAGATGGGAGTTAGAAGTTTTGTTTTGAGAATGAGTGAAAAGCTTCTTATGCTATATATTATGACTTCTATATATTTTTGTTACAAAAAATAAAAAAATATTTTTGTATAAACTCTAAAATTTTGGACAAGATTAAGATAAGAAAAAAATAAAAGGGGATTTACAAAAATGAAAAAATTTAACATAAAGGAATATCTTAATAATATATTAGGAAATAAGAGTGAAAAAGATTATATACTAGAGCAAATAAAGAAAACAAAAGCAGAGCTAGAAATTGCAAGTAGTGCATTTGATAATGTACGTGATCCACTTCTTATTGAAGTTGCTATATATGCAGAAAAAGTAGCATTAAAAAGATACTCATACTTTATGGAACAAGCAAAAATAAAGGGCATAGTAGCATCACAAGAATATATTATTGAAAATTGCACAAGACTTGCTGAATATTAAATATTAGCTTTAGCTAATAAAAAGAGAGGTGAGTTTAAATGGAAGGACTTATTTATATGCTAATAGCATTAGTAGTTTTATATGTAGTTATAAAATTACTAAAGTGGCCAATAAAACTATTATTAAATGGTATTGGTGGAGTTATACTACTTTGGGTAGTAAACTTAATTGGTGCAAACTTTGGATTTCATATAGGTATAAATATAATAACAGCACTTATTGCAGGAATTTTTGGAATACCAGGAGTTATAGTAATGTTGTTGTTTATAATATTTTAAATTTAAAATGTCTTAAAGTAGAAAATTACTTTAGGGCATT
>NZ_JBOGCC010000269.1:0-15750 GCF_051656525.1 Clostridium sp. | reverse complement strand
GCTTGATTTGAAGTGCTTTTAGGATTACCGCCAGAATTTGAACTATTGCCTTGAGCATTTTTTGCATTCCCGAAGTTGAACGCTAGGAAATCAACAATCTTGCGCAGAAGGTTTACAATTCCGTCATCCTTTGGCGTTGGCGTTGCGCTGGCAATAATCGCAGCGATAGCTACCACCATGCTTGAGATTTCGATTAAGTCACCAATGTGATCAATTACCCACTGCATTATTTCACCCCGTTATGTTCGATAGAGTAGTGATTACCGTCTGGGCTACTGAATCGCCCACCCCATGAACCCCCAATTGACTCCCAGAACTCACCAAGTGGTCGGTGATCTTCTGTGCTGGTGAGAAACTTCCCACCCTTGAACAGGTTGAAGTCTACAGCCAGCCGTTGCTTATGGTTGCTTGATGCGTGGCCATAACCTTTCTTAACGCCAATTTCACCGTGCAAGCGCGGGTCACGATACGCATCACCAAAAGTTAGCTCATAGCCATTTTCGTATGCGAACTTAATAAGATCTGCGACCATTCGAACTAATCGGCGCTGTTTTTGACCAAGAGTTTCCACTTAAACCTCACTTTCTTTATCGGTTGATTTACTTTCCCTTCCGTCACGCTTATCCCTGTAATTTAAATATGCATTAAAGCCAGCGATGGCGACTGACGCGGCAGCAATGCAAAGTGATATGATTGTCAATACCTGATCAGTTGTCAGTGCTGCTGTTGCTGCGCTGCCGGCTAAGCTTGTGGCAGCGGCGGCATATGTCACGCTGTCGCTCATCGATAGACCTCTTAAACCTTAGTATCTGGAAAACCAAAACCGCGGCGCTAACTACTACTAGAATAACCCCTGTTGTCAGCGGAATAGAAAACACTAGCGCCCCCAATAAGTATTAATACTGCGTCCGCTGCAAGCTGAATATACGGATCTAACTCATAAATGAGAGTTACTTCATCCCTAAAATTGAATTCATCCACGGCCATAATACCGTTTTCTAAGCACAATAACAAAAACACGACGGATAGCAACTTACTGGACAATCTGCACGATTCAGACATGAAGATGAAAGCTATCACGCCTAGAATGCTGATTGATGCTGACATATAAATAAGCCCCTCGTAAGGGGCTGATTGCATTGTTAAGTTTAATACTGAAATGATTGCAAAGTAAGCTGACACACTAAGCGCAGGGGTATTGTCACGCGGTTCGCTTTTTAGCGCTAGCACCAGAAGGATTGTGGCGAGCAACAGTAGAACCAGTGGATTTTCCGCCAGACTTACTAGCAGCTCCGGTAGGTTTAGCAGTTGGTTTTGGCTTGTCATTTTTAGCAGTCCCATTTAGAAATTCTGCGAGTTTCCGCTTTGGTCTTGCGCGCATCGTTGATCTCCCGAGCCGTGATATATCCTGTAACCATATTGCGAGATTCTGGCGATAACCTCAGCCAGCGCTTTGTTACGCCGTGCTTATCAACCTGCTTTCTTGTCACTATTTTACCGACAAGGAATGCCGCAATTCCGATCACAAGTGAAACAAATATGGTAATCATGTGACCACCTCCGTGTGTAGTTTATCACCAAATCATAATCACTTGCTACGACTCATGGCTGAGGCATATGCGGCAGAATAAGAGTTAATTTTATACGAGCTATGGGATGCCCCTGATTTATCAACTCCATATTCAGCATAGAACGCTATCCTAGCCATGTCCTTTTTAATGGATTCCTCAGCTTCGCGTGACTTGGCTATCTGCTCAAGGCACTTATTAGCTGAATTAACGTATGCGCAAGCAGAATTTCTTTGCTGCCTGTGCACTTCGCGCGCACTAAGTAACACAAGCAACACACCAAAAGTAAAAATTAATTGCCAAACAAAAATCATACTCACCTCACTGTTAGATAGCCCACTCCGAAAAGTGGGCAATTAATTTTATTTATAAGCAAAATTACTCACGAACCCAGAAGCAACCATCTTCATACTTAACATCTCCAGCGCACCAATCTTTCAGAGTTGTGTGGTAATCACTAACGCTAGAACAATTAATCCATATTGCCATTTGTGGCTGTAGGTCATTACCTAGAGATTCAGCAAAAGCGTCTTTTCTGTTTTCAAACATTTTTAATGCTTCATCAAGATCAATAAGGCCAGTATCATCAACCATGCCTTTCCCATCATAAAACTGAAACATTGCATTTTTCATCATCTTCACCTTAGTTAATTGTTAATTTGTTAGTTTAATTCGCAGTTCAATCACTGCATATCAACTTGATCGCTTCTCAGCGTTGGTATTCCGCCCGTTAGATTTGATCTCATCCTTCAGACGCTCTATTGACTTGCACACATTCGCGCAACCAATAAGAACTGCAAATGCGACTGTCGTAAATCCAGCTGGTATTCTAGAATCCCCAAAAAAATATGAAGAAAGCATCATAATTACGCACAAAAGAAGAAGATTAACAGACTCACTCATCATCACCTCCGTGCAACCTCTGCAAGCATTGAATCAAGCCCGTTTCCATCTCGATAATCTCAAGCAACTCAGCCGCATCATCACCACCTAAATTAAACATTAGCACGGCCCTATTGTGAAAAACTGACTTGAATCACGGCGATCTTTCTTTGGGTTATACTCGATCTCATTACTGTTAAACTTTCGCGCTAACTCATCCATGCTGCCTGCAACTGGCTTTGATTCACTTGCGTTAATTGGGTTGTTTTTCTTTTTCATGATTAATCCTTCCTTCTTGAATTTCTATAAAACTGATCAATATCAAGCTCAATATCAACTGTGTTTTTTGATGCATCAGTGAAGATTACTGGCCTATCAATCACTGTAGGTTTTCTTACTACCTCAGCCCTTCGCTTCATCTCATCGTTAAGTGCTTTGATTGGGTTGTAAGCTGGCGCATTGCCAGCCTTAATTGATTTAAATTGCTCCATTGCTCGATTGATTACATCTTGCTTGGTACTCATATCTAAGCCCCCATAGCCATGATTTCATCGTAAACGGCGCGATTCATTCGCCATGATGCCCTAATCTGTTCAATTACCTGCTGTGGGGTGGCAACGCCAGCTTTAATGTCAGCTCGGATAGCTTCCTTTTCAGTCTCGAAAGTGTTGTACCAAGGCTTATCACTTCCAGTAGACTGAATTTGTTGTCCCTGCTGCCCCTGCTGGTTGATTGACTGCTGGCGCTGCCGTGGCTTCGCATTCACGCTGTGAGTGGTTGCATCAGGATCTTGTTTTGTATCCTCTGTTGGAATACAGAACGCCTGAAATGCTGCGTACTTGTACGCGATTGACATAGCTTTGTTAGTGGCCTTGTCGCCGCTATCCATTGCCTCGCCATATGTTCGCGTTGTGTACATACTCCCATCTTCTGCTGAAATAAAATCAAACTCAGCAGTAACGACAACATAAAACAACGCCCCTCCGTTTTTAGTTGCACGCTCAGTTACGACTCGGTCAAGCATGCGCGGCATAATTACCAGCTTGCACTCAACTAGCACCGGAGCTAATGCGTTATACACGTCATCAATTCCACGGAATGAAAACCCCTGCTGCTGATTGCGTTTGTCTTTTTTTATGCCATCAAGCAATTTAGCTGACACATTACTGATCGCGGAGTAAACCTTTTTAGTTTCCATTCATACCCCCACAAGCAAACGATCCGCACTCTTGCTCATGCACCCATCGGTTAGCCGTATTCTCTATCGTATGCTCATCAATAACACCAGAGCGGCACGCGTGAAGAATGAAATCAGTAACCGCAATAACTTCGCCTTCAATGGCCTTCTCAGCCAGCGCGCATATAGCATTTGCAGCGCTTCCGTTATCACTATCAGTGACCAGATAATTACCTTCAGACAACCAGTAAACGCTAATCACCTTTCCACAATCAACTACGCACTCGCATTCTCCAAAAACTGGCAAATAAACAGTCTTGCAATCCATATCACTCACCCCAAGAAATCATTTCACTAACTGGAACACCAAAAAAATCAGCCAGCTTAACAATGTTTTTCCAAGCTGGGTTTCCATTCTTACGCATCATCGCTACAACACTTGATGCCATGCCAGACTTTGCTACCAGGTCATTATCGAACCGAATGCCTGATCGCCGCTTGCCTTCTTCTAAAACCTTTGAAAAATCTACAGTCATAAACACCTCGCTGCTGATGTAATGAATTATGGATGATAAACAAATTACCGTCAAGCATTAAATATAGTTGACATAAAATAATTATGCGCTAATATTTGCTACATCAACAACGAGGAGAAATGACATGAGTAACGAATTTAAAAATGGTGATATGCCAGCGATGCCAATGCCAACCCCTGCAAATGGCGGAGCATGGACGGCACACCATCTTTCTGATGGTGGATATGCGAAAAGTCAGCGTCCTGCATTTGGGATGACAAAGCGCGAAACTATGGCAATGCACTTTATGGCCGCATGCAGATCAAGAGATTCTGATTATGGTAGCTGGGTAGATATGGCTCTTGATTCCATTAAAATGGCTGATGCACTTCTTTCTGAATTGGAGCGCACAAAATGAACCTTACAGTACAACAAAAAATAACATCAGCTAAAAACAAAATCCAAGTTGCCATATCAGCAGAAGATAAGGCTATGTACTTGGAAGCAGTAAGCGAACTGAAATCCCTGGGCTGGTACATCAGATAAAAAAATCCCCTCGCAAGAGGGGTAAGGTGAAGTGTGATTGAGGTGATTATTATGAATTATAAAAAAAGACTGAGAAACGAGATGGTAGAGCTGCTTGGCGTTAGTAATACTACATCATACAGCAAATTAATCAACATGACTGGCTATCAGGGGACTTATTCAACGTTCAACAAGCTTGGTGAGCAAGGTAAATCGCTAGCAGAAATCCTGAGCAGCAAGAGCGCAAAAGGGAGTATAAAGTCTCGCCTGTCCGATCACTTGGGCATTATCGACTCAATGAGCATGATTGAGCTTCTTGAGATTGGTGGGTTTACAGGGAGTATGTCTGAATTTTATCGACGCTGCGGTAACGGTGAGGATTTAGGAAGCATTCTCAGCAACAAGGTAAACAAACCGAAGAAGATATCTGATCAAATCCGTGAATTCATGGCTAGCCACGGCAAGTACATGACCGTACGTGAGTGCGCAAAGGGAATGGATATGAAGGTTGGCACAGTAAGCGACGCGCTTCACAAGATGAAAGAGCGCAATAACTTTGGTTATGACATGTCAGTCAGAAAGCCGGCGACTGGCTCAATGAAATTCAGGATCACCGCGAACGGTGAGGAGAAAAAAGCAGAATACTCTCCACCACCAAAAACCGGGGTTAAATTCGTTAAGAAATCAATCCCGCCAGAGATTGTGTTAAACGTTCGCAATCCAAACTGGTTTATCGTTAAGCGATTTGGTAACTCAGCTTTTCAGCAAGCGTGATATAGCAAATTAACAATTGAGGCTTCGGCCTCTTTTTTTATTCATGAACATCAATGCAGGTTACGCCAAAATTGGCAATACCAAAAATTGTCGTGGTTAACTGTTGACGCGTGACACAAGGTAATATAAAGTTATTACATCAAGGCGAGGGTATGATGATGGAAAAGAAACACAAAACGATGCGACTTCCGATTGATCTGATCGAAAAGATTGAAAAGATGGCAGAGAAAGAGCACCGCACATTCACCAACATGATTGAGTTTTTGTTGATGGAAGCAACCAGGGAGGCTGTGAGTGAATAAAGTAGATTTGTTTCGAAATATGGTATCCATCAATGACGGCGAGATTGTCACAACGTCACGCAAGGTTGCTGATGTTTTTGGTAAGCGACACAGTGACGTGATTAGAAAGATCGAATCCATTGATTGTTATGGTGATTTCAGCCAACGAAATTTTGCGTCGGCTGAATATATCGATGAACAAGGTAAGCCAAGAAAACAATACTACCTAACTAAAGATGGCATGGCTTTATTGGTTATGGGGTTTTCTGGGCGTAAGGCGACAGAGTGGAAGATTAACTATATCAACGCCTTTAACTGGATGGCGGATAAAATCCATCAGAGTGATGAGTTAGACCGAGAGCTGAACGACTTTACGCGACGAGAATCAAACTCCGTTTCTGCTGGTAGTTTTCATGGTCGAGGGTTGGCGCAGCGCAGAAAGGAAAAATCAAAGCTGGCTATTGAGCTGGATGAAATCAAGGAACGCATTCAGATGGTGTTACCAGTTCTGGCAGCGATTGATGGTTGAAAAGAATCTATTTCAGGACTTAAAATAGAAAAAGCCCCGGTGCAAACGGGGCTAGACCTTGAAGCAGTGGAACTAATCAGACAGAAGAATTATACAATTCATTTGCCTTTGCATCAACTCCATTGCTTTAGCCTATAACCTATGAGGGTTAAAGAATGCGACCATCGGATTTAATGCTCAATTTTGGCCGACCAGTGGCCTACTACCCTGGCCTTGCAAAGCCTCTTGGCGGGGTTAACGCCGCGCTGTTTTTTTGCCAAATATTCTACTGGCAGGATAAGGCATCAAGCGCTCTTGGAGTGTACAAAACATCAGAGGAAATCGAAGAAGAAACAGGGATGTCATACCGTGAACAGGTAACAGCAAGGAAGGCCTTAAAGGATCGCGGAATCCTCATTGAGATAAACAAGCGGCTTGAGCATAAGATTTACTACAAGATTGATATTGATGCTTTAGATAGAGTCATAAACTGTGATTTCGCGAACTGCGGAAAGCGCATTTCGGGGAGTGACGAAAGCGCAGTTCGGGAAGATACAAAAGCGCATTTCGATCATACAGAGATTACTACAGAGATTACCTCAGAGAATAAAAACACTTTGTCTTCAGCTTCGCAGAAAGACGAGTCACTAGATGACAGCAAGGTAATCAACACATGGAACGACATTGCAAAGCAACGTAACTTCAAAGGATGTCGGATCATCACTGACAGTGTAAAAAAGAACATAACCAAGATTTACGCTTTCCACTGCAAAGAGAAAAAGAGCAAGAATCAAGATCCGATGAGCATCACTGAATTTACCTGTGCATACCTAATGCATGGTTTCGAGAAGTGGGCTGGTGAGTTCTACAGTGGTAAGTCTGGTTATAGGGCTGACCTAGAATACGCAACCCGTAAATCAATCTTCGAAAAAATTTATAGCGAGCTGTGATGATGAATAGTTACCAAATTGAACAAAGCATTCTTGGCGGACTCTTCTGCCTTGGCGATATGAAAGGGAATATTGCGTCATCTGTGTTGTGCGCACTAAAGACAAACATGTTCAACAATGCTGAGCATCGAGCAATATTCGAGGCATTCAAGAAGGCGCATCAGAATGATGTGTATGCCGATATCCTGATGATTGATCAGATTCTCCATAAGTCTGGCAATGGATGGCAAGGAAGTCTGGCATATCTAGGTGAGCTATACCGTGACATTCCATCTGCAGCAAACATAAAAGAGTTCGCTCGAATTCTGCGAGAGGAGTCTGTAAAGAGATTCACTATGTCTACATTGCAGGATGCCATAGCTGAGTTATCTCAAAACGATACCGTACCGCTATCTCAAAAGCTCGGGTTGCTGGAAACCAAGCTTTCCCAGATCGTAGGTAGAGTCATTGACGGAACAAAAGGGATGCGCCACATCAGCGATATCTCCAGCGACGTTCTGGAGGCAATGGATGGTTTCTGGAGCGGGAATCCTGACATGCAAGGTGTTAGCTCTGGATTCTCACAAATCGATGCAGTATTGGGGCCAAAGAAGATACGCCGCGGATCGCTGGTTGTTGTTGGCGCTCGTCCAAAGATGGGTAAAACGGCATTCCTTGGGCAATTCTGTAAATCTATCGCCGTTGAAGAAAAGCAAAAGGCAATCATATTCAGCATGGAGATGGTAGATAAAGACATTGCTGAGCGCATGATTGCGGAGCAGGCTGGAATTTCGTCAGCGTGTCTGTATGACGGAGAGAACAGAGAGTACAACACGCACATGGCGCTATTCGGTAATGCCATGCAGGAGTTAATCCAACACGACATTTACATTGATGATACCCCAGCAATTACGATCGATTACGTGAAACAAACATCTAGACAGATGAACCGCGAGGGGAAGATCGGTGTTATTGCACTGGATTACTTGACACTGATGGATGCTCCAAAGGCTGACCGTAACGATTTGGCATACGGTGTTATCACGAAGCAGTTAAAGAATTTAGCCAAAGAGCTGAACTGCGTTGTCTTGCTGTTAACCCAGCTTAGTCGCGGACTTGAGTCTAGATCTGATAAGAGACCATTACCGTCAGACTCACGAGACACTGGCCAAATCGAGCAGGATTGTGACGTATGGATTGGTCTGTACCGTGAAGGCGTATACAACAGTAATATGCCTGCAGATAAGAAAGGCATTACCGAAATCATCGTTCGCCTTAACCGTCACGGCGGAAACGGTACTGGTTACGCAAATCTGATTAACGGGTACTTTCGAGAAATAGATCCAGCAATGGTTGTCACTGAGGATATCGGAAATGAAAAGCAAGAAAAAAACTGGCGATAACAGCGCATGGAAACAGATTGATCGAATGGTAGATGACCGGATTAAATCAGGCATCAAAGGCGAAGAGGTTAAATTTATTGAGCGCTGGAAGGCGGCGCTTAAATATTGTGAGGTGAAGTGATGACTGAATCAACAGAATGCCCATCATGCAAAAAGAGATGTAAAGACTTCACTCCAGAGGGTGAGTTCATTAGCGAGTTTGGCACTTGCATTGAGTGCGCAGAGAAATTACCGAGTGTGAGAGATGGCAGAGAAACAGAAATTCTTCATTGTGAATGATCAGGTTAAATCGAACTGCCTTCGGGCGGTTCAATCCATCCAGCACGGAAAAGATAAGCCTATGGTTGTTGAGATCCGCGAATCAAACCGCAATGACATGCAAAACCGAAAGTTCCACGCAATGTGCGGAGATATTGCTAAGCAATGCAAATACATGAACCGAACTCTATCACCTGAGCAGTGGAAGGTTTTATTCGTGTCCGGTCACACAATTGCAACTGGAGGTGGTGCGGATGTTATCCCGGGCATTGAGGGCGAGTTCTGCAACATCAGAGAAAAGACCGCTAGGATGAGTGTAAAGCGCATGGCGAGCTTAATTGAATACGTTCAGGCATGGGCAGCCAATAACGGTGTGCGCTTCACTGAGCGCGATACAGGAGGGTTTTACGGGTGACCAAGAGCGAGCGTGAGCATTTAAACAAAGTTGCAAGCATGGGTTGCTGTGTTTGCATTCGGTTGGGTTACGGTGAATCACCAGCAGAAATCCACCACCCGCGAGCAGGACAGGGTAAAGGCCAGCGAGCCAGCCACTTCGATGCAATTGCATTATGTCCAGCGCATCACCGCAATGGTGGGTATGGTGTGGCTATCCATGCAGGACGTAAAGCGTTTGAGGATAACTTCGGCACTGAGCTTGAGCTGCTGGAGTGGACAAAGGAGCAACTCAATGGCTGATTACGAATTTACCATGCCGTGGCCTCCAACCATTAACCATTGGCATCAGCCATGCCGAGGGCGAATTATAAAGGGCGCTAAGGCGCGAAAGTATGAATCCGATGCGGTTGCATGGATAAAGTCAATTGGATTGAATGGAGAGCGATTGGCTAACGATTTGCGGGTGAAGATAACTCTTCATCCGCCAACAAATGCACGATACGACATAGATAACCGCACGAAAGGCGTTTTCGACTCGCTATCCGCCGCTGATTTTTGGGTTGATGACTCTCAGGTTGTTGAGTTATCAATTACAAAGGGCGAGAAGATGAAAGGCGGGCTGGTTGATGTTTGGGTAACTCAGATATAACAAAAGCCCCATGAGGGGCTTATTTTTTATGACATTCGCATTTTTCGGATGGCGTTTCTTGATGCAACACCAGAGAACTCAACTAGCAAACTAGCCTCCGATTTATACTTATTCATATTCAGTCTATTGTTGTACGCCATTGCGACAAAAGTATCTGTATGATCTGGCTTGAATGTTGCAGAGCATTCGCGCTGATACTTCGCTCTGGCAATCTCTGCTGGCGTAACCATGTTAATCATAACTACCTCACTAAATAAAACTCACACAATACAAATAATCAACGCTACAAAAGAAATCCCAGCAGCAAAGTACAAGTTACGCATCACAACCCCCCTTCCAATTTACCAGCAGGAACATATCTAACCCCATTAATCACAACATCACCGCGAGAGCGCATTAAAGAAACGGCACGCTCGGTAAAGTTCTCTGCCAGTGCAAACTTAGCTTGCGTGCCATACTTTCGGCGAACATAAGCGCGGAACGGCTCGGCAAATTCTTCTTTGTTTTCCATAATCACCCCTTAGTTGACTTGGTAACTATAGCATAAATAAATCGAATTTAAATTATAATTATTATATTGACACTTCAATAAAAGTGAGTAATATTGATATCGTTGTTTGGTGATAGACTAATTTGAAGGTGAGATTATGAACTTAACAGAATCACAGTTATTTACGATTGAAGCGTTGAACCGGATTGAGGGGTTTGAGTGGCCGAAGGATGCCAAGTTTGCGGCGATGGATGATGGACGCAAGGATGTACTTTTCTATTTACACAAGCCAATGCGTGCACATACGGTATTCACTGGAGATTTCTTTGGGTTGGACGGAATAACATCGCAATCAACACACCCAGATTGGTGTAACTCACTAATCACACGCGAGCAATTCGAAAGCGTTGATGGGTGGGTGCGGAATAATTGCATATTCACCAAAATTAACTCGTTAATTGACGTTACAATCAAAAGCAAAGGCGATGATTATGTGATTGATGGGTCGTGTGATAATTGGACTCCGGAGTGGGAAAGTGGTGATATTGTGAAGTGGCGCTACCGCAAACCAAAAAAGCAAGAAGTAAAACCAGAGTCAGAAAGCATCGAAACAACCATCGCTCAATACAAGGCCGCAAAAGAAAACAAACTAAAAGCGCAACAATTGCTTGAGCAAGCAGAGGCAACAGAAAGTAGCCTAATGATGTCGATTGAGGCGTGGGCAGAGAGTCACGGGTTTGACATTATTGATATTGGTGAATAGGTTTAAGTGATTATTTTTTACAACGTTTGTATGTGGGGTGAGAGATGGAAAAGAAACTGGTTGTTGTTGACTGGCTGGATACTTGCGATAAGTGTGGAAATGACACTCTTCATGTAAAAACAGAGAATGGAAGTGAAGAGCACCTTTATGATGGGGATGATGTTGAGTGCCCAGATTGTGGGCTTACCGGAATCGCCATGGTCACAGATGATTATGAAGATGACAGTAAGATTTATGTTTCGTGGGGCGATTTCGAATAGTGAGATAATTCAATGAAATCACCATGCAAGCACTGCGAGTGCATTACTGAATTAAACAAAAACAACGAGTGCGCATATTGTGCACAAATAAAACAGGATGAGTATTCAAGGCTGGCTGCAAAGGTGGTAATCCTGATTATGATTGCCTTGTGGTTGGTCATCTACGGCGGTGTAGAGTATCTGCATGATGCTGTGGTTAAGTTGGTGGGGTGAGTATGAGGTGGTCATCTATTTGCTTGCTAGTGTTTATTGCTGGAATTCTTATTGGTTGGGCTGGCTGCTTGGTATTTTGTTGAGGTGATTTATGCGTGAGAGTGGGTGGTACAAGGTAAAGTTCACTTACCATTGTGATTATGAGGTTGCGCTGTATGACGAGCAAACCGACTCATTCGACAGGGCTGGATTCGGAGGGGAGTATCCGAGCTGCGAAATGTTTGATGTTTGTGAAATGCTCATGACTCCAGCAGGTGAGATTGTTTATCACAATGCCGAGCATGATCCGGTTTACAACACAAAGCGGGGGGTGAATGTGAGCGAAGAGTTTATTAATTGGTTTAATGAGCACATTAAAGAAACCATGTTTCTTGGCAGAGAAGATGAAAGAGAGAATTTAATGGCATTTTGCTGGCTTGCGTGGAGGGATTCACGCAGAGAGCTTAGTAATAAGCTTAACCTGATGATTAACTCTTGATGGCTTGGTGATAAATGCCATCACCAGGGCAGGAGTGGAGGAGTAATCATAAACATAGCGAGAAAAACCCAGATCCTGTACGAGAAAAGGTTTATCGCAAGTATCCGCAACTAAAACGCAAGACTGATAAGGAATGATTATGCAAGATTGGCAAAAGCGAGTTGTAGAAGAGCGCAGAGAACTGAGTGAGAAGGTTAGTAATCTCGGTAATTATATTGATTCAGATAGCTTCAAGGAAATTGACATTGGCCATCAAAAGCTACTGGATGAGCAATGGAGTGCTATGGTGAAGTACTTAGTTGCTCTTGATAAGCGAATTAATCTTTTCTGATTGTATTGTGTAAACCAACCCGCTTCGGCGGGTTTTATGTTATATGAGGTAGATGGCATAATAACCAAGTAGTGGCCAGATAAGGCAGCAAAGAGGCATGAATAATAAAAAAAATAAAACATCGATGACTCCGGAAACAAGGAAGAATATGCCTCCAAGGGGGAGGGGGAAGTTTAGCGTTCTGCTAGAAGTCATCAAAGAAAATTCAATGATTGATCTAACTCCCGATGCAACTCAAGAGGAGGCTCAGAAAAAGTTTTTGCTTCATGTTGCAAAGCGAGCATTTAATCCAGAGGATCAGGTGAGTGGTAACTTGCTTAACAGCCTAATCAACCGTTGCTTCCCAGCAATAAAGCCTGTGCTTCCTGAGTGTGACATTGGATTTGAGGATGGAGACAGCCTTGATGTTATGGCTGCGAAAATACTAAGTGCGGCCGGAAGCGGAAAGATAACCCCAGACACTGGCGCGGTGTTGATGACTCTTCTTAAGGATAAGGCAACTATCAATCAGAAAGGTGAGATCATAGATCGCCTTGAGAAGCTGGAGCAGGTACTCAGTGAGCGCAGTAATCCTAAAGAGGCTTGAAGAGCTTGAGCGGAAAGCTGCCGCAGAGATAGCTATATTCTCTGGCGCTACCGTTATCGGGCTCGTTTCTCCTGCTGGTAATCTCGTCAAGTGCATTCGGTTTGATGGTGAGAAATATGCCGAGGTTCACGGCGTAGCTCCCCAGGCGTTCTTTGCTGAAAAGCTTGAGCCGATATTCACTCGGCCAAAACGATTCATCATTGTCATTGGTGGGCGCGGGTCCGGTAAGTCGATAGGTATTGGCGATATCGGGCTGATCAATATGCACGACGCTGGGTTAAACCTGATGTGCATCCGTGAATTCCAGTCATCAATTGCTGACTCGGTGCATGGCCTGCTGAAAGAAGAGGTTAGCCGTCTTGAGCTGTCTGGCGTAGAGGTTACAGAGAGGGCGATCGGGTTTACCCACAACAACACCTTCGCAAAGTTTGCAGGCCTTGCAAGAAATCCAGAGTCGGTAAAATCGGCATTTGGCTTCCTGCAATGGTGGATTGAAGAGAGCCAGTTCCTTTCCGATAAGTCACTAAAGACACTTACCCCAACAGCGCGTAACAGGCCAAAGAAAGGGCTTCCGCGGCAGCAAGAAGAAGTCGGTTCGGAAGAAGTGGACCTCTCTCAAGTTCGCATGATGTTTTGCGGCAACCCGGCATCAAGCGAAGACCCATTTAGCAAGAGATTCATTGTCCCGTTCAAGGATGCGCTTGATAGAGATGGCGTCTACGAAGATGACATGCACCTTGTTATCAAGATGAACTGGTCTGATAACCCGTGGTTTGAAGAGTCAGGACTAGAGCAGGAGCGCCAATTCGACTACAAGCACCTTCCTCGATCAACATACGATTGGATATGGGAGGGTGGATTTAATGATGATATTGAAAACTCACTAATCAAAGCTGAGTGGTTCGATGCTTGCGTTGATGCACACATAAAGCTTGGCATGAAGCCTTACGGAGTAATCAAGGTGTCTCACGACCCAGCAGACCGAGGTGCTGACCCTAAAGCGATATGCGTTCGCAAAGGAAATATCATCACCAGCATTGAAGATCGTGCAGACATTGACGTAAACGAGGGGTGCGACTGGTCTCTTGGTATTGCCATCAATGAAAACGCAGATGTCTACATCTGGGACGTGGGTGGAATGGGTACATCACTGCGCCGCGATGTGAATAACGCACTGGAAGGAAAGCGGGTAGAGATACATCAATTCAATGGCGCTGGCGCGGTAGAAGATCCTGATATGATTTATGAGCCATCAGGAGCTACCAATGCGCGGCGAGAGATGACGAACAAGGAGGTGTTATCAAATCAGCGCGCTCAGCGTTACCGCAGGCTGCAAGACAGGGTTTATAGAACATACAGAGCTGTTGTGCACAATGAAATGTGCGACCCTGACTTACTGGTCAGCTTTGATAGTAACTGCGGAAACCTATCAGGGTTGAGGTCTGAGTTGTGTCGCATGCCTATAAAGCCGAGCTCAAGCGGTAGATTTGAGTTGTACACGAAGGAAGAGATGCGCAACAAGTTCAAGGTTAGATCGCCTAACTTGGCTGACTGCGTAATGATGACTGAGTTTGATTGGAGTGTTCACGTAGAGCCAGACTACAGCAATTACACTGTACCTAGCTCAACAAGATGGTAATGGCGCTAAAGGAATGGGTAACAACTTGGTTATTCCGAGGAATTAGCGCTCACTACCTATCAATCTCATGCTGATGTATCATGTATAAATATCAACTGCGCAGGTGATACAGATGACCGATTTAAAAACTTTGCACGCAGAGGCAAAGTCCCGAATCTCAATGGAGATTAACGAAACGCTTGATCAGCGCCGATTCGTTACGGAGCAGCGCCGATTTGTTGATGTGCCTGGGGCGCAATGGGAAGGCAGCACAAACGCTGGTACGGCATTCGATGATGACAAATTTGATAAGTACCCACGCTTCGAAGTGAACCGCGTGGCCAAAGAGTGTTCGCGCATCATCTCTGAGTACCGCAATAACCGCATTAGCGTGCGCTTCCGTCCGCAGGATGGAGAGGCAAGCGAAGCATTAGCCGAGCGCTTAAATGGAAAGTTTCGCGCTGACTGGGAAGAGAATGGTGGCCGCGACTCTGCTGATAACGCCGTTGACGCTCAGGTAAAGGGCGGCATGGGTTGTATCCGGCTGGACACCAAGCTGGTCGATGAGTTGGATATTGAAAACGAAGATCGGGAGATTGTATTCAAGCGCGTTGAAGATGCTGAGCGATGCGTGTTCTTCGACCCGAATGCGAAAGAGTATGACAAATCAGATGCTGCATGGGCGGTTGAAGTGTTCGCCATGTCTGCGCAGTCGTATGAAGATGAATACGGGTTAATCCCGTCAAGCGTACCGGTTGACACTATGAGTCAGATGTTTGACTGGTGTCCGCCTGATGTGGTTTACATTGCGCGCTATTACTACGTCAAGGTTGAGCCAACCACGCTGCAAAGCTACCGCAGCCCAATCACTGGCGAGATTTCCACATACGATGATGAAGAAATCAAAGATGTGAAAGAAGAGCTGGAAATGATGGGCGCCGAGATGGTCAAGGAGCGCAAGGTTAAGGTGCGCCGCATTTACTGTGGGTTGATGAATGGCGAGAGCTGGATTGATGATCCGGTGGTGATTCCATTCGACTTTATCCCGCTGATCCCATTCTACGGGCATCGCACTATCGTCGATGGCATCGAGCGCCTAGAGGGTCACGCAGGCAAGGCGATGGATGCTCAGCGCCTAGAGAACCT
>NZ_JBOGCC010000268.1:0-2387 GCF_051656525.1 Clostridium sp. | reverse complement strand
AAATTTAAAAATAGGAATTGGAGCTGTTGTAGGAATATTTTTAATTCAATTGGGATTTGGCTCAGCAAAACTAATGGATCTTTCAAAAGGTAAAATCGCCATTGGAAACTTAAAATCTCCTGAAACAATTTTAGCTATAATAGGTTTATTTATAATTGCCGCTTTAATTGTTAAAAAAGTTAAGGGAGCTATACTAATTGGAATTTTGTTAGTTACTATACTTGGAATTCCTTTAGGAATAACTAAAGTTCCAACATCACTGATGTCTTTACCTCCATCAATAGCTGACGTTTCATTTAAACTAGATTTCTCAAAGGTTCTAAGTATAAAGTTCTTACCTATAATGTTTGTTTTCTTTGTTGGAGACTTTTTTTCAACTTTAGGAACACTATTAGGTGTTTCAGAGAAAGCTGGACTATTAGATAAAGATGGAAATCTACCAAATATTCAAAAACCATTTTTAGTTGATGCTATTGCCACAATTGTTGGTGCTGTTTTAGGTACAACTGTTGTTACAACTTATGTTGAATCTGCATCCGGAGTTGCCGAAGGTGGAAGAACTGGATTAACTTCTGTAACTACAGGATTAATTTTTTTAACAGCTCTATTTTTTACTCCAATTGCTTTAATGATTCCTGCCATTGCTACAGCACCGGTACTTATTATAATCGGAATAATGATGCTTGAATCTTTAAAAGGAATTGAATATGGAGATTTTTCAGAATCATTTCCAGTATTTTTTATGATAGCTACAACTGCCTACACAAGCAGTATTTCAAATGGAGTTGGTGTTGGTATTATAGCTTATGTATTTTTAAGAGTTTTAATTGGAAAAGCAAAGGAAATTCATATTGGACTATATATTCTTAGTGCTATTATGATATATTACTTTATAAGATAGTTTTTCATAAGAATAGGACATTTATGTTCTATTCTTTTTTTAATTACTTTTATAACTTTAAGACCATATTTAAAGTATTTCACTTGAAAAATAAACGTAAATATCTACTTTTTCATTTTTTTGGACAAAAGTTAATTTTTTTAACTCTCTAATTTTGAATTTAAAACGTTCGTTTGAATTTATCCTTATAAAGGTAGAATTACTTATAAAATCAACCTAAAGTGTTCAAAACCATCTAAAATGCCATTCAAATATTTGTATTACACTCTCTTTTTATTTTACTTTGACTTTCAAATATTTTATTGATATAATCAATGTGAAATGAATTTTATAGAAAGAGGTATTTATATGAACAATATTTTATTTGCATTCCTTTTAACACTCGGTGCTGGATTATGCACTGGAATTGGAAGCTTTATTGCATTCTTCTCTAAAAGAACAAACATAAAATTTTTATCAGTGACACTTGGATTTTCTGCAGGTGTTATGATATATGTTTCATTTATAGAGATTTTCCCCACAGCTCAAGAATCACTTATTAAATTTGCAGGAGAAAAAAATGGAACAATTTTTACTGTACTTGCCTTCTTTGGAGGAATGCTTTCAATAGCTTTAATTGATAAATTAATCCCAAGTTATGAAAATCCTCATGAGGTAAAAAATATTGAAGATATCAATGATAAAACACTGGAGAAAAATAGAAGTTTGCATAGAATGGGAATCTTCTCAGCATTAGCTATTGGTATTCATAACTTCCCAGAAGGATTAGCAACTTTTATGAGTGCAATAGATAACCCCACTCTAGGAATTTCTATCGCAATAGCAATAGCACTGCATAATATTCCAGAAGGAATAGCTGTATCAGTCCCTATTTATTTTTCAACTGGAAGTAAAAAAAAGGCTCTTATGTACTCCTTTTTATCAGGAGTATCAGAACCTCTTGGAGCAGTAATTGGATATTTAATATTACTACCTTTTATGAATGATTTAATTTTCGGTATAATTTTTGCTGGAGTCGCAGGTATCATGGTCTTCATCTCCTTAGATGAACTACTTCCTGCAGCAGAAAAATATGGCGAACACCATTTATCTATCTATGGACTAATCAGCGGAATGATTGTTATGGCAACTAGTTTACTTATGTTTTAATAATTTTTTAAAAAAATAAAAATCCAAGATAGATATTTTTTCTGTCTTGGATTTTTTTTATTTTATATTTTATAAAAGTTTTTCAAAAATTTTGCTACTCCATTGTTATCATTAGTTTCGGTGATATACTGAACTTTGCTTTTTAAAACTTCATGAGCATTTCCCATGGCTACTCCTACTCCAGCTAGTTCTAACATTTCTAAATCATTATGAGCATCTCCAAAAGCTATACACTCTGACATTTCAATTCCTTTTTCTTCCAAAACATTCTTTAATGTTAATCCTTTATTTACATCTTTATTAAGAATTTCTAAATATTTATCTTGAGAATATGTAA
>NZ_JBOGCC010000267.1:0-1341 GCF_051656525.1 Clostridium sp. | reverse complement strand
TTCTTTTTCATCCGTAAAATCTCCTTATTAATTATTCTTATATTAATATAACAAATCTCCATGAATTTTAAAGAACATTTTTGTAATAATTTAGATTTTTATCCTTAATTTAATAATAATTTTCCCTATATTTTCTAATATAGTAATCCCTCATCATTAAATATCATTCTATAAAATTTTATTAATTCTAATCCTTTTTTCTTCTATCTAAATCAAATTTTATTTTTTATAAAAAACATATTTCGCAAGTAAAATTATTATTCAAGTCAGTAATGTATCTTTTATATTTTGATATATTCTTAATATTAAACTATTTTTTCATTTCCTATAATATTATTTTTATTCTTATCATTTTTTGTTCGTATTGTAAATTTCTAAAAATATATTTCAAATATTACACCACAAAAAAGCTTAGAGAAAACTCCCTAAGCTTTTACTTTTAAGCAAATTCACACACAAATTAAAAATCTAATAATTCCACCGTACTAGCTGTGAAAAAATCAAAATTTATTTTAATGCAGTTCCTTTCTTATTATATTGGTTTTATTTCATCATAATATCCTTTTAATTTTGAATCTATACTTCCAAGATTTATATAAACTGTCTGTGTACTATTTTGATTTTCTGTTTTAATCACTTCTGCTTTTAATTTATATTTTTCTGGATCTGACACTCCAAAATTCAATCTATTTACTGCCATTTCTATTTGCGAATACAATTCACTTCCTTCAGTTCCATTTTTATCAAATGAACTATCTATAGCTTTTATTTGATGCCAAGAACTATTATATAAATTATTTATTAAGTTATCTATATATGTTGTTTCATTATTATTATTAGAACTTTTTGTAGCATTACTTGTATTTTCCTGACTAGTTGATTTTACTGCATTTGTAACTACTGCTATTGGAGCTTCTTGATTTGTATTTTTCGGATTTGTTGTAGCTTTATTATTTTGATTTATTGTAGCTCCATTTTGATTTTTGGGTGTGCTACTATTTTGCTGAGATGCTTCTGTACTTTTTGTAACCGTCGCTTGCTCATTAACATTTGTATCTTTTTTATTATTTTGTTCTACATCTGTTGAAGTTTTTGTAGCTGTATTATCCTTATTACTTGCTACTACTTTATCCATTGAATTCATTGCAATAATTCCACCTGCTCCACAAACTACTAGTACTACCACCAATGTAATTATTAATTTCTTTTTCATCCGTAAAATCTCCTTATTAATTATTCTTATATTAATATAACAAATCTCCATGAATTTTAAAGAACATTTTTGTAATAATTTAGATTTTTATCCTTAATTTAATAATAATTTTCCCTATATTTTCTAAT
>NZ_JBOGCC010000266.1:0-6780 GCF_051656525.1 Clostridium sp. | reverse complement strand
TCTTAATTTATTGTAATATTTGTATTTTATTGTTATTATTTTATTAATTACATTATTTAGATTTTAAGGAGTTATTTTCATGAATACTATTTTACATAAAGATAATCAAAAAATTATAGGTTCTATAATAAAATTAGAAAGACTAAAACAAAATATAAGCCAAAAAACCTTAGCTAAAGGCATTTGTGTTCCCTCTTATTTAAGTCGTATAGAAAATGGTGAATTTCTGCCTAGTGATGATGTTATTTCTATAATTTTTGAAAAATTAGGAATTGAATATAATGATTCATCTGAATTTTTAGAAACTGGCTCAAAAACTCTTTCATTATTTTTTGACAAACTTTCCTTTAATGAATTTGATTTAACTACTTCTCTTTTTTCAGAACTTGAAAAAAATGAAAATGAATTTATTGCTTCTCCTTTAATTGTTGAATACTTTCTTGCAAAGCTTGCAAGATATTGCTCTACTCCTTCTCGTAAAAAATTTGAATCTTCAAGTTTATTTTTACTATCATCTTCTGATTTACTTTCTGAAAAACAAAAATCTTTATATAACTTTTATATGGGAGTAGACGTTTTAAGTTTATCTATAGACCCAAAGCCAGGAAAAGAGTATATAAAAAAATCTTTAAACTATCGTAAAACAGGTCATTGCTATTACTGGCTTTCTTATGCTTATATGTTAGAAAATAATGCAATAAAAGCCTATGATAGTATAAAACGTGCCTTAGAAATTTATCTTCAAGATGGTAATATTATAAGCATTATGAATTCTTATGAAAAAATAGCTGAAGTTCATTTTCTTTTAGATAATTATATAGATGCAATAAACTACTTAGAAAAATCCCTTAGAATTTCTACTACCCTTAACAACAAGCACTTTATAGAACATATTCATACCCTTCTTTCATGGTCTTATTATAAACTTAAAAATTATAATAAAGCTCTTGAATACTTAGATTTAAATACAGGCATTGCAGACCATAGACTTCTTATTCCTGATTCTATTCTTAAAGGGTTAATTTACTTTGAAACAAATGATAAAATAAATCTTCAAAATACTTTAAAAACTATAAAAAATCCTCAGACACTTGAACAGATGAGTTCTTCTCTTATAGATTTATTTACTGATTTCTTCACCTTATTTATAGATGATGAAAATTATTTAAAAACAAATAAATGCGAAAAATTACTTTTATCTCTTACAGATAAAACTACAAAATTTATTGAGCTAAAAAAAGTGATGACAAGCCTTTTAAAAGATTATTATATACAAAATAGACGTTATAAAGATGCTCTTAATTTGCTTTAACTTATAATAAAAATCACTAATAGGAATAATTACCTATTAGTGATTTTTTTAATGTAAAATTTTTATTCCATATCCTTTAAGTTCTACTTCTATACCTAATTTTTCAGACTCATTACTTAATAAATCCTGTACCCTTTTATTTTTTAAATAACTTGGAAGAATATATTTTTTATTATCTTCTGAATTATTTAAAAGAATAGTAATTTCACCTTTTTTATAAACTAAAACTTCATCACCCTTTTTAGCATGAATCCATTCCATTTCTCCTTTATTTAAATCACTATACTCTTTTCTTAAATGTATAAGTTTTTTAACAAAACTAAACATTTCATTATCCCTTTTCTCTTCTTTCCATACCATACATCTTCTATGAAACTCTTGTCCCATCCCCTGATTTCCTTCCATTCCAACCTCTGTTCCATAATATATACATGGTGTTCCTAAGTGTGTAAATAAGAAAGTTAAGGCTAATTTCATCTTATTTTTATTTCCCTTTGCAAAAGTTAAAAGTCTTGGAGTATCATGACTATCTAGTAAATTAAACATATTCTCCATTATTTGTTTTGGATAATTTACTGATATTTCATTTATAACATACTTAAACTTTTCTGCATCTATTTCATTAAAGATGAAATATTTTTTTATACCTTCATTTAAAGGATAGTTCATAACAGAATCAAATTGATCTCCCATTAACCATGGAAGTGCATTATGCCAAACTTCCCCAAGTATAAAGATTTCACTATTACTTTTTAAAGCTTCCCTTCTAAATCTTCTCCAAAATACATGGTCCACTTCATTACTGACATCTAGTCTCCAACCATCTATTTTCATTTCTTCTATCCAATATTTAGATACATTTATAAGGTGATTTATAACTTCCTCATTTTCTGTATTTAGTTTCGGCATTAATGGAACATTTCCAAAGGTTTCATACCTTAAATTTTTTCCATCTAACTTTTCTAAACTTTCCTCTACTACAGGGAATTTTTCTATATAAAACCAATCTTTATATTTTGATTTTTCTCCATTTTTAATTACATCTTGCCATTCATTAGAATAATATCCTACATGATTAAAAACAGCATCTAGCATAATTTTTATCCCTCTTTTATGTGCCTCTTCTACAAGTTCCTTAAAATCTTCCTTTGTGCCAAGTATCTCATCAATTTCCATATAATCAATAGTATCATATCTATGATTTGTAGTTGCTTTAAATATAGGACAAAAATATAGTCCATTTATTCCTAAATCACAAAGATAATCTAACTTTTCTATTATCCCCCTTAAGTTTCCCCCCATAAAATTTTCTGAAGTAGGTTCAGTTCCCCAAGGCATAATAGAATCTGAACTTATACTTTCACCACTTTTATTAAATCTATCTGGAAATATTTGATACCATATAGTTTTACTTACCCACTTAGGAATCTTAGGCACATCAATTTCATTTAAATATGGAAAACAATAAAAGTTACTAATTTTACTTAACTCATCTTCATTATCTTTATCCTTTAATTCAAATACTCCATTTTCTGAAAAAAGAATTTTTTCATTTTTACCTTCTAAAATAAATGCATATCTAGCTCTCTTCTTAGGTGGCTTAAACTCTACTATCCAATAATCAAAATACTCTGTTTCTACTTCCTTTTTCATTTCTATATTAGAAGCATGCCACTTATTTCCTGATGCATTTAAATTCCCACCATCACAGCCACCAGTCTCCCATACATACGGATCACCTATTCTTAAAGTAGCCTTAGCTACATCATTTCTCTTAGTTCTCAACCTTAGATGCAATGTTTCTTTATTATATCCATAAGAATAATTACTTTTAGGTAAATGATATAAAGCTTCTTTTGTTATAGTTTCATTTAAACTTTTTTGAATAGTTTTCAAATTTATCAAGCCCCTTTCCTTTTTAATTAAGTCTTAAAATATTTGCTGATATACCCTTTAAGGATAATATATTTCCCTCTAAACTTTCATTTTTAAATTCTAAATTTTTAATTATATACTTCCATTTTCCTTTTTGTATTTCTATTTTTCTACCTTCTTTATTTCCATTAAATACTACTAAAGTTTTTTCATTTTCATTTTGAATAATATAAGCTACTATTCCTTTTTCTTCTAATTCTAAAAACTTTATTTTTTCATTTATTTCTTTTGCTGAACTCATTCTAAATACTTTATTTTTCTTTCTAAGTTTTATTAAATCTTTATAATATCCAAATACCTCTTTGTACTTTTCTTTTCTATTCCAATCTAATTTATTTACTCTATCACTAGATTTATAGCTATTTTCTACAAAATTTCCCTCTTCATCACACTTAGTTCTTAAAAATTCTTCTCCTGCATGAATAAATGGAATTCCTTGCGATGTTAAAACTATTGTTGCTATAAGCTTATTCATGCTTATCTTTTCTTCCTTTGTATAATCTTTAGCTGAAATTTTTAATTTATCCCATAAAGTATAATTATCATGTGCTGAAGCATATGTTATAGTTTGATATGGTTCATTTGCCCAAAACTCTTCTGAATAAAGTACCTCCTCATAATTTACTCCTTGATGATTTGTAGCTCCTACAATTCCACATTTTATTGTCTCTTCAAATCCTTCACCACCATTTACAAATCCACACTTTTCTTCCTCAAAAACATCTCCTTTTACAGCATCTCTAATATCATCACTAAATGCTGCAATTTGAAGCTTTTCATACTTAATAGTATTCTTTTTTAATGCACTCTCTTCTTCTTTTAATGGAGTCTCTCCTCCTGTCCATCCTTCACCATATATAATTATAGATTTATCTATCTTATCTAATTCTCTTCTTATAAGTTTCATTGTCTCTATATCATGAACTCCCATAAGATCAAACCTAAATCCATCTACATGATATTCTTTTGCTAAATAAACTAAGGAATCTATCATAAATTTTCTAAACATACTTCTATCAGAGGCAGTTTCATTTCCACAAGCTGATCCATTTGAAAAATCACCATTTTCATCTTGTCTATAATAATACCCTGGAACAATTTTATTAAATAAAGAATCTTCCCCTTGATAAGTATGGTTATAAACTACATCCATTACTACTCTAAAGCCTTCCTTATGAAGACCATAAATCATTTCCTTGAACTCTTTTACTCTTACTTCACCATCAAAAGGATTAGTAGAATAAGAGCCCTCAGGACAATTATAATTTTCTGGGTCATATCCCCAGTTATATTGTTCTTTATCTAAGTTTTCTTCATCTACTGATTTATAATCAAATACTGGAAGTAAATGAATATGAGTAACCCCAAGTTCTTTTAGATGACTTAATCCTGTTTTTATACCATTTTTTGTTTTCGTATCCTTTTCTATTACACCTAAAAACTTTCCTTTATTTTTTATTCCTGAATCCTTATCTATAGAAAAATCTCTTACATGCATTTCATATATAATAGAATCTGTTATTTTTTCTAAACTAGGCTTTTTATCATTACTCCAATTTTCTGGATTAGTCTTTTTTAAATCAATAACCATACTATACTTTCCATTAGCAGTTACTGCTTTAGAATATGGATCTATTGTATAATTTATTTTATCTACTACCTCTACTTTAAATCTATAATAAATCTTATCTAAATCCCCCCACTTTTCTGCTACCCATACTCCATTTTCCTGTTCTACCATTTCTGCATCTTCTATCTTTAAAAATTCATTTTTTATTTTTGAATATAATTCTAAAGTTATATTTTTAGCCACTGGACTCCATAACCTAAATATAGTTTTCTCCTTATTATATATAGCTCCAAGTTCTAAATTTGAAGTATACTTTTCTTTAAACTCCTCAGAATTAAATATCTCACTCACTCTTTTCTTATCTAAATACATATTTTTTATCTCCATTTCTCTCTCTCCCTTTTAACCAATCTTTTATTTAAAGTTTTCTATTTTTCTTTTAAGCTTCTTGTAAACATCTTACAAAAGCTTTACTCTTCCACTTTCCTGATTTCCATCTTTTATAAATCAGAATTCCTCTAACCCATTCATCTACTGCAAAAGCAATCCACACTCCCACAAGACCAAGCTTTAAATACACACCTAAAACATACGCAAGTCCTACTGCAAAAATCCACATTGAAAATATAGCTATATATACAGGATATTTAACATCTCCAGTTGCTCTTATTCCATTTATTCCAACTAAATTCATTGCACGTCCTGGTTCTAATAAAACATCAACTGCAAGTAAAATTATTCCAAGACTTAATATCTCTTCATTACTTGTGAAAAATCCTAATATAGCTTTTCCTAAAACTACAAGAACAAGACTAGAAATAACAGTTATAATCATTGATATTTTTATACTATATTTATAAACTTCATAAGCTTTTTCTTCCTTTCCCTCTCCTATAAGTTGGCCAATTACTATACTAGCTCCTTGTCCTACAGCAGCTGAAAACATAAAGGATAGAAAAACTATATTATTTATATATCCTTTAGTTGCAATACTACTTATAGCCATAGTATTAATAAAACTAGTTATTATTAATTGAGTTATATTATAAGAAAATTGCTCACTTACAGTTGGAATTCCAATTTTCACAATATTTTTAAAATGTTCTTTTGAAAAATTCTTTATTATTTCTCTAGTTATTTTATGAAGAACTAACTTATAAACCTTATACCCTAGTATTATTAATGCCACTATTCTACTAAAAGTTGTAGCTATTGCTGCACCAGTTACACCAAGCTCTGGAAACCCAAACTTTCCAAATATAAGAAGATAATTTCCTATAATATTTATTCCATTCATTAATAAAGTTATTTTCATGCAAATTTTAGTTAACTCATGTGCTCTTAAAATAGCAGTAAATGTCATCATTATAGCTATAACAAAAGAAAAACCAACTATTATTTGCATATACCCATTTCCAAGAGTAATTAATTCTAATGGTGTATTTAATAAACGAAACAAACCTGTACTTCCACTGACTAAACAAATACTAAGAATTAAACCTAATAAAAAATTTAAACCAATAGATATTCCACAAATTTGAATTACATCCTCTTCAGACTTTTTAAACCCTAAATACTGTGTTAAAAGTATTGAAGTTCCTGCTGTTGTAATACAAAAAGCTAAATTGATCATCCAAACTATTTGATTAATTATTCCAACAACAGCCACAGCATTATCTGAATACTTACCAAGCATAAAAACATCAATACTACCTAATAAGGACATTAAAATCATTTCTACTAAAATAGGCCACGTTATCTTCTTTAATTTTTTCTTTAATTCTAAACTCACACTTTCCTCAACCCTTTTACTCTTTAATTTATTTTTGATTATATCATTACAAATTTTATATGTTTTTATATTATTTGTATTTTTTGTATATTTTTTATATAATATCTATAAGATTTAATTTTAGAGGAGACTTTTTATGACAGATACTTTTTTATTAAACGAATATCTACC
>NZ_JBOGCC010000265.1:0-4285 GCF_051656525.1 Clostridium sp. | reverse complement strand
AAATTAAGGTAAAGGGATCAAATATTAGAACTATTAGTGGAGATGGATTTAAGTTTTCACACAACGAGATTGACTTTGTTAAATTTAGCAAACACGATGGAATTGATTTTAATAAGACAAATGAAATTACACTGGTAGGGAAGTTGAGCATAAACGAATATATGGGCATAAGGTTCCCACAGGTTATCATACAAGACTATGATGTGGAAGTTGTAGATAACAAAGTTGTGAGTTGGAATGATATTTTTTAAATCCAGTATTTACAAATAGTAATATATGTGATACAATCAATGTATCAAACAAACCTTGGAGGTATTATTATGAGAAAAGAGTTAACTTTAGAAGAATTTTTAGCACTTGAGATTGGGCAAAAGATTGAAGTTGAATGTCTATGTGAAGAAAAACTGTTTGAAGATGCTAGAGAAGCGATTGTTGAATCGGCAACCACTTTCCCTTGGGTTGAAGGATATGTGCCAAGTTTTGAAAAAATTCTTAGATACAAAGATTGTGGAAAAGGTTATGACATCATTGAAGAAGATTTCTTTGAACCAATTGGAGAAGAAGAAGTTTATGCAAAGGTATATTTAATTGATTAAGAGGGGTTGACACCCTTCTTTTTTTATGATATAGTTTATTTAGATAAATACAAGGAGGTAGAAAAATGTATCAAAACTATCACAAACACACTTCATTATCAAATGTATTCATAAAGGATTCTGTATTGCAACCAATAGATTATTGGGATGAGTTGAAAAAAAGATATGGTGACAAACAATGTGTTTATACAACCGTAGAGCATTATTGGCAAGGAAATTACTTTGCAATATATGACGACCTTGAAAAGTACAATAAAAAGAATGGCACAAACATAAAATTTGTATTTGGGGTTGAAGCGGGATTTGTTAAAGATAGGTTTTCTAAAGATAGAGCTGGTCACATTATATTGTTAGCTATGACTGAAAATGCTAGAAAAGCAATAAATAAAGCTCTATCTATTGCTAATAAAACTGGATTTCACTACAATCCTAGATTGGATATGGAGCTAATTCTCACGCTTCCTAAGGATGAGGTATTTGTTACTACAGCTTGTATTGCATTTTGGAATAAGTATGATGATATTGACGATGTAGTTTTAAAACTAAATAATCATTTTACTAATTTCTACTTAGAAATACAGCCTCATGACACATCCGAACAAATAAAATTAAATTCTCATATCTTAGAGCTTAATAAAAAACATAACATACCAATGATTGCAGGTTGCGACACTCATTTAATAACCCAACAACAAGTTGAAGATAGAGACTATTACTTAAAATCTAGTGGTCTTATATATGAAGAGGAGAATGGGTGGTATTTAGACTATCCAACATATGATGAACTATTCTCAAGATTTGATTCTCAGGGAATATTCACCTCATTTCAAATAGAGGAAGCCATTGAGAATACAAATAAAATATTGAACTTTGATGAAATATTATTAGATAGAAGCCTTAAGGTTCCAATATTAAAAAAGTATAAGCATCTAACTCAAGAGGACAGAAATGAGATGTTTCGGAAGATATTAAGAAAGGAATGGAGAAATCAAGAATGTGATATAAACCCATTGAAAATAGAACAATACATGAGAGAAATATGCCATGATATTGATGAAATAATTGGATGTAATATGGTAGATTACTTCATATTTAATTATGAAACCATGAAATTAGGACAAGAAAAGTATGGTGGAATTTTAACTCCAAGTGGAAGGGGTTCAGGTGTTTCTATGTTCTTAAATAAACTATTGAAATTCACAAAGGTAGATAAAGTAAATTCACCTGTAATCATGTATTCTGAAAGATTCCTGACTAAAGAAAGAATATTAGAATCTCATCAAGCACCTGATATAGATCACAACGTTAGTGACAGACAGCCATTCATAAATGCCCAAAAAGAGTTGATTGGGGAATTAGGAACATACGACTTATTGGCAGTGGGGAAGCTAAAGTTGAAGTCGGCTTTTAAAATGTATTGTAGAGCTAATGACATAGACCCACAACTTGCTAATGAAGTTTCTAAGTTAATAGACAAGTATGAAAAATCCCTTAGATATAAAGAAGAAGATGAAGAAATTGACATCTTTGACTTTGTAGACAAGGAAAAATATGGTTATTTAATTGATGGATGTAGACATTATCTTGGAATTGTAGAAAGTAGGAAAGGACATCCATGTGGAACTCTTTGTTATGATGGAGACATAGAATCAGATATTGGAATAATGTTGTGTAAATCTGAAACAACAGGAAAGGAAGTTTTTGTGGCTCTACTGGAGAGTGGTACAATTGATAGCTTCGGGTATTTAAAACAAGACTACTTAATCGTAGATTCAATAGGCTTGACATACGATATATATAAAGAAACTGGAATAGAACCTATGTCTGTAAACGATTTACTAAAAAAAATAGATGGGGATAAAAATGTTTGGGATATATATGCAAAAGGAGAAACAATGTGTATAAATCAAGTTGAGCAAACAAAAACAACTCAAAAAGTTATGAAGTATAAACCAAAAAACATATCTGAGTTGACAATGTTTGTGGCAGGTGTTAGACCTTCATTTAAATCTATGTATAGTAAATTTGAAAACAGAGAACATTTTGAATATGGTATAAAGGTATTTGATGAATTAATTCAAGATGAATACTGTGATAGTTCGTTCATATTATATCAAGAACATTTAATGAAAGTTCTTGGATTTGCAGGATTCCCTATGTCAGAAACATATAACATCATAAAAGCAATTAGCAAGAAGAAGGAATATGTAATTAAAGATGCAAAGGAAAAGTTCTTATCAAGCTTTTCAAATGCTATAATAGATACAGGTGAGACAAACGATGAGAGCAAAGCGATTGAAATGTCTGAGATGGTTTGGAAGGTGGTTGAAGATAGTGCCGCTTATGGATTCAATTCAGCACACGCCTACTCAATGGCAATAGATAGCGTAACTTTAGCATATTTGAAAGCTTATTATCCATTGGAGTTTTATAAAGTTGCACTTCAAAGGTTTAGTGACAAAGGAGATAAGGATAAAGTAACATCTTTGAAAAAAGAAATGGCTATAAAAGGAATAAAAATAAAAGAAGCAAAGTTTGGAGATGACAATAGGACTTTCAATATAGACAAGAAGAACCACTGCATAACCCAGACAATGGCCTCAATAAAAGGAATGAGCAAGGTAGCTCCTGAAGTATTGTGGAATATGAAAGATGTTGCAATATTTGATGTTATTGATCTGTTTGTGGAGTTGGTAAACTCACCATTGAAAAAGAATGACATCGTGTTCTTAATTAAGTTAGACTACTTTGAGAGGTTTGGAAATATAAATAAACTTTTAATGGCTTGGAGTAGGTTCAATGAGAGATATAAGAAAACTCATGTAGAAAAAACTAAAGTAAAAAGAATAGAAGAAGTAAGAGAATACATCAATAAAATAGATTGTAATACGACAAAGTTTGAAAAATTAAAGTATCAAGTTGAAGTATTAGGATACACAGATGTCATAGATGAAGATTTCGATGACGTAATCTATGTATTTGAAAGCGTTGAGATTAATCAGTATGGGACACCATTCTCTTCAATATATCAAATATCAAGTGGATCAAGATTACAAGTTAAATTAAACAAGTCTTGGTATTGTGAAAATCCTATTATAAATGGAGATATTTGCAAAGCCATTGTAAAAGAAAAGAATAAACGTGTTAAAAATAATGAAGGAAAATGGGTTGAATCAGAAGATGTTGAAAATGTAATTGATGTGTATTCTAAGATAGATAGTGAAGATTAATTCATAAAAAGTGTTGACTATATGTTGACACTTTTATTTTTTTAGTATATAATAAGATTATAAAAAGTTGAGAGGTGATAGTTATGGGAATTATGGTAGAATGTAGAATAACCAAACAAGTTTTTGCAAAAGACGATTATAGGATTTTTGGATGTGTGCCAACTAAAGAGAACGTTAATTTAAAGCTATCAAGATATGGCAACTTCACGATTGTAGGTGAGTTACCATATCTAGTTGAAGGAAAAGAATATAGGCTTGAAATTGAAGAGGGGAAAACTGATAAGTATGGAACGCAATATTCCGTTTTATCAGCCCCTAGTTTACACGTAGAAGAGATTACAGATGATATGGAATATGATATACTATGTGAAATAACAACGCCATCACAAGCAAATTACGTTCATACAGCATACCCATCATTTATTCAGATGGTTTTAAATGGGCAAGAAGATGAAATAG
>NZ_JBOGCC010000264.1:0-2169 GCF_051656525.1 Clostridium sp. | reverse complement strand
ATTGTAAGGTTTTAGATATTAGTAAATTTATTTATGAATTCAAAAAATATTATACAGAACTTATTCCACAAGGGTATAAAGCATATATGTTAACTTTAACTGTTCCATCTATTCCAGGAGAAGATTTAAGAGCTACTATTGATAAATTAAATAAAACTTTTAGGAAAATGATTTATAAATTTACTTATGACGATAGTAAAGGTTATAGTGATAGATATTTCAAAGTTGATGGTGGTATTAAGGTGTTAGAGATTACCTATAACGCTAACAAAGGTTTTCACCCGCATTTCCATTGCGTATTGCTTATACGTGATGACATATCACCTAATTTACTTTTAAAAGATATAGAGGGTAAATGGAGCAATAAAAGACAATCTTATAATATGAAGTCACATATTGATATTCAAATGGGTAAAATATGGTCTATGCTTTGGTATGGAGATAACTTTAAAAATATTGATAAGTTAGTCTATGATCCTAAAGCAAAATTTTATGAAAAGAATAAAAAAGTTCTTGAAGTTGATTTTGTTCCGTTAGATGAAAAAGGTATTTACGAAGTTTTTAAATATACTTTTAAAGATTCAGATATCGAAAATTATTATGTTTTTAAAACATTAGTTCAAGCTTTAGAAAATAAAAGAGTTCGGCAAGGATTTGGACTTCTTCTTAATATGAAATGTGAAAATGTTGATGAAGGAGAGAAACAAGAATTAAATCTTGAAATAAAAGAAAATCCCGTAAGCCTACTAACTTACGAGATTAACGAATTAATCACTACTTATCGTGATTATAAAAAGATTTCGAGATTTAATGCTAAATTAATTGAATAATAAAAGCTTGACATTATTTATTTAACTTACACAAAAAATCGTTTCGTTATCGCTATCGTTATTATAACAAAATTTGATTTAAAAATAAATATCTAAATTGTGAGTTAATTAAATTTAAGTTTTTATTTAAATTTTTAATTTAGTAATTTTAAAAGGTTGCTGCAAAGGGTGCAAAGTGTAACTGCACCTCTTGCAGCATTTTTATATTATTAAATAAAATTATAATTCTAACTTTTTTTAAACTCATATATGAGAACATTAATTTTTTTGTTATTGGTTGAAACTTTAATCGCTTGTCAAGGGGTGAGCGAACGCGAATAAAACTTGCCCCTTTACTGCTCCAATAGATTGATATAATCTTGCTAAGAAAAGGACGTTGAAACTCTATTAAAATTTGTTGATTCAGTAAATATATTTTATCAAAAAACGTGCTTTTCTTAATTACTTTTAATCAAAAATGTTTCACTTTTATAATAAGTGTTACAGTTACACTTTTAGTTATTTAGTAACACTTAAAGTTACACTTTTATTATAAGTGTTACACCTGTTTATTTTCATAGTAAAAATTATGTTTAGTCGCAAAAAGTAATATATTGACAATTTCTTTTTTTGATGTTAAATTGATATTAGTAATTAAGGAGGTGGTTTAATGCCTAAAATTGGTAAGACTGAATTGCCAAGAATTAATATAAGAGTTTCTAAGAAAATCAAGACATATTTTGAAAATAAAAGTGTAGAAACTGGAGTTTCTCAATCTGCTTTAATGGCGTTGGCTCTTGAAGAGTACATTGACCAAAAAAATATGTTAATTTTAACTAAAAAATTGAATGATTTAGACTGTGAAAATTCTTAAAAATTATGGTTCTTCTCGATACTTATAGAAACATCTGCGAACTTGGCTTAACTGTGCGGTTTGTAGGGGTGGTTTTTTTTTCCAAATTGAAAATTTAAGGGGGGTGTTGTTTTTGGATTTTAGCAATGAGATTTTAGAAAAAATGGACAAGAAGAAAAAAGAATTTAACAGTCAATATTCTGACTATTATTATTCTATGTTTCAGGAATTTAATCTTAAAAAATATTCAAATAGGTCTGATTCTATTAATGATTGTATGAATCTTTGGCTTTGGGATAAATATGAAAAAAATAAATTACTTGATTTGCAAAAGGTTAACAGATGTAAAAATAATAGATTTTGTCCCAATTGTAAGGTTTTAGATATTAGTAAATTTATTTATGAATTCAAAAAATATTATACAGAACTTATTCCACAAGGGTATAAAGCATATATGTTAACTTTAACTGTTCCATCTATTCCAGGAGAAGATTTAAGAGCTACTAT
>NZ_JBOGCC010000263.1:0-3993 GCF_051656525.1 Clostridium sp. | reverse complement strand
AAGATATTAAAAAATTTAGAGAAATAGCAGATGAAAATGGATTAAATCAAGCTGAAATGTTCAAAAGTGTTTTAAATTCTTTTGAAATGGCAAAAGCAAAAGGATTAATTTCAGATAGAGCAAAAGAAATTGAAACATTCCAGGAAACTATAAATGGATTAGTTGGAATGTTTATAAATTCATTATTAATAAATCAAACATCAGAAGAAAGAATAAGAGAAACTTTAAGTTTAGAATTAAATACTAAAGATAAAGCAATAGCAGATCTTCAAGAACAAAAGGAAAATTTAAAAGAAAAGTTCAAAGAAATTAGTTCAAAGAATAAAGGATTAGAATCAAGTTCAAAAGAGTTGAATTTAAAATTAAAGACTACATTAAATGAGTTAGAGCAAAAAGCTAAAGCTATTGATAGTCAGCAAGAACAAATAAATACTTTGAATAGTATTATTACAGAATATAAAGAGTTCAAAGAAATTAATAAGGAATTAGAGAAGTTAAATAAAAACTTAGAAAAGAACAATATTGAGCTGAAAAATAGTCTTACAAATACAGAACATAAAAATAAAGATGTATTACAAAAATTAGAGAATGTAGAGAGTATAAGAGATTTCTATAAAAATGAATTAGAATTAGTAAAGGTGGAGATTAAAGAGCAATTAAAGCTATCAAAAGAAATAGAGCAAAGTCATAAAGAAGAAGTTACTTTAATGAAATTAGAGCTAAAAGAACAAAATAATATTCTAAAAAATACAGAAGAAAATTATAAAAATGAAATTAAGGAAATTAAGTCAGAGCATAAGATAGCTTTAGAATCTATAAAAAAGGCTTTTAAAGAAGATTTAAATAAAAAAGAACTAGAATATAATAAAGAACTTGAAAAGGCTAAGGAGGCGTTAAAACAGAATTAAAATAGAATGTATTAAATGAAAAGTGCTAATAATGAAAATTAAATTTATTATATAAGCACTTTTTTATAAATGAAGGTGGAAAAATGAAACATGCAAAAAGAGAAAATGGAATATTAGGACCAAAATATAAAATATATGAGAAGTGGGAAGATGTAATAGCAGCAAATTTGGATTCTGAATCAAAGGAATTATTATTTCTTTTAGATCAAGAAGAATATCATGATATGAAAAAATATGGAGGTAGTGGGGATTATGTTCCTAAACACTTTGTAGCTGATGCAGAAAATAAAGCACACAAATTAGAATTAGAAGTAGAAAAATTAAATAGAGATGTTGAAAGATTAACAACAAAGTTAAAGGAATTTGATAAAGAAGATCCTTATAAAGAGAGAGTAACTAAATACTACAACTACGCTTTAAATGCAAAAAAATTAAAAGAGCAAATGGAGCTTAGATATAATGAAATTAAAAAGCAAAATAAAATAATAGAAGATAAATCATTTGAAATTCAAGATAGATGTGAAGATAAATTAAATAATGCATATGATATAGTTGGACGTTGGAAAGAAAAATATGAAAAATTAAAGTCACAAAAAATAAGAAACTATAAGAAAACAGAATCTATAACAGCAGATGAATTTAGTAGAGGATTTGATTGCTATAAAGGAACTCAATATTATGATTTAAGAGATGTAAAAATGAGAAAAAAACATTATGTAGGGAAAGAGAATATTGTATTACCCATTCCAGATACTACACATGTAGAGATAGTTAAAGAGTATATTTTTAACGGAGAAAATGGAATGATTAATGAGATTATTCTACCAAATAGAAAGAATGGCTACTGCGATATTATTGGATTAAGAACAAATCCATATTATGAAATGTGGGAGCTTGTTTTAGGACAAATAGATAAAAAATAGAATAAATAAAAGGAATAAGGGTGTCATTACAGAATAACAAAAGTAGTAAGGATATTTAGTTATTCTGTAATTATAATAAATATCTAAAAATAAAGGTGTAATGATGGGAGAAAAAAAGGATAAATTAATACAAGTAAGAATTACATCAAAAGATAAAAAGAAATTAAAAGAAATAGCTAAGAGACAAGGGATTTCAATGAGTGAAATAGTATGTAATTACATAGATGAAATGATTAAGAAGGATGAAGAGAAGAGTAATTACGAAGAAGAAATAGAGAAAAGAACTAATAAGTTTGAAGAAAAAATGAAAATATTAAAAAATAAGATGAAGTGGTATTAAAATTACACGATAACTAAAGTGTTTTTATTAAATTGATGTTCATTTAAATTAATGAATATTGATTAATTTAAATAATTAAGTTATAATTTAAAAAATAAACAATAAAAGTAAATAAAGAGAAAGCAACCATTAGGTTGCTTTGATTTGATTGAAGATTAGGAAAAGTGGTGATTTTTCTAATCTTTTTTATTTTCTGTTTTAGCTAAAATAATGTTAGCTCCAAACTTAGCATATTTAAAATTAGTGCCCCAACTACTCCAAACAATATTTTTGTTAATACAATAAACATTGCTTGTTCCACTTTTATAGACATCAATAAATTTTTCGGTTTTTAATAGTCGTATGGCTCTTTTTACAGTTGAGTTACTGATATTTAAATTTTCTTCTAGAACAGTATATGAGCACATAACAGCATTATAACTATCCATATTTTGAATTAAGAATTTGAAAACTCTATATGCAGTTGCTGATTTTTCTAATAATTGATCTTCAGCTTTATAAGAGGCTTTATTAAATTGTATAAAATTTTTATAAGGACTTTTTTTTTCTTTTTCTTTTTTTTCTTTTTCTTTTAATTCATTTGATATAAGTTCTTTTCTTCTATCTTCAAATGAAATAGTATTATTTTTTAAATCACGAACTGTTGATACCTTTAACTCCATTAGCAATCTCCTTTCAATTAGTTTATAAATTTGAACTATACAAGGTTCTTTTGTGAACCTTATGAGGTCATTTTAGCATAATATTGTAAAAAAATAAAGAAAAAACTATTGACAATGAATGAAAGTTCATAAATTAGAAATACAAAATGATTAATAGGGGTCATAGTATGACCATAATAGGGGTCATACTATGACCCCTATTAACCGAAATAAATGGCGTGGTTGAGCCATTTATTTAAAATGCTCTCTTTAATCTTCTTTAAAGAAAAAATTTTAAAGAAGATTATATAGAAAGCGAGGCATTTAGCCTCTTACTTTCTAATGGGAGGCAACCTCCCAAACCCTCGGTTACGGGCAAAGCCCTATGTCTACGACGTCTGTTTAATTAAAGTTATTGGAGGGTGGGGGAGTAAGCCCCCAACCCCTTCACCCGATTAAATATTTTTATTTAAATAGGTTTACTGGAACATCTGTTAATAGGGAAGGAAGATTAACTATCTTAAAATTTTAGTTTATTTTAAAAGGTCAAGGATTTTGCAAGGCTAAGACGAGCTATTTTGAGTGTGAAAGTTTTGAGGGAGCCAGGAGGCGACTGAAAAGCTTTCTAAACGATAAAATTGGGAGGAATAGACTAAGAAATCCTTAGAGCTTTTTATAAACTAAAATTTTTAATAACTTGAATTTTTTTATTATGATTTAAATATCTATTTAAAATTATTTAAATAAAAATTATAGTAAGAATCTTAAATTAAAGATGTACTTTAAAGCTTGATATATTTAATTTAAAAGATTATAATTTAAATATAATTTTTAATAATACAGTAAAATAAACGGCGTTAGACGATTATTTTACTGCCAATAACTAGATTTTTTATTTTATGATTTGTGTGCTTGTATAAAAAAAGATTAACTTTTATATAAGATTTTAGAATTATAAATATAGAAAAACGTTTATAGAAATTACAGTAAGTAGTTTTGATGATTAAACATAATGTAGACGAGATGTTGAAACGGGTATTGGCAATAAAGTTAAGTTCAGATGAATAATTTGGCGTTACGAGATGTAAAGCATAAAAGAGTTTGTGGTTATTATAGTTTTTAGACAAATTATAGTATGTGATATTTAAGGAGCATTACCTATCACAAGTCCATGTGTTAAA
>NZ_JBOGCC010000262.1:0-10558 GCF_051656525.1 Clostridium sp. | reverse complement strand
CAATCTATCTAAAGAAAGTTCCTCTACTATCATAGCTGTTCTATCAGCTTTAAAGTATTCTGAGTACTTCTCAACATCTAATAAAAAGTTTTCATTATCTTTTTCTGGTCTTGGATATTCACTATAAATTAGATAGTTACTTTCTAAATCTAGTACTTCTAAAGTATATTTAGTTTTAAATATATTGATATCAATCTCTTCCTCTTTTTTATTAATACTTTTTTCCAACTTTATAATCTTAACATCTCTAAGATTAAGTTCATCTAAACTATCTTTAAAAGCTCCACCCTCATCATACCAAAAGATTATGTGTCTTTTCTTTGGATAAATAGGTGTTATATCAAATCTATGTTGTAATAATTCTTTTATTTTTTCACTTTCCATAGTTACCTCTCATTATTTATCATCATTTTTTAAATATTTTTCTCTAATAGCATTTTCTAAAAGTCTATTGATTGGAATACCTGTTTCGCTATTTATTTTTTTTAATAATTGAAATAGTTTTACATCTATCTTTGTATTTAAAGCTTTTCGTTCAATCTCTGATTTTGGTCTAGCCATCTTCCCTCCATTTATGTAGTTTTATGTAGATAAAACTTTTTAATAAAGTATAGCTCATTAACCTTATTATGGCAAGAAAAAAGAGAGAATTTTTACATTCTCTCTAAAATATCCCCTCTTAATTAATCTCACTTTCAATAGCAACATCTTTACCACTAAAAGCCATTCCTATCTTTATTACTTTTGATATTCCATTATTTTTCATGGCTACATCATATTTCTTCTCATTTATTTGAACTAAAGCCTCTTTTGCTTTCTCATGAATAGAATTTTTATCCCCTATTTTAAACTCAAATATTAATCCAAAATTTTTCTTATCTTTCGGTTCTAAAGCTATATCATATCTTCCATAGCCACTCTCTCTATTGGAAGTTACTATATATTTATCTCCTAATGTTAAAAGAAGCCCTAGCATAAAGTGATGGTAATACTTCTCGCTATCTCCACTATCGTGATAACTTATTGCGGATAAATACAACTCTTTAAATTTATATTCAAATTTCTTAACATCGCCTTTATACAAATCTTCTAACATTTTAAAATACATGGCTGTTTTCCCATGACTGTACTCTTTTATGAAAGTATTCTTAAAAAATGATTGAACTTCATAGTTAGGAATCTTTAAAAAATATGTTTTTGCTCCAGTTATTTCCGATATTTCAAATCTATCATAAGTCAAATATCCTGAAAATAACATCAGTGACCATATTGTATCTACATCTTCTAAATCAGAAAATATAATATTTTCTGTGATTACTTCCTCTATTTCATTCCCACTAAATACAGCTTTTAAATCATCTATTACTTTAGAATCATTTTTGTCTAATAATTCTTTTATTAAACTATTATCACTTGTATTTACCCAGTATGGATTAAGCTCATTTTTACTAGCAAAATTAATTAAAGACCAGGGATTATAAACTAATTTCTTTCCAAACCTATATCCATTATACCACTTTTTTACATCTTCTAGCTCATACTCTAATTCATAATATTTTAATAATTCTTCTACTTCATCTTCTGTAAGACCAAAATAATTAAAATCATTATCTAAAATTGTAGATACCACAAGATTATTCAATCCTGAAAATATACTTTCTTTTGCAACTCTCAATATTCCAGTAAGTACTGAAAACTCTAAATATGGATTACCTTTTAGTGCTGCACTCAGAAAATTACGGAAGAAGAATATCGCTTCATCATAGTATCCTTGTGAATGAGCTGTTACTAAAGGTGTATCATATTCATCTATTAAAATGATTACTTTCTTTTTATAATAACTCTCTAGATAGCTAGACAAATCTTTTAAAGCATTCGTATAGTCTGCGTTTTCATTTCTCATTAAAATATCATTAAAATTTTTTATTTGAATCTCATTTAAAGACTCTCTGATATATATTTTAGATTGAAATAAATTGCTGATTAAATTTTTTAAGGCACCAAAACACTCCATCCAACTACGAAATTTTATATCTTTTAAGCTTATATATATAACAGGATATTCTCCTGCATATTCCATCTTATCTGTTTTTGAAATATTTAATCCTCCAAATAGCTTTCTATTATTTTCTCTGTCCTCTATACTGAAGAAATAGTTAAGCATTGACATATTTAAAGTTTTCCCAAACCTTCTTGGTCTTGGCAACAGTGTTACTTTAGACTTTTTATCTAACAATTCATTTATTAGCATAGATTTATCTACAAAGTAATAATCGTTTTCTATTACCTCTTTGAAATCATCTATTCCTACAGGTAACTTTTTCTTAACCATCTTTTTCACCTCTTATACCTTTTCTTTAATTATATCATATTTTCTTCACTATCTACCCAAACTTCTCATAATTTACTTTCTCTCTCAGATTTCTATCCCTCTTTCATGAAAATCATTCATATGAAGATTAAAATATATCACTTCTAATTCTAATGATTTTCCTATCCCAAAATCATATTTTAAAGGATTACTAGAATCTACAAAAGGATAGATTAAATAAACCTTTTTACATTTTTCATACTTTGTTCCGTAGGCATATAGTTGATACACGTCCTCTTGGCTTGGTTCCTTAGACATAGTTTTCCATTTAGTATCACATACAATAATTTCATTTTCTTTTTCTATTACAATATCTGGTCTTAATCCAAATCTTGCACTTCTATCTATGTACGCTAAATGATGCTCTCTATCCTGTAACTTTAGGTTTTCAATCTCATCTTTTTTTCTTAGGTAATCCCCAATATAGCTTTCAAAGAGCTTATTCATATCAAAAAGTAGGGCAAAAGCAATTTCGCTACCTTTATATGGTGAAAAACTATTATTTAAAAGAAAGATCTTACACCACTTTAGAACCTGTTCATAGTTTTTCATATCTCGCCCTAACTTAATTTTTGAAAAACAACTATTGTAGTCATAGATGGGTTTTATATCTTCAAATACAAATTTAAACTCTCTAATTCTCTTTTTATTAGTTAAGGTTGTACATTTTTTATAAAGAAAATCTAGCGTAGTTTTTATAATCTGATTCTCTATTCTATCTGGGCTAAATTCATCATATTCAACAGCAAATCGCTCTTTATGAATAGAGTTCTTTTTAATCTGGTCAGATATTTTTAACCTTCCTTTTAAATATTTAAGATTATCCTCTTTCTTTATATAATTTGATTTTATTCCTTTTTTTAGAAGTAATGATAACTCCTCTAAAAACATCTTTATAAAAATTTCATAAAGGGTCATTTTTTCAACCTTTAAATTAGCTATTTTTGTAGTTTTAAAGGGAGAATCCTTTAGAGTTCTTAACATCTTTAATAGAATTTTTTTACTTTTTTCTATATCTTCATCTTCATCTAACCTAGTTATCTTAGGTAGTATTTCTATAGTTCTTCCACTTTTTGTTTGAATTATTCCAACATAATTTTGAGCCTGAAGAAACTTTCCTCTTTTATTTTGTCCTAATTTAAGATACTGAACATGATCTGAGTTTTGTAATACAAAGGTTTCAATCTCTTCAAAAGTTTCTTTATTTACAGCTATATTCTTTCCATCGTTTTCTGCTCCTATAAAAATAGAACTATATTCAGTTAGAGTTATATTTCTTTTATCATTCATTTTAATTTTCTCCAAATTCAGAAACTTTCAGATAACTTTCCCTTGTAAATTCATCATTAACTCTATAACTAAACTCGCTTAACTCCATATCATCTAAATTAAATCCAAATATACTCTTACTAATTACATTTTCACTAATAATAAATTTATTTCCAGATTTTCCAATTTGCTTTTCATGATCTCCTAATACAAGTTGAATCTTTTCCCAATCGTCATAAAAATACTCTTGCAACAGAGGAATTACTCTGTTTCTCATAACATTATTAAGATCTTGGAGGGTTTTTATATTTATAAAATATGCATGTCCTATTGTGTGATCTCTATCGTAAAGATATTCTATTCTTTCATTAATAACTTTCAAAAAATTACTTATATTGATTTCTGGTGCATCCTCTATGCTTTTTTCAGATAAACAATCTAATTGGGGCATCATCTCAATGAATTCAAAACGTCTTCTAAGAGCTGTATCTAATAAAGCTATACTTCTATCTGCTGTATTCATTGTTCCTATTATATATAGATTATTAGGCACGCCAAAACTCTCTTTACTATATGGTAGTGTTATTTTAATCTGTTCATCATTTCCAATTCTTTTACTATCTTCAATTAGAGTTATTAGTTCTCCAAAAATTTTAGATATATTTCCTCTATTTATTTCATCTATAATCAATACATAGTTTTTTAATTCATCTTTCTTTTCTAAATAATTAGAGCTAGCCAATAACTTTTCTAATATTGGAGTATAGTATGGCTCCAATCCATTTTTTATTGAATTATTCTCTCCAGCCTCATACATTTTTTTTAGTGTTGCTATTGAAAGTGAATGTTTACTTTTTCCTGCAAATTTATCAAAATGAATACTTTTTTCAGTTATGTCAGTTATTGTAAAATAGGATTTTTTAGTTTTAACCTCTAAACCTTTCTCTTCATCTAATTTATCTAAAATAACCTCTTTAAAAACATCTTCAAAATCTTTTTTCCTGTCATTAGTGTTTTCACTGTTTTTTAAATTTTTCAATGCTCTTCTAGAAATCTCTTTAAATATTCCATTAGCTACGTTATAACTAATATTTTCACTCTCATCTATCTCTGCTCTTATTCCCTCTACAAAATCTTCATAACTATATGATTGATGAAAAGTTATCATCTCAATTTGACTATTGTCTCTGTATTCTTTAAATTTTTCCCTAAGTCTATTTCTTTTTTCCTCATCATTTAAAGTATCATCAGAATTAATAGCTATATAAAACTCATTATCTAATATTTCAATTGCTCTATCTATTGTATTATAAGTTTTTCCTGTTCCCGGTGGACCATATAGAATTTGATTTAAAGGCTTTTTATCAATAATATCTTTCTCTGGTAACACTAAATTACTGGACATTTTTGTATTTTCACATAGCTTTTTATAAAGTTCCCAGTAAAATATTAATTTTTTATAAACATCCTCTTTTGAATCACTTAATTCATACATTAATTTTTTTTGAATCTCAATAAAAGTTAATGGTCTAAAATTTATTTTATATTTTTTTTGTAATTCATTCTTTAACTTTAAAACTTTATCATAAGAACTTATTGAAGTAAATCTATCTGGAAATAAAGCACATAAAAATCTATATCTCACTGCCCTATAATTTCTCTCTTTAGAAGATGAATTTTTTTTAGTATTTAATAATTCTATTAATAAATTTTCTACCTTCTGAATATCTGACTCTTTTAACATTGAAATAATTAATTGCATATCTTTGTCAATTTTTTTTCTTACTTTATCTCTATCAGCATTGTACATATTTCCTTGTCCTACATCTGATATTCCGTTTTCAACTTTGAAAAAATATCTTTCTAAAAAATCATCAATAGTTTTTAGCTCTCCATTAGAAGATAAATTTATTATATTCTCCAACTCATTTCTATTTACATTTTCTTTATCTTTTAAACTTTCTTTTATATTCTGCAATATTTCAATCCATTTTTTAAGGTCTTTATACCAATCATTTTCTTTAAAATCATACTCTTTCAAAAACTCTTCAAATTCATTTAATAATGATCTCAATTTTTGTTCCCCCTTATAATCTTAAACTCTAACAAATTCATTTAACTTGCTTTTTAAATACTTATCTTCACATCTATATTCAAAGTATAAATCTGTGCCACTTATTTTTGCATAGATAGATTTTTTAGCATTGTTCTTATATATAACATGACATAACGATTCCTTATGTATATATTTAGCTTTTAGCAACATTGGATTAGGATTTTTTGTATTGATGTGACATTCAACTATAAATCCAGGAGATAGCAACTCAATATTACTTTTTTTTACCAGTTTATTTTTCTCGAATACTATATTTTTATTTTTATATTTAACAAAATATAGCTCACCTATTATCTTTTCAATAGGTAAGTTTACAACTGTTATAGCTTTTTGAGGTTTTTTATCTTCTAACTCTTTTTTCTTATTTACATCATCTTTAGCATTATGCTCTTTAACTAAATTAAACCAATATTTTCTTCTACCATTATAATCTATTCTTACATCTTCTAAAATCTCTTTTAAATCGTCCTCTTCATAATCAGAAAAATATTCTTCAAGACTTGGTAATGCAATATAATTCTGTGCTATATTAGATTTTAGTTGCTGATGTATTTTTTTTATCAAATTTTTCTTTCTGTCATATATAGAAAGTTTTGTTCCTCCACCTAAATATTGATTTTTCCCCATAAAATCACTCCCTTGGTTTATTTTTTCATTTTTCTCCTAATAGAATTAAAGAGAGAAAATATAATTCCTCTCTTTAAGATAATCTCCATTATTCACAATGTCATTAAAGTTATCTACTTTAAGCCTTTAATTACTTATTTAGACATCTTTCTATTTTTTCTATCCATTCTTTAAATAAGGGACACTCTTTTTTCATAGTGGCAATTCCAATATCTTCAGCAACTATAAGACCATCAATAGTTTTACTATATCCTTCGTAGTATTTTTCTAATCTTTTTGATGGTGCAGTTGTAGGACTATCATTTATATGTTCTGGAGTCAAATACCTTGATATATCAACTTTTATTTCATCAATTAATGATGGATTTTTTTCATCAATATATATAAAACTATCTGGATTAGAAAATAATAATCCTTCAAATTCATGCATTTGAATATATGGAATAAATTTAGGATTCATTATTTCTAACTCTAACTCCTTTTCAATAAGTTCTTTTTTTTCTTTTATATCAGACTTTTGTAAACTTTCTTTGTATCCTCTAAACTCTCTATCTATTCCATAGTAATCTAAAAGAGTAGTCACATAATCTGCAGAATTAATTAACCTTTTTACATATCCTACAACACTTTCAAATTTTATAACTCCACCCTTGTGTCTTTTTCCATTATTTAAAATACTACTAGGAAGTATTGTAACTCTTAAATCACCATATATTTCTTTAGAATGAAAATATGGAATCATAATATCTTTAACAAACTTTTCCTCTGTCTGTCCCTCAACAACTATTAGAACTCTCCCCATTATGGTCGCCCTCCTAATAAATTCATTTCCCAAAGTTCACCTATTGTATAATCCTCTAGCCACTCTGTGAATTCTGATATGTCCATTCTTTTAAATGTTGATTCAGTATTTTCCTTATCTACTACAATAATATCCTCTAATTCAAAATTATTAACAAGAGTTACAGACTGAGTTGAAATAATTACTTGAATATTTTTTTTAGCAACCTTTTTTATTAAATCAGCTAGAACTTTTAAAGCAAATGGATGTAATCCTAGCTCTGGTTCATCTAAAATTATTGTTTTAGGTGGATCTGGTTGTAAAAATAAAGTTATTAAACAAATCATTCTCAAAGTTCCATCAGATAAATGATTAGCGTTAAATATCATCTCTGAATTTTTTTCTTTCCATCCCAACCTTATCTCTTCTTGATTAAAGGGATTAGGTTTCAAGTAGAATTTATCAAAATATGGAGCTATTAATCTTACTGTTTTTTCAATTTTACTTAAAACTATGCTATTAGTCTCTTGGAGTTTGTATAAAAAAGAAGCTAAATTCCGTGCGTCAGTATATAAAAACTCATTATCATAAAGATTAAATGACTGTTTTATTCGAGCTGTTTTTCCTGTGTCATGAAAATGATAGATTTTGTATTCACCTAATCTACTAGCTACCATTTTTTGAACTTTTTCTGTTTCTACTCTAAACTCTGTGATTCCACTTTCTAATCCTTTAGCAAAGTTATTTTCATAGTGATAAAATCTATCATATTTTGATTTATCTTTATACCCTAAATTTTCTGTTTCAAAAAATAAACTTCCCTCTGTATTCGGTAAAAGAGAAAAAGAATAGTAATTAGATATGTCTTCTTCTGTCAATTCAACTCTTGCTTTAATATATTCTGAATTTTTTAATCCATGATGCAATATATATTCACTCCCAGCTTCTTCTAAAATATGTGTTTGCATTTTTTTATTTGTTATAGAGTTTAAAAATCTAAAAAATGATATAAAATTAGATTTTCCTGCACCATTAGCACCTATTAAAATATTTATCATATTAAGATTTATATCTAATTTTTTTATAGATTTATAGTTTTCTATATAAATTCTTTCAATCATTTAACTCACCTACCTTTTACCTAAATTGCTATATCTTACTTAATATCTTCCCAAACTTCTCATAATTCAGTTTAACTCCATCATCTAAATCCAGAGATATCTTTTGGTCTGCTATATGTTTAACTTCATTAGCATAATCTTTTAACTCTTTTAACTCTGCATCTAACTCTTTTAATCTCTTATCTGCATCTTTTTTATCTTTTGGAGTAGTGTTCTCATCACTACTTAATCTCTCATAGTATGCTCTTTGATTGTCTAGTATCTCTTGGTATGGTAATAAATAGTCTGCTCTTACTCTTCCTATACTATTCTCCTCATATCTATGTAGATATATTAAAGTAGAGAATGCATCTTTTTTACCACTGTTCATCATCCAGTATATAGGTCTCTTTTTATATCTTTGTAAATGATCCTTATAGAAATCTTTTATAAAGTATTTTCTTATAACATCTTTTGCATCTTCACTGCTTTTCTTACCTAGACCCTCTGCTATAAAGTTTAAGTTCTCTTGGAGAGTATCCTCTCCATAAACTGCTTTTACAAACTCTATAACTCTACTTACAATGTCATTTTCAAAGCTGTCCTCTCTTAGCACTGGAACTATTCCATGAGCATCAGGAATAAATCTAGGATTAGTTATCTCATGTCTAATCTCTGCATCTTTGCTTTCTATAACTATTTTATTATTTTCAACTTTCATAATATCATCAGAGTTGGCTATTATTAGTCCTGGTTTATCAATAGAATATCTTCCCATAATACATCCAACTGCATATGATAAGAATTGTTTCATTAACTCTTCTTTATTAAATACTAACTCACCATGCACTATGTTAGCCTCTTTCTTTAAAAGAGTTATATCACTCAGTTCAACTTTTTCATCCATCTCATCTTCTAAACCATAGATTTCGATAAACATTCTGTTTAATTCCTCTTCATTACTATGCATTTTAAAGAACTGTTCTTTCCAATATTCACAATATTGCTCATAACCTTCTTTTAAACTGTTTCCTTCGATCAACCCTAATTTTTCAAAATCCCATGAAGTTTCACGAGAATCCCATTCTTGTTTAGAAATATTAATTAAATCGCTTACTTTAATTTCTACTCCCTCTTTCATTTGCTTGTCTTTTAAAAATAAAATTGGCAAACTTGCAACATTCCCAGATTGAAAACTTAAAGTAGGATTTAATAACATTAAAAAATTATGAACTAATTTTGTTGATAATAATCCTAAAATAAATTTTATATTTTCATTACTTGTAAAATATGATGAACCTCCATTGTCAAATAAAGTTCCTATAGGTGAATATCTAATTCCAAATGAAGAAGAACTTACAAAAGACCAAGTAAGTGATTCTTTTAAATATAAATTTTCGCTTCTCACTGAGGCTAATTTTTTCCCATTTTTATCTTTATTTTCTTTTATTTCTTGTCCATTATTTTTCCAATTAATTAAATATTCACGATTTCCATACCATTTTCTAAATTCTCCTCCTTTATTATAAGGGTACCATTTTTTAGAAAAAAAACTTTGCTCAAAAGTTTTTGCTAAAACTTCTTTTGATACGTCATTTATTTCATACCAATTTCTTAAAAATCTATCGTTATCAGCTGTCGTCATTCCGGTTTTTGCATTTCCTACATCCCCAAGTTTTTCACTAGTTGCAAATATCTCTCTAACCCTCTCACTCACCCAATAAGCAATAGGGCTACCCGGGATTTTTTCAAAGTCTTTTTGGTTTGTAGTGAAGTAGTTTTCTTTATTGAAGAACTCTTTTTCTTTCCACTCAGAGTTGTTGTAATCAACTAATCTTATATAGCTACCTTTTAAAGTTGGAACTCTTTTTTTAGTAACCCACGATACCGTTTGAACAACCTCGCCACCTATCTCTTCAAAGGCTCTTGTTCCTAAGTGGTTTAAAGTATTAATTTCTAATGAATCAATTATATTTTTTCTTAAAGTTTCAAAAGAACTTAAAAACATCCAAGAGTGCATAGTTATCATAGCTGTGTATCTCTCTTGTTGAGTGAATTCGCTACATCTTTCCATGAATACTGAGAATAAATCCGCTTTGCTGTCCTTGTAGTTTTTCTCTATGTATTTCTTTAATATGTCTGAGTATCCTTTACCTCCCATGTAAGGTGGGTTTGTGATTACTACGTCATATTTTTGTGTCATGTTTTCTTGTTGAGTTATTAGTCTTCTTAGAGTTTCTAAGTCCTCTTCCATGTTCCAAGTTCCTGCAAATAGAGCTATCTGCCCTAAGTTT
>NZ_JBOGCC010000261.1:0-2026 GCF_051656525.1 Clostridium sp. | reverse complement strand
ATATTCTTCCCTCTATTTTTGCTCCATTAGCTGAAATATAATATTCTATCTTTTCTCCTTTAAAGCTTATATAAGCCAAAGCCTCATTATTATCAACCTTTTCTTTTATATCTTCAAATTTCTTTTCTTCTTTAAACTTCACATTTATAGATTCATCCATCGCCTGTCCAAAACCTAAAAATCCTTCTTTATATGGACTGTCTTCTTCTATGCTATAATAAACAACATGTTCACCATCTTCCTTAAAAATATTTTCTCCATCCATCATAGATTGAAGTCCTACAGACAAAGTAGTTATAAGAACTATTGGAAAAACTATTAAAATAATTATATTAAACTTTTCTCTAAAGAATTGCTTTAAATCTTTTTTAAGCATTGCTAAATACATAATTTTTCACCCTAATCCCTTAATTTTTTTCCTGTTAATGCTAAGAATACTGTTTCAAGGCTTTGCTCTTCACTTGATATACCTTTTACTTTTCCATTATTATTTCCTATCACATTAACTATTTCTACTATTGAATTACTACTTTTTAATGTTGTTACTTTATAACTTTTTTCTTCATAAGTAACTTTTTCTATTCCCGATAAGTCTAAAAGCTTTTCTTCTAATCCTAGAACTTCATCTTCAACTAAAATATTATATATATTTTTATTTTCAACCAAATTTTTAAGTTCATCACTACTTCCTTCAGCTATCTTTTTACCTTTATCTACAATAATGATTCTGTCACAAAGCATATCAACTTCTTCCATATAATGAGATGTATAAATAATAGTTGCTCCCTCTTCTCTAAGCTTTAAAACAGATTTTAAAATATGATTTCTTGACTGTGGATCTATTCCAACAGTTGGCTCATCCATAATAATAAGCTTTGGTTCATGAGCTATGGCACAAGCTATATTAAGCCTTCTTTTCATTCCTCCTGAAAATTCTGCTGCTTTCTTTTTTCTTACATCTGTAAGTCCTACAAACTCCAATGTTCTATCTACACGTCTCTTTAATTCTTTTCCTTTAAATCCATATAGTGAACAGAAAAATTTAACATTTTCTTCTGCTGTTAAATCAAAATAAATAGCAAAATCTTGTGGAACTATTCCTATATTTTCTTTCCAAGAATCAACTTTTTTTATATTTTCTTCATAAGTAATATCTCCCTTAGTTTTTTTAATTAATCCACAAACCATTCCAATTAAAGTACTTTTCCCAGCACCATTTGGTCCAAGTATTCCTAGTATCTCACCTTTCTTTACATCTAAACTTAACCCATCAACTGCTACATGATTTCCATAGTCTTTATATATATTTTCAACTTCTATAATTTTCATAATTTTTAACTCCTTTTCCTCTTTATGTATTTATTATATAAAAAAAAGACGACACTAATTAATTATTAATATCATCTTCTTATATGACATTTGTCATTTCTTTATATGAATTTTAAAAATTCCCTTTTAAATAGTTAACTGCTATAGCAGTTCTGTGTTTTAAATTTGTTTTTTCTAAAATATTTGTTATATAATTTCTAATTGTTCCTTCTGAGATAAATAATTTTTCACTAATTTCTTTATTATTTAATCCTTCACTAATTCCTTTAATTATTTCAAGTTCTCTTTCTGTGAATGTATACTTTTCTATACTTGGTTCAATAGATTTTCCTTGAATCTTTTCAAATACCTTTTCATTTAATATAAAATTCTTATTAAATACAGCATTAATAGAATTTACTATCTCATCTGGACTACTTCCCTTTAAAATATATCCTTTAGCTCCATATTCTATAGCTTCACTTATATATTCTTCATCATCAAAGGTAGTTAAAATTAAACATTTAGTATCAGTAGTCTTTACTATTTCACGAACAGCTTGTACTCCATTTACCTCTGGCATTCTTATATCTACTAATGCTACATCAACTTTATATTTTTGACACATTAAAATACCTTCTCTGCCATTCTCTCCTTCTCCTACAATTTCAATATCACCTTTAAGTGGTAATAAAACCTTTAAACTTTCTCTAATTAA
>NZ_JBOGCC010000260.1:0-8213 GCF_051656525.1 Clostridium sp. | reverse complement strand
TTTCAATTTCTTTTGCTCTATCTGAAATTAATCCTTTTGCTTTTGCCATTTCAAAAGAATTTAAAACACTTTTGAACATTTCAGCTTGATTTAATCCATTTTCATCTGCTATTTCTCTAAATTTTTTAATATCTTCATCGTTTAATCTAAATGATGCTGCTTTAATTTCATTACTCATTTTCTCCACCTCTTGATTTTCTTTGTATTTGTGTTGTATTATAATGTATTTTATATGTCATACTTATATTTTAACACATTATATTATAAAAATCATTTTATATTTTAGTACTTATTTGAAATTTTTTTATAAAAAATAAGACCAAATCTACTGATTCAGTCCTTTTCTAAATGTCGATATATCGACATTTCTATTTTGGTATATTTAAATAATTAATTAAAGCTTGGTTAATAACAGTTTTCTTTGTTAATTTATTTTCATAACAATACTGCTCCAAAGCTTTTTCTAAATTAATTTCACTTTCTAAAGTTGTAGTTTTATAATCATCACTCATAAGTTTATTCACTGATTTTTCTTTTATTATTTGCTTCAAAACTTTAATTTCTTTATAATCCAAATCTTCCAATTTAACTATTGTTATTTATTTTTAAACATCTCATATTCAAAAATAATTTTTTCAATATATTTAGATATATTTTTAGTTCCTACTAATTTTAAATATTTTTTTGCAATTAATTTACTATGCATTTTAATATTATTATTTACTAAAAAATCAATAGCTTTACTTAATTCTTCTTCTATATTATCTGGTTCTACTTCTACTCCTACTTTTAATTCTAAACATCTTTTTGCATTTTCTGATTGTTCTTTTGTTTGTGGTATAATTATACTTGGTACACCACAACAAATAACTTCATTTATCGTTCCATGTCCACCATGAATAATTGCTATATCTGAGGATTTCATATATTCAATTAATTCATCTGTATACTCAATTACTTCAAGTCTATTAATTTCAATGCTTTTATCTATATATCCTTTTATATTATTTTCTTTTATATTGGGACCAGTTATTATAACTAAATTAATTTTATATTTTAATTTTGAAATATTTTCTAGAACTTTTCTTAAATTATGTTCCCCCGATTTTGAACCTCCAAACGAAATTACTATATCTAATATTTCCTTAGCTTTACTATTCTTTTCACTTTCAAAAACTTTTGTTGATACTAATGGTCCTGCAAAATATATTTCTGATACATTTTCAGAAATTATGGATAGTATTTTTTTATCTATAATTTTTATAGGTTCATATATTGCAATATCTGGAACTATTATTACATCTCCAAATATCTTATTTGCATTATAGCTATCAACTCCAATATTAATTAAGGACTCAATAACTATTGGTAGTATAGTATTAAGTGGAGATTTTAATACAGTTAAATTGAATATAGATAAACATGGTATCTTGTAATAACTTGAAGTTACTCCAATCGTATTTCTTAAGTCACTTATTATTAAATCAGGTCTGAAATTTTCAATTAGCTTTTTCTCTAACTCTATAGATTTCTTTAAAAATTCAGGATTAGCCATTCTTTCCTTAGCTAATTTGATGAGATCATCTTTTGTCTTGATATTATTCCATGCTTGCATTGGTGATAATTCATTGATAATTGTAGTCTTTAATCCTTTACTTTTAGGCATATATAAATATTCTTCACTACATCCAAATAAAATATCATATCCTTTTTCTTTCAATTCAACTGCTATATTAATACATCTAGCAATATGTCCTAAATGACTTCCTGATGAAGTAATTACAAGTATTTTTTTTTTCATTTTTATACCTTCTTTATCTTGTTATTTAAATTTATTAAAACATTATTAAGCTCATTTGTATGTGTGTATTGCCAAACCTCTAAATCTTTTGATTTATATTTATTGTATAAATATTTTTTAGTTTTCATTAATGACTCCATTGCCAATTTAGGATTTGTTATCCATAAACTTTTTTTTTCATGCGGATAATGAATACTTTTTATATTTTTCTTATATATATATTTGATATTATTCTTAGTTAGTCTAATTCCAATATCTGTATCTTCACCTCCCCAAGAATTAAAGTTTTCATCAAATAATCCTATTTTTAATAAAACTTTTTTTTCTACTGAAAAATTTCCTGACCACAATGTAACCCATGGTGCTGGCCATTCACTTATATCAATTCCAACTTTTTCAAAAATAACTTCTCTTCCATCTTTTTCATCATTATTTTCTAGAATTTTGATTGCTTGTTCAATATTATTACACTCTATTGTTTCTTTAATATTAAATTTTTCATCAAAATTATCAAATCCATAAATTGTACCGAGTACTACACTTTTTTTATATGCATTTTTATGTGATTCTAAATGCATTCTTATTGCTGAATTACTTAATATAATACCATTATCTATAAAAATACATATTTCATATTTTGAATTTATTATTCCAATATTTCTAGCCAACGCTACCCTATACCCCTTATCCTCCTGATAATAATAAGATATATCTAATATATTTTTAAATTCCTCTATAATCTCACAAGTATTATCTGACGAGCCGTCATCAACTATAATAACTTCAAAGTTCTCCTTTAAAATGTCCTGAGTCACTAATGATTTTAATGTTAATTTTAATTCGTAACTTCTATTATAAGTAGGGATTATTACTGATGCCTTCATCTACAACTCTCCTTTATTTATATAAGTTTAATCTACCTAATTCATTTTTTAATAATTCTCTCGTATCTTCTGTTGCATTAGTCAAAGGAAGTCTTACATTACCAACTCCAATATTCATTAAATTATAACTTTCCTTTATAGCAGTTGGATTAGGTTCTAAAAATAATAATTTTGTTATATTATATATTTCAAAATTTAATTCTTTTGCTTTAACTAACTCATTATTATCTATTAACTTAATTAGCCTTGAATATTTATATCCAATTATATTCGCTGATGCTGCAATAGTCCCCACTGCTCCTACTGATAATAGCGGTAGAGAAAGTAAATCTTCTCCACTAAATACATAAAACTCTCTATTTATATCATAAAAATACTTTATCATTTCTATAGTCTTTGAAACATCTCCCGTTGCATCCTTTATTCCAACTATATTTTCTGCATCTTTAGCAAGCCTAAATATTATACTATTTTCTAATCTTACACCACATCTTGCAGGGATATCGTATAATACAATTGGTAAATCCGTCCTACTTGATATATTTTTAAAGTAATTATATAGTTGTTCTTGGTTAGGTCTAATATAATAAGGTGATACAACCAATAATCCATCAACACAATACTTCTCAGCAATTTTTATTCTTCTTATAGTTTTATCTACATTATTACTTCCTACTCCAGCTAAAATAGGAACTTTTTCATTAACTTCTGATATTACAACTTTTATAATAACTTCAAATTCTTTATCTGATAACGAAGATGCCTCTCCAGTTGTACCACATAAAACTAATCCATCTGCTTTTTGATTTTCTATTAAATCTCTCACTAAATACTTCAATTTATCAATATCAACTTCATCTTTTTCATTAAATGGTGTTATCATTGGAATATAATTTCCTTTAAATTTTTTCATTAACATCCTCCCCTTAATATTCTTTTATAATCCCTTTGTTTATTATTTCTTTTTCATCTACCCTTATTGTTGGTTTTAGTATAACAAAATCTATGTGCCCATTAATATCTAATCTTCCTCCAAATGGAATATTGTTTCCCATTCCAAAATGACATGTTCCGAATACCTTTTCATTCTCCAATCCACTATTTGTTAAAATAGCCTTCGAATTAGTTCCAATTCCAAACTCTCCAACCCTCAACAGTCCTAATTTTAAGTATTTATTCATAATTTTTGAATAATACCCGTTTTCATCGTTTGAAATACTTAAATTTATTAATATTCCCTCTTTAAATTCTAAGGTAATTCTTATATTCTTTAAAATATCTTTTCCAACACACCCATCCACAACTATTATCCCATTTATACTATCCTCTTGAGGTGCTATAGCAACCTCTCCCTGTGGTAAGTTGCAAAATAAAGGATACTCATATTCATCTGAGACACTTCCTATTGGTTTTCTTGATACTATTGAAAATTCTATATTAGTACCTAATTCACTCCTTACACTGATTTTATTCTTATTATTCAGTTCATTATATAACTTTTTAGTTCTTATTATTCCATATTTATCTAATAATAATATTTCTCTTCTTATCATAGACATATCAACTGTAGGCATTGATATTATACGTATAGAATTATCAAGTAACTCTTTAACAAAATTAGAGTAACTTAATGATGTCTTTGTACAAATTAAACATATTGTTATTTCATTTTTATAATTTTTATTCTTTTTATATAATATTTTCAAATCATTTACAGAACTATAACAAAAATCTATAGAATATTTAATAAAGGTATCTATAAATACCTTTCCTACCTCATTATTTTCTTCACTTATCAACAAAATTTTATGCTTTTCAATATTTCCTTGTGTTAAATATTCAATCACTTTCTTTAAATACTCTAATCTATGCATATTATACTTCTAGCCAACATTGCTTATCATCTCCTAAGTAATTCTTAGTCTCTGAATATGCTATTGCTCTACATCCACCACAAGATACTCTATATTTACATTTACTACATTTCTTTCCTGTAAGTTTACGATTTCTTAGTTTTTCTAAAATATCTGAATTACAATATATTTTTTCTATACTATCTTTATGAACATTACCTATATTCATTGGCAATAATCTACATGGAAATACTTGTCCGTCAGTTAAAATAGATAAACCTGTAAATCCAGCTATACACCCACCTAAACCTGTATAATCGTCCATTATAGGCCATAAAGTGCCTCCAATTGATACATTAGGTTTCTCTTTATTCAAATATTTCTCATATAACATTGTTATAATACTTTTTAACTCTTCTTTTGAAACAGCATTTACATCTTTGTTTTTTATAGTTCTACCTAATTCAACCAATCTATGAATATGAAATTCATCTACTTCTAATTTATGTCCTAGTTCATATATTTTTTCTATACACCCTAAATTTTTTTTATTTAATGTTGGTCCTATGACAACCTTTAATCCAGCTTCTTTTGCAGCTTTAATTCCATCACATACTCTATTAAATACATCTTCATTACCTCTAAAATTGTTAAATTCATTAGCATCGTAATGATCGAATCCTATTGAAACAGATTTAACTCCATAATCAGCTAATTTTTGTGCATATTTTCTTAGTAATGTTCCATTTGTTAATATTCTTACTTTTATACCTTCATCACTACAAATTTTCAATAAATCAAATATATCTTCTCTAACAAGAGGTTCTCCTCCTGTAAAATGAATCCACCCTTCCACTCCAATCCTTCTAATCCAATTTGCATAATCTTCTATAATCTTCTTGCACTCTTCTAAATTTAATTCATTCTCTCCATTCCAATTTTCTCCATATTCTCCATAACAATGTTTGCATTTCAAATTACATCTATCTGTTAAATGCCATTGAACAAAAAAATATGGTAATTTATAATTTATTTCTTTTATCATTTTTTCCTCCCTATCATTACTATCATATTATGCATATGATCTATAAGCTTTATTTCAATTGTTTTAATTTCTATAATTTCTATATATTTATGGTATTGTCTTACTAAATCATCTTCGGTAAAGTAAACAATTCCATCAGTCCCATTACTTTTATCATTAACTGAAAATACCTCAGTAAAAATAAACGATTTTTTTTTCATTTTACTCATCAATAATTCAATGTAACTTTCCTGAAGTTCTTTAGCTATAAAATGAGATGCTCCCACATCTATAACTAAATCATATTCTTCATTATATTCTTTTAAAAAAGATATAATATCCATGTTTTTCAATTTAACTCTTTTATTTAATTTTAATTCTTTTATTTTACTACTTCCTAATAATATCGAACTTTCATTTATATCTACTCCTATAACATTTAATCCTTTATTTACAATAGGTAAAATATGTCTTCCTTCACCACAACCTATGTCCAAAGCTATTCCATCATTTTTAGGTATATATTTATATATAAATTTTAATAATTCCGGTCTTGGAAATTTTCTTACATGTTTCATTATATTAATCCTTTATCCATGTAGATTTAATGTAATCATGTAATGGCTTCCAAGTTCTTTCATTTCCAATTTTACCAACTCTCATACTATAATGTTCTTTCCATGACATTATATTTTCATCAAAATAATTTTGTAAAATTAAAGATTTATTTCCCGATTCATAATACTCTTTAATTGCATCTTCTTTAATTTCTCTATATTTATTTCTATGAATTATTGTTTCTATAGGCCATCTTGGAGTTGATTTTTTAGGTATTATTTTAGGATATCCTAAACACACCAACATTAGTGGCATTACTTCATTAGGTAACCTAAGCTCCTTTATAACAATATTAACATTACACCAAGGTGATCCAATTAATATTGAACCTATTCCCATAGATTCAGCTGCTATGCACATATTTTCAGTAAATAAAGAAGCATCTATTGAACCTACAAGTAATTTTGACTCATTATTCATACTTACATTTATCTCTAATTGCTTATATAATTTACTTTGTCGATTCCAATCAATACAAACCATTAACCATATTGGTGCAGTATATACAAATTTTTGTACTTGAATATTTTCTCCAATTGTTTTTTTTAAATATTCATCTTCTATTAAAATAACGCTATAAGCTTGTGAATTTCCCGTAGTTGGTGCTTTTTGTCCTGCTTGTACTATTTTTTGGATTTTATCATCTGTTATTCTATCCGGTTTAAAATTTCGAATACTATGTCTATTTATTAAAATATTATACAGTTCATTCATAACATCACGTCCCTTATTTTACTTTTTCAAATACTGAATATAAATGACTTGGTCCTATTGATTCAAATTCACTATTAGATAACAAATATTCAAAATTAACTATTTTATCAAAATAATTAATATCAGTTAACTTGCTTAAAAACTCTTCATTCTCATCAAAATTTGATATTACTTTAGGTATTACCCAAGAATTAATTAATTTTCCACCATTAATATTAAAATATTTATTTAATTCATCAACTGTAAATGCATGTATTTTTACACCTTCTAATCCTATAATATCTCCTGAATTAATAAAATTTAAAATTTCATTAACTTCATATATATTTTTTTTCTTAAAAACTCTAAAGTATCCACGTAAATAATCTACACTTACAATAACTTTTCCACCTATTTTGCATATTCTCAATAGTTCCTTTATTCCATCATTATAATTTTCACAATATGACAACGGATCTCCCATACAAAGTACATAGTCATAAGTATTATCTTTAATACTTTCCATATTACATATATCTTCATTATATACGTTTACATTTTTATCTGGAAACTTCTCTTTTATCTTATTTTTAGCTATTTGTAACATCTCATTTGATATATCTATAATTGTTAACTCTTTTGTTATTTGAGCTACTTCTAATGACCATTTTCCAGTTCCACATCCAACATCGCATATATTTAAATTATTACCATTTATAAACGGTAATATATTTTTTAATGCAACATTAAAATATACTTGCCATACTGACTTATCATTAAAGTATGAATCATAATCATTAGCTAAAATATTTAAATTATATTCACTCAAAAAAAACCCTCCTTTTTTATACATTAATTCTTCAGTATTCATCCAAATATAAAAAAGATAGAAACATATTTTTACATGCTGCTTCTACCTTTATTATTAATTAAGAACACTCATTACAAAAACGCATTATATATTCCCCCTAATATTACTATTTACAATATTTACATATTATATGTTAATATTATACAAAATTAGATTATATATGTAAACGATTATGTACAAAATAAAACTAAAAACATTATTTAATTAATCTAAATAATGTTTTACAACTACATTTATTCTATTATGACCTAAAGTTTCAGATACTTTTTCTAAAACTTCTCTATCAAAAGATCTATGACTGCCATCTCGTGTATGGTAGTCATTTTTTATTTCTTCATCATTATCAATTTTATCATTAACTATTTCCTCATATTTTAAAGTTGCATATTCGCGTCTTAAAGCGTGTTCATCTAGTCTATTAGGAATATGTTCAAATATAGTTCTATCTTCTCTCTCAAGGGCATTTTCA
>NZ_JBOGCC010000259.1:0-1537 GCF_051656525.1 Clostridium sp. | reverse complement strand
ATAGCCAATCTAACTGCTACTGTCAATTCTCTTCAAGAGGCCTTACTTGCCAAGAACAAAGATTTGGGAAAGAAAGGCGTTCAAATAAAAGGTCTCTCAAAGATTTTATGTAACAAATCCGAAAAGCAAACTGATCTTGCTCCTGAGGCAACTGAAGTTCAAATAGCCCCAACACCAAAAGAAAGAGGTAATAACGGAGCAAAAAGAAAGATGCATTATAATCTGGAGGTTTTATATACAGATTGCTACCCTCCAATACCCGGACTTGACCCTGCTAAATTTAGTGAGCTGAATTGCAAAGAGATTATTCGTTATGAGTATAAACCCTGTCGGTTTATCAAGCATGTATACAAAGTGTATTGTTGCCGTGTCAATGGAAGTCTGGTTAGAGGTGAAGCTCCCGCTGCGCCCATCTTTAATTCTAACTATGACGGATCATTCATCGCCGGAATAGCTCAGCTACGTTATATTTACTCTATGAGTGTTGAGAGAATAGTCAAGTTCTTTAATGAAAGTGGTTTTGAGCTGAAAAAGCCAACAGCCCACGGATTACTCAAAAAGGCAGCCGATATACTTGAAAATCTCTACAAAGCATCACTGATGGCTGTATTAGAATCACCATATATCAGCGGGGATGAGTCTTATCATACCGTCTTATTGGATAAGGGAAGTCGAAAGGGTTATATATGGGGATTACACTCCCAAACAAGCCGGCTTATTCACTTCTTCTTCGAGAATGGATCACGATCAGCCGATGTGCTGCATAAGAGATTGGATGGTTACAAAGGAACAATACAGAGTGATGGATATAGTCCTTACAAAGCATTAGAGACAGGGCAGTTTCCTGATATAAAACGAATCGCCTGTTTCCAGCATGTGAAGCGTAAGTTTATTGATGCGAATGAAGATCCAAAAGCTCAGCATATTGTTAACCTGATCAATAAACTGTATCAGGCAGAGCACAAACATAAAATAGGGATAAATAATTGGACTGTTGAAGACAACTACGCATATAGGCAGCAATATTATCCACCTATAATGACTGAAATAAAGAAAGAGTTATTGAGTATTAAGAACTCTTCGGATTATATCAAAAGCAGTGATCTGGGTAAAGCTGTAGAGTATATGCTGAATGAGTGGAATGCTCTTGTAGATATATTCTCCGAGGGAGCGTATAATTTAGATAACAATCTAATCGAACAATGCAATAGATACATATCCTTATCAAGACGTAACTCTTTATTCTTTGGAAGTAATAAAGGGGCTGAAAGAGGTGCATTGTTTTATACTTTAGCCGTCTCATGCAGAAATAACAAAATAAACTTTCTGGAATACATGACGGATATATTAAATAAAGCAGCACTTTTACCACCAAATACCAAACTTGAAGTATACAGAGATATGCTTCCTGATAAATGGAAAAAAGAAGCTAAGGTTGAATAAAATCAATCTTGGCTTCTTTTTTTGTTAAGGAATCTTTCTTGGAGACGCTTACTGCGTTGTTTACCAACAATCCCGAAACGGGGATCTTCCGTAT
>NZ_JBOGCC010000258.1:0-1188 GCF_051656525.1 Clostridium sp. | reverse complement strand
CATTAAAATCTATAAATATAGTTAAATTGTCTAATTTATATTGAGCACCTGCCATAGCAGCTTCCCATACTTGACCTTCTTCTAATTCTCCATCACCAAGTAAAGCATATACTCTATTTTTTTGTCCATTGATTTTTGCTCCTAAAGCCATACCAACTGCTGTTGATACTCCTTGGCCTAGTGAACCTGTTGACATATCTATACCAGGAACATCATTCATATTTGGATGTCCTTGTAAGTTAGAATTTATTTTTCTTAATGTCATTAATTCTGCTGGATCAAAATATCCTCTTCTTGCTAATGCACTGTATAAAACTGGTGCTGCATGTCCTTTTGAAAGAACAAATCTATCTCTATCTTCCATTCTAGGATTTTTAGGATCTATATTCATTTCGTTAAAATATAATGCTGTTACTATATCAGCTGCTGATAAAGACCCACCTGGATGTCCTGATGCTGACTCTGTAAGCATTTCAACAATATCTTTTCTAATAACTTTAGCCTGTTCAATAAGCTGTTCTTTATTTTGTTTCATTATTCATGTCCTCCTAGCCTTATTTAACTTTTATAGATTATTTATTATCCTTTTCATCTTATCATAAAACGGCTTGTTTGTATATACTATTAATCTTCAGTAAACCATTTCATATAACACATATATCTTAATAGTGTATACTATTTGCTTTAAAATATATTTTTATATCATATATAGACTTTTTTCATAGGTATATATTATATTTAATAATTCTATTATGCCTTATTTACCTAAATTTTATTAAATTCCTGAGATATAATATATATTATTAAATTTAAAATAAGCCTCTACATTTTTGCTGTAGAGGCTTGTACTCTTTTAGATTAAACTTAAACTTATTAATAATGATTTATTTACTTTTCTCATATCTGAATCTGTCATATGTCCAATTTTCTCTTTTAATCTTTTCTTATCTAAAGTTCTAACTTGCTCTAATAACACTACAGAATCTCTATTAAGTCCATATTCTTCCGATGATATCTCTACATGAGTTGGTAATTTAGCCTTATTAATTTGTGAAGTTATAGCTGCAACAATAACTGTTGGGCTATATCTATTTCCTATATCATTTTGAATTATTATAACGGGTCGTATTCCACCTTGCTCCGAGCCTATAACTGGACTTAAATCAGCATAGAATATATCCCCTCGTT
>NZ_JBOGCC010000257.1:0-1865 GCF_051656525.1 Clostridium sp. | reverse complement strand
GTGCAATATATTCTTTAGACCTAACAAAACCCTATTATCATAAAGAGCTTGGGATAGATATGAGAGGATTCACTGCACACAAAGACATTAGACTACAAGTTATGAGTCAATCAAAAATAGATGATTTAAAAGAAAAAACGGTGGATGATATGGCTATACCTTGTTTAATACCAATGTCGGGTAACTCTGAATTGAACAGCACAATGTGGATGGACTTAAAAAAGAAGATGAAGTTGGGTAGGATAAGGTTTTTAATTGATGAGTCTGAGTTTGAGAATATGATGTCAGAATCTCCAGAGTACATGAACCTAGATAGTTACATGAAATCACTAGTAAAACTACCCTATGTTCAAACAATGTTCTTGTGTAGCGAATTGGTGAATTTAACACCATCTTATTCAAATGGTAATTTAAAACTAGTTGAACCAAGAAGTGGATTTAAAGATAGGGCAGTAAGTTGCTCTTATGGAAATTATATTGCTTCCAAGTTGGAAGAAATATTTTCAAAAATTGAAGATGAAAATGAATACGACATAGAAGATTGGTCTTTTTTAGGAAATTTTTAGAGGGAAATTCCCTCTTTACATATTGACACTGATATGTGTTTATGATATACTTATTTCATAATCAATCGTGATGATGCGATTTAGCAAAGACGGAATTACACTTGTGATGATGCAAGTTATACAATGAACGGGTGGGTTGAAATATACCCACATTTCCTTCACTTGTGATGATGCAAGTTAACTATAATATGTACGGAAATACAATTATAGGAGGATATTATGGAATTAATTAAAGTTGAGATTAAGAATGGTGTGCAAGTAGTTAGTGCCGAAGATTTGAGGGTTGGGTTAGAAATTAAAACAAAGCTAAGCGTTTGGTTTCCAAGGATGGTTGAGTATGGTTTTGAAGAAAATATTGATTATACAAGGGTGTTCCAAAAATGTTCTACCCTTGGTGGAGAGCAAACAAAAACAGACTATGCAATTACCCTAGACATGGCAAAAGAAATCTCAATGATTCAAAGAAATGCAATAGGAAAGAAATTTAGACAGTACTTCATTGATTGTGAAAAGAAACTTCAACAACAAACACCAATGCTGTCAGATTTTGATATGGCTGTATTGAACGTTATGAAGTCTACTACACAAACAGAAAAGGTAATTGCACTAAAGGAGTTTCAAAATGTAATAGAAAAACCATTATTAGAAACTATTGAAGTGCAAAAACCAAAGGCAGACAGATATGAAGCCTTCTTGAATAATGAAGGAACATTTAATGCAACAGAAGTAGCTACTTTTCTAGGACTTAAATCAGCACAAACATTAAACAAGAAACTCCATGAAGAAAAGGTAATAAAAAAATCAAAAAGTAAATGGTTGCCTACTTCAGAAAGTATTTCCAAACATGACGATTGGTTCAGAATAACACCTCAAGTTGTTGGATTTGGAAGTGGTGAAAAAGAGGTAACAACTATGACTTTTACACCCATTGGCATCATTGGAATATCAGAATTGCTAGGATTAAAAATTGATGATGAACTAATTAAATAGTTTAAATATACTAGCTAGTTTGTAGGATAGACACCTGCCACTAGCTTTTTTTATTACATAAATTATAAAACAAAGGAAGTGAAAAAATGGAGGAAAATAAAGAGTTGACCAGAGGTGAAGTTTTTGATGTGTTAACTTTTGCCAACAACTTATGGGGAACGAATCAAGTATTTACCCCAATGCTTTTACACCAAAACTTACAGAACCTCAATAATAACCAACTTTTACCAACTCCAGAGGCAGTTCAAAAAGCTTTGGTGAATGTTAAGGGTTCTTCGAAAGAATTGGTTGGGTATAGCCAAACACTAG
>NZ_JBOGCC010000256.1:0-2618 GCF_051656525.1 Clostridium sp. | reverse complement strand
GGAACTTTATTAGAAGTAGCTTTAGGTGAAAGAAGAGTGGAAGAGATTCCTGAAATTCTTGCAGCAAAAGAAAGAGCTAAAGCAGGAGCAACAGCTTTTGCACATGGATTAACAATGAAGGATGTTCAATACTAATATTGAATATTAAAAGTTCTATAACTTTTTTAATAATTAATTAAACAAAAAGATAGCCCCTTATTTAATATATTTCTTTAATAGATTTATTAAATAAGGGGCTATTTTAAGTTGTTTTATTATTTCTAAATTCAATAATAAAGAATAGTTTTATTATAAAAATCTATAAAGAAATTATTTTTATATAATATTATCTATAAGTGAAGCAGCCTCCATATGACCACTATGAGCTCTTAGAGATTCTCCTATTTTAATTGCATTTTCTTTATAAGAATTATCCATTAATATTGTATTTACTGCCTTTTGGATAGAATTTGAATCTGTTTTATTAATTAAAGCTATTCCAGTGCCTAAATTTTCAACTCTTTTTGCCACTAAAGCTTGGTCTGATGCCTGTGGAATAACAATTAAAGGAACATTATTATATAAAGCTTCACTGGTACTATTCATGCCACCATGAGTTATAAATAAATCAACTTTTTTTAGGACTTCAAGCTGTGGTACATAATTATATATTTCAAAGTTTGAAGGAATATCTCCTAATTCTTCAACGGTAAGTTTATTTCCAATTGATATTATTACATTTAAATCTTTTTTTTCTTTTAATGCTTTAAAACAATTTTGATAAAATTCTTTATTTTCATTTGAAATTGTTCCTAAAGAAATATAAAGAAGTTTTTTATTTCCTTTGTTTTTTAGTTCAAATTTTTCAAAGTCAGCTCTATTAAAAATTGATGGTCCAACAAATTGATAACTTTCATCAAAGTTATTTGAATAAGGTTGGAAAAGTTTTGAGGTAAATACTATTTTTAAATCGCTATTAAAGCTAACTAAATTAGCCACAGGATTTGTTGAAAAATTAATTCCAAATTTTTCTCCAACTTCATCATATTTTGTTCTAACATTTTCTAAGTTTGCTTGCATTTTTTCTATAGCATTAGTAACTCTTTCAAAACTTTTTTCCATATCGTAAATTATATCTGAATTTAAAGCAAAGGTTGTAATTGAAGTAATTGTTTTTTTGATATTAAATTTTTCTATTAATTTTGTTCCAGGATTAATAAATTGATCTACTACAACATAATCAAAATTTCCTTCCTCTTTCATTGCAAGTTCTAATTCAATTTCATTTATTTCTAAATTTTTTCCTAATCTATCTAAAGTTGTTCCTTCAATACCTTTAACAGTGGTTTTATTTAAAATATTGGTGAAGCCTATGAATTTTACATTTGTATCTTTAAATTTATCTCTAAATTCTTCTCCACAGATATAAGTTATTTCATGTCCTTTTTTTAAAAGTTCATTTACAACTCCTATAGTTGGATTTACATGTCCATGTGCTGGTCTCATTAAAAATAATCCTTTTTTCATAATTTTTTTCTCCTTTGTTAAAAGATTTATCTATATTTATATTTACATTTGTTAATTTTAAATGAAAATTTTTGAGATTAACTTTACAGATGTAAAGAATATAGATTAATAATATCAAATAATATTGACATATGTCAATATTATTTGATAATCTATACAAAAAGGGAGTGTTGTCAATGTATAAAGGAACCAATAAGAAGGCATTAACATCTCAAAAGATGATATGCCATAGTATTTTAGATTTATTAAAGGAAAAATCCTATGAATCTATTACTATAAGTGAAATTTGTAAAGCAAGTGGAATATCTCGTCAAACATTTTATGCCTTATTTAAAACAAAGGAGAATATAATTTTACATATGTTAAGAAACTCATATCCATTTATTTTAAACATTACAGAGAAAAATAGTACAGCTTTTCTATTAAAAGATATTTGTATGAATTTTAGTTTATATATAAATGATAATTATAGTTTTTTAAAATTACTTATAGATAATGGGCTTAGAGAGGTTTTATTTAAATATTTTTATGAGGTTTTCTTTGAGAATAAAAAGATGTTTACAGAAAAGAATTATTCAGAAAGAGATTATTTAGCTTCTTTTATAGGAATTGGCTTATGCTGTATTGCTTATAAATATATAAATAGAAATGAAACTGTAAATATTATTGAATTAGAAGAATTAACTTATTCATTATTAAGTGGATCAATGATTAATGATTAAAAGTAAGTGAATAGCATACTATGACCTAATGTATTGGTTCTTACTCAATTATGGTGAAAAGTAAAAAAATAGTCTACCAGTACCAAATATATTTGCCACAGAAATAGAAGAATTCATAAAAGGCTAGAAACCATGTATTTAGTAATGCTAATTCAAATAATAGTTCAAATAACAATAATATAGGTGGATTTGGTTGTAATGATATGCCTGGAGGGTTTCAAGATCTAGATCCTAATTTTTTTGCAATGATTGGATCTTTAATTGGAGATATGATGGCTCAAAACTTACCTTTTAATGTACAAAATGCAGTGGGGAACTGGTTACAATTAGTTGGTCAAGCTATTGAAACCTATAATGCACAACAACAGTATTTTCAAAATGGTCCAGGTA
>NZ_JBOGCC010000255.1:0-10642 GCF_051656525.1 Clostridium sp. | reverse complement strand
AGGACAAAATTCATTAGATAGAATAGATGTTCAAAAAGCTGAATTAATGGCATTTAATTACTTTGTGGAAAATGCACCAGAGGCATAGGCCTATGATAAAAACCATAAAAATAATCTATACTGTATTAACACTTATTGGAGTGTTAGTAACAGGGAATAATACCCTTGTTTTAAGAAGCATAGGCAATAGAGTTGAGAGAATGACTATCCCCCAAGTTACATCTCACTCACAAATAAATATAAATTAAATTTAAAGGTCTAGAAAATTTCTAGACCTTGTTTTATTCCAAAGAAAAGTATTTAAAAAATATACACTTTTGAAGAAAAAATAAAAAAAAATAAAAAAACTTCTACTTTTTTTCATGCTAAAAAAATGATATAATAACGTGGATAAAAAATATACAGGGGGATAGAATGAACAAGGAGTTAAAAGTGATGGAGCCGAAACAATACGATGATGAGATTGATCTTTATGAATTAATTGAGATACTAGTGAGACATAAATGGAGTATCGTTATAACTACTGTAATTTCTACACTATTGTCATTAATAGTAGCACTTTATGTCCGTAGTAATACACCAAATTATTTGGTTAAGAGTATTCTTATTCAACAAGATACCTATGGATTAAAGGGTCTAAATAAAATAAATGTAGACACAGTTTTACTTCAAGATAAAAATGTTGAAAAAATCTTAGAAATAGAACCTATAAAAAAAGAGTATCTAGAAAATACACCAGAAGAGATGCAAAATATGGCATCAGAAAGAAAATTTTTACAAGAATTGATAGTTATATCTAAAAATGAAAAAAAACCTGAAGAAGTATCAATAAAAACCCAGATAATAGTGGATGAAAATAGTGGGAAAGATATTATAAATAAATATATAGAGATTTTAAGAGAACAAGATAATCTGGTAGATATAATTACGAAAGAGAAAAAATTAAAGAGTGATTCTTTAGAAAAAACTAAAGTAGAAATTGAAAATATTCAAAATGAAATTTTAGATATTTTTAAAAAAGATAGCGATTTAAGAGCTTTAAAACCAGAAGAAAAGATGAATTATATAGCAGCTAAATATCCAGAATTAAATTTAAGAAAAAATGAGCAAGAGAAGTATTATAATACATATGTTAATGAGTTAATTAGACTTGATTCTTTAGATGATAAAGCAGATATTATTAAAGAAACTACAGACATATATTTTCTAAAAGGACAAAGTAAAGCTAAAATAATTTTAGTTGTTGGAATATTAATGGGATTATTTTTAGGAGTAATGGTAGCATTTTTAAAAGAGTTTATAGATGGATATAAAAAAAGATATAAAAAGTAGGAGTTGAATTGCAAATGAAACATAATCAGAATGCAAGGGGAAGAATACCCTACACATTAGCTCTTTTTTTGCTATATGAGTGGGTTGTAAGAGTTATGAGTTTAAGTATAAATACTTCTATATATGGGTTGTTTTTTATGCTTATATTATCTTATTATGTATTTGGAATATTTACTTTAAGAGAAAAATATTCTGTTAAAGAGTTTTTGATTTCAATGTCTCTAAATAGCGCTATATTTTTTATATTATTAATATTCCATAAAGACTTTGAAATAATTATTTATTTTTTAATATATACAGGATTGCAAAATTTAATTAGATATGTTTTAGGAAAATTGTATAAAAATAATATAAGAGTATTAATACTAGGAGACGAAACAGAGGAACGAAGAGTAAAAAAAGGTATTATAGATAATTTGGAATACAGTTATATAGGATTTGTTAGTGATAAAAATAGTAATGCTCTTGGAAAAATAAGAGAGATTGAAGATATTATAAAAGTTTATGGAATTACAGAAATAATATATTTAAAAGAGTTAGAAGAACAATTAATTGATGAAATTTTTAAATTAAAGTTATCTGGAATGAAGGTTTTAGACTCAGATATTTTTTTACAAAATGTAGAAGGAAAGATAGACGTAGACAAAATATCAAAAAAATGGTTTTTAGAATCAAAAGGATTTGATGTATTAACCTCTACTTTAGATAAAAGATTAAAAAGGTTTATTGATGTAGCTATGGCATTGGTTGTGTTTTTAATAGGATTACCTTTTATGATAATAACTTATTTTTTAGTGAAGTTAGATAATCCTAGAAAATTTTTTTCAAATCCAGCTTTTTTTAAACAAAATAGAGTTGGATGGAGAGGTGAGATATTTCAAATAGTAAAATTTAGATCTATGAGGATACATAATCCAAATGAGCATTCTAAATATGCTTCAGAAAAGGATGATAGAATAACAACAATAGGAAAATTTATAAGAAAAACTAGATTAGATGAATTGCCTCAAATTTGGAATGTTTTAAATGGTGATATGAGTTTTGTAGGACCTAGACCTGAGTGGGATGAACTGGGAAGAGATTATGAAAAGAAAATTAATATGTATAAGTTACGTTATGCAGTAAAACCTGGACTTACTGGTTGGGCTCAAGTTATGTATCCTTATGGAGCAAGTATCGATGATGCAAAGAAAAAATTAGAATATGATATTTATTATATAAAATATCAAAATATAGCAATGGATATAATAATATTATTTAAAACAGTAAAAGTAGTACTGTTTGGAAAGGGGAGGTAAAATTGTACGATATTACTTCGAGTATTGTAGTATACAATACAAAATTAGATGAGTTAAAAAAGGCTATTGATAGTTTTTTAAATACATGTTTAAATGTTCATTTGTATATATCAGATAACTCACCAAATGATGAATTAAAAAAATATATAAAAAATATGAATGATTCTAGAATTTCATATATTTTTAATAATAAAAATGGTGGATATGGTTGGGGACATAATCAAATATTAAAAAATATAAGTGAAAAATCCAAATATCATTTAATTTTAAATCCAGATATTTACTTTAAAAAAGGTGTTTTAGAAGAATTATTTTCTTATATGGAAAAAAACAGAGATATAGGAAATATAATGCCTATGGTTAAATATCCAAATGGTGATATACAATATCTGTGTAAAAGAATACCAAAGCCAAAGGATTTGTTTTTGAGAAAATTTTGTCCGTTTAAATCAGTAATAGAAAAAAATAACTATAAATATGAAATGAGAGAAACAGGTTATGATAAAATAATGGATGTTCCTATATTATCAGGATGTTTTATGTTTGTAAGAAATGAAGTTTTTAAGACTGTAGGGCTATTTGATGAGCAATATTTTATGTATCTGGAAGATTTTGATTTAAGTAGAAGAATTCATGAGAAATATAGAACAGTATTTTATCCAAAAGTAGAGATTATTCACGCCCATGCAAAAGAATCATTTAAAAATAAAAAAATGGCAAAAATACATCTAAAAGCAGCAATAAAATATTTTAACAAATGGGGATGGATATAGATGGAATTAAAAAAGAATCCAAAAGTAGAGATATTAATGGCTACTTATAATGGTGAAAATTATATAGAGGAACAGATTGAAAGTTTATTCAATCAAACATATACAAACTGGAATCTTTTAATACGTGATGATGGTTCAAAAGATAGAACAATAGAGATAGTAAAGAAACTAGAAAAACAATATCCTAGTAAAATAAAATTATTAAGAGATAATAAAGGAGGGCTTAGAGCAAAGGACAATTTTTTAGAACTACTTAGAAACTCAAAAGAAAATTATATTATGTTTTGTGATCAAGATGATATATGGTTGCCAAATAAAATAGAATTAACTTTAAATAAAATGTTGGAGATAGAGGATGGTCCTACTTTAATTCACACAGATTTAAAAGTTGTAGACAAAAGTTTAAATATAATTGCAAATTCTTTTTGGAAATTTCAAAATTTAAATCCAAATAGAAAGACTTATAATTATTTGATTGTACAAAATAACATAACAGGATGTACTATGATGTTAAATAGAAAGTTAGTTAATTTATCCAAAGGAGATTTTCCAAATGGAACTATGCATGATTGGATAATTTCAATAATAGCATCTATTAGTGGAAAAATAGCATATGTTTCTGAACAAACAGTTTTATATAGGCAACATCCATTTAATCAAATTGGTGCAACAAAAATTTCTATATCTTACATAAAGCTTAAAATAAAAAATTTAAAAGAAGATAGTATTAGACAAATAAGTCAAGTTAAAGATATAATCGACAGTCTTGAAAATATTGAAGTAAAAAATAGAGATGAAATAGAAGAATTTATAACAATAAAAACAAAAAATATATGGCTTCAAAAAAAATGGATTTTTAGAAAAAAATTCTTAAAAAATGGAATTTTAAAAAAAATAATTCACTGGATATATTTTTAAAGTATATTAATTTTCATAAAAAATAAAAAAGGAGCGGATAAGTTGGTTATAAAATTTATCAAATCAAAAAAATGAAGATTTGGTTGTTGTTATATATAGGTACAATACTATTGTGCGTATTAGATGAAAAAATAATTCTGGCAAAAAACTTAAATATTTTATTAAAAAAAATGTATATTATATGTTTAGTTTTTGTAATTGGATTTAGATATAAAATAGGAACAGATTATGATACATATGTAAGAATAATAAATGAAAATTTATGGATTGAAGATATCGGGCAAGAACGAATCTATGTAGAGATTTATAAAATTCTTGATAAATATAGTATGGATAGCCAAATGTTTTTTTTAATAACAACAGTAATAATGATATATTTTTTAAATAAATTTATAAAATATACTTCACCATATTATTATTTAAGTTTTTTTCTTTTTTTTGTAGATCAAAAATTTTTCATGAATGTTTGGTCTAATGGAGTAAGACAAGCAATAGCAATAAGTATATTTTTATATTCTTTAAAATTTATAGTTTATAAAAATCAAAAGATTATAGGAATTGGATATATAGCGTTAGGAAGTTTATTTCATATAAGTATTTTGAGTACTATTCCAATTGTTTTATTTTTAGACAAGATAAAAATAAAAAAAAAGTATTGGTTGTTCATTCCATGTGTAACAATTGTTATAAAAAAATTAACAAATTATATAATTCTTTTATTAGGAGGAAGATATTTAGGATATTTACATTTAGATTTTAAACCAAATGGAATAAAAATAGTTATAATATTTTTAATTTTATCGTTTTTACTTGTAATTTTTTATAATAGGGTATTGAATTATCTGTATTTTGAAAAAATAATAAATAAAAATGAAAAAATAATAAGTGATAGATTGATAAAATTATTTCAAATAGGAGTTTTTATGTATGTAGGATTAACTCCAATAAGTACTAATTTAGCTAGACTTTCAGATTACTATATTATATTAATAATAGTAATAATTCCGTTGTATAAAAAATATAGTGAGTTATCTAAAGAGAAAAAATATATAAATAAATCACGAATATACATAGCAATTTATATATTCATTGCAATGATATACCAAGCAAAAAATATAACTTATTATAAAAATAGTACTTCAGTAAATAATTTTGATTATAAATTAAATATAAAAATATTAAAAAATGAGGAAGAAAAATGAAAAAAATAAGTGTTATAATACCTGTATATAATGCTGAAAAGTATTTAAAAAAATGCATCGAGTCGATTTTAAAGCAAACATATAAAGATATTGAAATTATACTAATAAATGATGGCTCTTTCGATAAAAGTAGAGAAGTTTGTATTTGTTATCAAAATAAGAATAAGAATATAAAATATTTTGAACACGAAAATAAGGGCTGTAGTTATACAAGAAATAGAGGTATAATCAATTCAAGTGGAGAATATATTTGTTTTATAGATAGTGATGACGTTTTGGAAGAAAATTTTCTAGAAGTATTGTTTTTAAAAATGAATGAATTAAAAGCAGATTTAATAATAACAAAAATAAAGCAGTTAAATAATGAGAAAATTCAAAAGATTATAAATTATTCAAAAAAAGAAATAAAGTTAAATGATGATATAAAAAAAATAAATTCAATATTATTTAATAGTCCTTGTAATAAATTATTTAAAAAAGAATTAATAACTAAATTTAAAATTTTTTTTCCAGTTGAAACGAGTATAGCCGAAGATTTAGCCTTTGTATTTAAATATGCTACGGTATCTAAAAAAATAGTTTTTACAGATGAAGTTGCATATTTATATAGATATAATCCTAATTCTATAACAAGTAATATAAAAATAGAAAAAATCCAAGAAGGATTTAATACATTTTCAGATATAAAAAATTTCTTAAAAGAAAAAAAAATATATATTCAAAATAAAAAAGCATTATTGTTTATAGAAAAAAAATTTTTAATAAAAACAGCTTATTCAATAATTGGTAGGAGCTATAAAATTAAAAATTTTTTAAATATAAAAAAAGAAGTAGAAAAATTTGAAAAAAATTTAAAATCGTATGATCTTATTTTATATAAAGATTATAGAATGAAAAAAATACTACTATTTTTAAGGATGTATTTTAGAATGTTACTTAAAAAGGAGAAAAAATGAAAATAATTACATATTTTTTACCACAATTTCATGAAATAGAAGAAAATAACAAATGGTGGGGAACTGGTTTTACTGAGTGGACAAATTTAAAAAAAGCAAAACCTCTGTATAAAAATCATCATCAACCGGTACTTCCATTGAATAAAAATTATTATAATTTATTAGATAAAGAAATTGTGGAATGGCAAACAAAACTTTCAAAAGATTATGGGATATACGGATTTTGTTATTATCATTATTGGTTTAGCGGAAAGAAACTTTTGGAAAAACCAGCTGAAAATATTTTGAAATGGAAAGATATAAAGCAAAAATTTTGTTTTTGTTGGGCAAATCATTCGTGGAAAAAAACTTGGAATGGAACGATGGAGATGTTAGTAGAGCAAACTTATGGTGATGAAAATGAATGGAATGAACATTTTGAATATTTAGCACAATTTTTTATTGATTCGAGATATATAAAAATAAAAAATAAACCAATTTTAGTGGTTTACGACGCGAAAGCCATTCCCAATTTTGATAAAAGAATACAATATTATAATGAAAAGTGTAAAGAAGTGGGATTAGATGGAATATATCTTGTAGAAACAATAAATTTTGAAGCTCAGCAACCTGTGGGAAAATATACTCAAGGTATTACATTAAGAGAGCCCACAATTAGTTTTTTTAAACAAAATTTATTTAAATTATTAGAATATAAAATAAAAAGAAAATTAAAAATAAGTCCTGCTGTATTTAAATCAGAGAAATTATATGAAAAAAGCATCCAAATAGCAGAAACATATTCGACAACTAAAGAAGTTTTTTTAGGTAGTTTTGCAGCTTGGGATTCGACTCCAAGACACTCTAAAAGAGGATATGTTATTTATAATAAAAATATTGAGCATTTTGAAAAATATTTAGAAAATCAAAAAAAAATTATAGAAGAAAATAAAGCAAATGAATTTGTATTTTTTAATGCTTGGAATGAGTGGGCTGAAGGAATGTATTTAGAACCTGATGAAAAAAATGAATACAATTATTTAAATATTATAAAGAAGGTAGTTAATGAGAAAAATAATTAAAATGATTTATTTTATTTTTAGTGATTTGAAAAAATATATTGAAAACTTAAAGTTTAAGTTAGAATGGAGAGAATTAAATAAAAATAATAGGACAATACCAACTAAAAAATTTCCTATAGATAAAGTAAGAGTAGGGAAATTTTCATACGGAGAAATTGAGGTTCAAACATATGGAAATAAAGATTCAAGATTAGAGATTGGAAATTTTGTTTCAATTGCTCCTGGTGTAGTTTTTTTACTGGATGGTAATCATGAAATTAATACTTTTACGACGTATCCTTTTAAAGTGATGTGTTTAAATGAAAAAACAGAATCATTGACAAAAGGACCAATTATAGTAGAAAATGATGTTTGGTTGGGAACAGATTCAGTTATACTGTCAGGGATAACAATAGGTCAAGGGGCAATTATTGCAGCGAGGAGTGTAGTTACTAAAAATGTACCACCTTATGCTGTAGTAGCAGGAAATCCCGCAAAGATAATAAAATATAGATATCCAAGAGAAATAATTGATGAAATGTTAGAGGTTGATTGGAATAGAGTAGATTTGAAAAAAATTGAAAAATTAAAAAATAAATTATACGAATCGTTGACATTAGATTTAGTAAAAACAATAAAAAAAGAATTTGGAGAAAATTAAATGGGAACAGATAAAATATTACTCTCTGTATTAATACCAACGTTTAATAGAGCGAAGTATTTAGAAAAAGCTTTAATAACATTTTTTGAACAAATTACAGATGATATAAAAGAGAAAATAGAAATAATTGTTTCAGATAATTTTTCTATTGATAATACAGAAGAATTATTAAAAAAATTTGATAAAAGAGCCAAAACAGACGGAGTAAATTTTAAATTTTCAAAAAATGAAGAAAATATAGGCCCAGATGGTAATTTTTTAAAATTAATAAAGGAAAGTAACGGTAAATTTTGTTGGATTTTTGGTGATGATGAGTTTTTACTAAAAGGTGGATTAGAAAAAATAATAAAATTATTAGATAAAAATTCTGAAGTAGGTTTATTACATATAAGTAATCAAAATTTAAAAAAGAACAAAGAAAAGTTCACTAAAGATGAAACTCAGATTTTTATAAAAAATGTAAATTATATGATTTCTTTTATAACTGCTAATATATTTAATAGAAAATATATAGATTGGAAAACTAATTATGAGAATTATAAAGGGAGTAACTTAATTCAAGAAAATTTTTATTTTCAATCGATATTAAAAAGTAAAGAAAATATATATTTAAATTCTGAAATTTTTACAACTGAAAGAGCAGATAATATAGGTAATTATAAATTATTTGAAACATTTGGAAAAAATCAAAATGGTATATTTAATTTTTTTCTAGATAAAGGATTAGAAAAAATAACAATAGATTTTATTAATAAAAAAATGTTAAGAGAGTTTTTTCCAGTTTATATAATGAATTTAGGTGAACAAAATAAATGGGAAAGTGAAGATGTATATAAGGAGATGAATATTACATTTTCTCAATACTTAGAATTTTGGATATTTTGTGTTCCTTTGATAAAACTTCCAAAATCGTTAAAAAAACTATATTTTTTAGGTATTCGTGTATTTAGTAAATTAATAAAAGTTATAAGGAGATAGTGCATATGAGTAAAATAGATAACTTAAAGCAAGAAATATTAGAAAAAACTAAAGAGTTATATGAATTAAAATTTGGAGAAAAAAAAGAGTTTACTCCAGGAGAAACATATGTAAATTATGGAGGAAGATTTTTTGATGAAAAAGAGATGGTAAATCTTATAGATTCATCACTTGATTTCTGGTTAACAACAGGACCTTGGGCTAAAAAATTTGAAAAGGGACTAGCTGATTATTTAGGAACAAAATATTGTTCACTAGTAAATTCAGGATCATCAGCTAATCTTTTAGCATTTATGGCATTAACATCGCCATCTTTAGGTGATAGAAGAATAAATAGAGGAGATGAAGTAATAACTGTAGCAGCGGGATTTCCAACTACAGTAACTCCTGTTATTCAATATGGAGCAATTCCTGTATTTGTAGATGTAGAGATTCCTTCATATAATATAGATGTAACTCAATTAGAAGCAGCTTTATCAGAAAAAACTAAAGCAGTTATGGTAGCACACACTTTAGGAAATCCTTTTAATTTAAAAACTGTAAGAGAGTTTTGTGATAGAAATAATTTATGGTTAATAGAAGATAACTGTGATGCTTTAGGTTCAGAGTACTTTATAGATGGAGAATGGAAAAAAACAGGAACTATTGGAGATTTAGGAACATCAAGTTTCTACCCACCTCATCATATGACTATGGGAGAAGGAGGAGCTGTATATACTAATAATTCTAAATTAGCTAGACTAGTTAATTCTTTCAGAGATTGGGGAAGAGATTGCTGGTGTGATAGTGGAAAAGATGATACTTGTAAATATAGATTTACAAAGCAATTTGGAGAATTACCTTTAGGTTATGACCACAAATATGTATACTCACACTTTGGATATAACTTAAAAGTTACAGATATGCAAGCAGCAATAGGATGTGCTCAACTTGAAAAACTTCCTGCAATCGTTGAAGCTAGAAGAAATAACTGGGAAAGATTATATAACGGATTAAAAGATTTAAGTGATAAGATCGTACTACCAGAAAAAGAAAAAGATAGCAATCCAAGTTGGTTTGGATTCTTAATTTCTGTTAAAGAAAATTCAGGAAAATCTAGAGTTGAATTAGCAAAGTATTTAGAAGCTAATAAAATTCAAACAAGAAATCTATTTGCAGGAAATCTAATAAAGCACCCAGCTTTTGATGAGATGAGAGCTTCAGGAGAAGGATTTAGAACTGTAGGAGATTTAAAAAATACAGATTTTATAATGAATAATACAATTTGGATTGGTGTATATCCAGGAATGACAAATGAAATGTTAGACTTTATGATAGAAAAAGTTAGAGAGTATGTTTTAGGATAGGGGGAAGAGATGAAAGCAGTTATTTTAGCAGGTGGATTTGGAACAAGACTTAGCGAAGCTACAAATTTAATACCAAAGCCAATGGTAGAAATTGGAGGAAAACCAATTTTATGGCATATAATGAAAACTTATTCACTA
>NZ_JBOGCC010000254.1:0-2375 GCF_051656525.1 Clostridium sp. | reverse complement strand
CAGAAGGATTACTCCTATTCACAAACGATGGAGAATTTGAACACGAAATAATGCACCCTAATAAAGAAATAAAAAAGACATACTTACTATTGTCATTAGGAAAAATAGATGAAGAAAAAATAAAGCTACTAGAAAAAGGCGTGTCAATAGGACAAAATGAAGAAAAAATAACAGAAAAAGCAGAATTCAAACTTTTAAAAAAAGGAAAGTATAAAGAATTTAAAGAAAAAATAAAAGTAGATGTTTATGAAGAAGAAGAAGTTTTCCTTGGAGAACTTACAATAACAGAAGGAAAAAAACATCAAGTAAAAAGAATGATAAGAGCAATAGGTGGATATGTAGTTTATTTAAAAAGAGTGAAGATAGGAAGCTTAAGGTTAGATGAGAGTTTAGAGCTTGGAAGCTATAGAGAGCTTAGTGAAGAGGAGAGGGGGTTAATTAAGAATTAAGAGTTAAAAATTAAGAATTGGGGGGAATCGCAAGCAATTCTTGTGAAGGACTCAAAATTTGTCTGGCGACAAATTTTATCGTAGGTGAGGTTTTGGGGAGTTAAGAAGTACGAAGTAAGAGTTAGATAAGGGGTAATATTAAATAGAATAATAGATAGAGAGAGGTTTAAAGGGGAGAAAAACTGGTATAATATAAGATAAAGAGTGAATAATTAAAGCATGAGATAAAGTTGAGGAATTATAATGAGTAATGAAATAAAGAAAGATATGTACCACATTCACGATAAAAGCTACAAGGATTTGTACTCTAAAAAAGAAATAGCAATAGATTTGCTTAAAAATTATGTAAAGAAGGAGTTTACTAAAGACTTAAAAGTAGAAGACTTAACATTAGTAAATAAGTCGTTTATTTCTTCAGATTATGAGGAAGCAGAAAGTGATATAGTTTATAAGGCTAAAATAGGTGATACAGAAGCCATTTTCTATATACTTTTAGAATTTCAATCTAGGATAGATTATAGAATGCCATTAAGATTACTATTTTACATTGTAGAAATTTTAAGAGAGTTTTCTAAGAATGAAAATCATAAAAAGACTGATAAGAATATAAAGATTCCAGCAGTAATTCCAATAGTATTATATAATGGAAAGCAAGTTTGGGATGTGCCAACAGAATTTAGAAAAATATTTTACAATGAAGAAAAATTTCATAGTGGAGTTTTAAACTTCACATATGATATATTTGATGTAAATAATGGTTTTACAAAGGAAGAGCTATTAGAGCATAAGAATGTTACATCAGCAATATTTTTATTAGATCAAAAGATAACGGCGATGGAATTCATGAATAGAATAAAAGATATAGCATTGTTTTTTGATGGACTAAGTGAAGAGGAATTAAAAGCGATAAAGCATTGGATAAAAAATACTACTGAAGAAAGACTAGCAAAAACAGCGACAGAGGTGCTAGAACATAAGAAGGAGGAGGTTTTAAGTATGGTGGCAAATAATGCATTTATGCTAAAAGAATTAAAAGAAGAAGCAATAAAAGAGGGAAAAAAAGAAGGAATAAAAGAGGGAATAAAAGAGGGAAAAAAAGAAGGTAAAGAAGAAGGAATAAAGTTAGCTAAAAAGATATTTAAACTTTTGAATAGTGGGAATAGTATAGAAAATATAGCTAAAGAGTGTGAGATAAGCATAGAGGAAGTTAGAGAGATAGTAGAATAGTGAACTAGAGATTCTTTTTAATACGTTTATGAGAATTATATGGTGTGATAATAGGAGAAGCATGAGGCATACTGAAGGTTTGGTATGTCTTGTGATTATGAATTTAATAAAAGGAAGTGTTTATATGGCAGTTGTAATTGTATGTATAATTGCAGGGCTTTTAGCAGGGGCAGGAGTTGGATTAGTTGGGATTTCATCAGCTACAGTAATAACACCTATGCTAATAGTAATTTTAAAGATGAATGCATATAAGGCTATTGGTGTTGCATTAACAGCAGATGTTTTAGCAGCAGGAGTATCATCATATACATATTTTAAACATAAAAATATAGATATAAAAAATGGAATAGTAATAATGATAACTACTATGATATTTACTCTTTTATCTAGCTTTTTATCAAAATATATTCCAAATGGAGCTTTAGGTGGATTTTCAATTATAACAACAGGATTACTTGGATTAAAATTTTTATTTAAACCTGTAAAAAGTAAAGAAGAAGTTAAAATGCAAGAAATAAGTAAAGAGAAAAAATTTATTAAGGCAGTATTAAGTGGAGCTGTAATAGGAATTATATGTGGAGTCATTGGAGCAGGTGGAGGATTGATGTTGTTATTAATGTTAACATCTGTATTGGGATATGATTTAAAAACAGCAATAGGAACAAGTACTTTCATAATGGCATTTACAGCATTAACAGG
>NZ_JBOGCC010000253.1:0-3858 GCF_051656525.1 Clostridium sp. | reverse complement strand
AATTCAACCACTCCGACACCTTCCTTCTCTGAATGTTGAACAAGGTTCCTCACAAAATCGTGGATACCAACCGAGTCATGCAGTAACACTTCGAACCGACGGTCGTCATAAATGACCTGTTGAAATCTGTAAACCTCCCATGTGAACTCACCTACACCGGCGCGGAAATTAGTGCCCACAATGTAGTCCTTGTAGCACAGGTCTCGCAGTACGGTTACCTTTTCACCGTCACACAGTCCGCCCTGCAACGTGTATGTTTTGTCTGTCATTCCGCTACCCACCCCTTACGGTCGTCCCAACGCATCATACGGAACCGGTGCAGCTCGTCCGCCAACCAGTTCACATACTCCAATTGTGTCAGTGTCGCACCGTACGGTACATACTTACACCCGCGCAGCCGTACCGACTCTTCCTCGGCGCGATCCATTGCTGCGTCCATGTCCTGACACGCTTCGGAGCGCATCGCTTTGGGGCCGAACCGATTAATAAAACTCCAACAGGTCGCCCCATTGTCCACCAGCGCCGCAAACGCCGCACGCTGCACCCGACCGTCACAATTTTGTACCGCCTGTGCCGGGGTGGCACACATTCCCACCCCTACAGCAACCAGTACGGCTGCACACTTAAGTCGGCAATTCATAAAGCTGCTCCACTACCTGACCGTTACAATCCTTAATACGAACCACTTTACCGCCTTGAGCGTACACCTCGTTGCGGATATAGTTCATCATGTTCTGCGCCTCAACGTGTGACATCCCACGCTCTAGCAATTCTTCCAGTGTTACACGCATTTCTTATACCTCTCAATCACTTGCTTTAGTCGAGCCAACCCTATCACATGTGGCGGTTTACATTCCGGTCGGTCAATGTCCCCGACCGACCACTGATACCCACACCGGTGACAATGATACTCATCGTTCACGCGGTACGCTTTGCAAACTGGTGCGCTACGCATCGACTAACTCCCACTTACGCCACCGCCTGACGTTTCTGTTTGAAAGTATCTTTAACTAGCTTGGCAATTTCGTAATCGAACACACGATTGTGAATGCGTACAGCTTTTACAGCTCGTTCAACGGTTGTACATTGGTCGGGGAACACGATTTCAACGTCGTTACCGCAGAACACACGGAACGAACCTGAGTCGATGAACACAGGGTCAGAATCGGTAACGCGTACGCAGATGTGAGCACGCTCCGCCACTACAGGTTGACCGATGTTTTCCGCCACTACCTTGCACGCTGCCAGCAGGTTGTTAAACGCTAATTTCATGTCCATTCTCAAACCCTTCAAGTCTTGGTAAACACACCATGTGTCCCCGATGTGTTTAAATGTATACCATCACTGACCATCCCGTCAATAGTGGTTAAATAAAAACCGCACAAGTGTGCGGTCTGTCACGTTACTGCGCCATTTGTGTCGCAGCCATCGCCACCGGATCACCCTGTGCCGCTGCGTAATGACGTGCCACCTCCGCGCCGCTGGTCAAATTGGCATGAATGTGACCATGGCGGATAAATAGGCGCGGCTTACCAGTGTTACCACACGGGTCCATGATAGTGTTGTTCACACGTCCGTCCTTCAACGCTGGGTGCCAATCGTATCCAAGCGACTGCATCAACCCGCGACGCTTTGTACGTGGGATCTGACGGTCGGCACGTAACCGCTCGATCAACTTGTCCAGCGCGAACGAGCTGACCCATCCACCAGCAAATCCGGTACGTCCTTCATCGATGGCTTCGAGGATCTCTTGTTCAACGCCACCTAACGACGCTTCAACAGCTTCCGCAGTTGTACTGGTGTCCGGCGCACGTTGACACTCAGTCGTCGGGTTGTACTGTGCCGGGATTTGATAGTTGTGCAGGAAATACGCCACACATGCAAAACCACCATCACGCAGCCAGTTGTAGAGATTCGGAAAGTAATTGCCGTCCATCCCATCACGTATCAGATCTGCAGCTTCCTGTTGCGCACTGTAGAAGACTGCAAAACGACGGTCGTTCATTGTCTTCTTGATTGCGTTTTTATGGTTGCTGTTGAACATGAAGTTGGCACACACGTCGTGCATACTTTGGTCTTGCTGCATGGCGCGACGTGCTAAACGTGTACCGGTGATCATCGGCTTGAGAATTTCCAACACTTCAAGTTTTTGGTCCGGTACGTAAATGTCCTCTACACCGATAAACAACTTGTCGAACAACCAAGCGTTAAACTTCTCGCTGATTTCGTTAGCTGGCGGCATGTGGGTGTAACGCTGACCAATCGCATACGCGAGACAACGTGTGAACAGTGTTTTACCGTTACCCTCACATCCTTGTATCAACGGTGCCCATTGAATCTTGTACCCCTTGTACTGCACACACGCGGCCATATATGCGAGCAGGATTTGCTGGTCACGCTGGTCGGGCAACACTTTACGCAGATGGTTCATGAACGGTTCGATGTCACCTTCTTGCATTTGTATCTCGACCGGAACGTAACTGTTCACCAGTCGTCGCCCTTCTTCCTCGATGATTGAACCGGGTGGACACGCTGGTCGAAACGCAAACGAATCAACTTTCGGGAATGTCACATACTGCGACTCAGTGAACGCCTCGAACGCCTTTTTCGTGGTTTTCTCGTTGTTGTCATCGAGCGAGAAAGTATAACCGCCGTACATGGCGTTGAACTGCTCACTTTTGAGCATCGCACCACCAGGTGTGAAGACACGATGAATATCAGCGATGTACACGCACCCCGCGAAATAATCGACCAACTGCGTGCCGGCCACCAGCTGGTAACCACTACGCATGACCGGCTTAGCAACGTCCACGACTGCCGTCACAGGTGCTAACTCAATCGGCGCACCCACACTGTACCAACTGGTTTGGCGCGTCACAGCGTTGCACACGGTACGCTGCACATAACTCTTATGTTTGTCCCACTTCGGGCGCACAAGACCGCTACGGCGCATCAGGCGCTCAATACGCTCACAGTTGTTACCTGTCCAAAATGCAAGGTGTTGCGCCAGTGCTGCATCTGCGCTACTTGCGTCAAACTCTCGCACCTCGTCCGGATACGTGTCAGCCAGTACCGACACGTTACGCTCCCACAAATCACGGAACGATGCTTTACATGTGAACACACTTGCGGCACTTGTGGTATCGAGCGCCTTGGCAATTAACCGGTCGTCGTCATCAATCGGGAACGAACCGTCACAATGTGTGGTCGTCCAGCTCTGCGGTGACAGCGGTTGCACGTCGGCACTGAAATATTTACCCACCACCGCGTCAAATTGCGTATCGAACCGTGCCGCAGCGTCACCACTCGCACTGGTGCCGGTCAACGCGATAAAACGCTTACCGGTATAACACTCCAGACCGAGTGGAATATTTTTACAACCATGCTCCGGCACTTGGTCGATTGAACCAATAATGTGTAATCCGCGACCCGACTGTGACACCTCTACCGCTGCGCCGGAAAATTGCGTACACAGTTCAATAGCGATAGGCGACCACGTGCGGTCGGGCAGTAGGCAGTCGTCAATATCAACGAAAAAAAACGGATCGTCATCGGACAGGATGAACGCCACACCCCAACCCTCACCGCGGCGTGTCGCTTCGGTACAAGCCGTGTCAGCGTCAACCCAGTGTGACGTATCTTGTGCTGACACTACATCACCGGAAAGGTTGCACGGCTTTTTATCCATCTTACCCGGACGTGTCGCACTCGGTACGAGCTTATAAATCATGAATTGTTTGAAGGGGCGTAACGCCCCAAGTGCAGGAGGTAAACACTGCATAACATAGCCCTCTGTGTGTGATGCCAGTGTATGGTCTTAATCTAGTGGGATAAGGTCGTCGTCAGCGTCGCGGTAAG
>NZ_JBOGCC010000252.1:0-46134 GCF_051656525.1 Clostridium sp. | reverse complement strand
CTTCTTAATGCACTCTCAAGAGTTTCGTTTTCTCCAACTTTTATTTCTGACATTCATTATCCCTCCCTCCGCTAGCTTAAATTAATAAATTCAACTCAGCTACGGGCTTAATAACACACGCTAAATTATACAACAGTTATATACCGTATGTCAACAATAAGATTAAACTTATTTTTTAACCTGGTGGCCAAGTTAAATTTCTACCACCTAAAACATGAAAATGTAAATGATTTACTGTTTGCCCACCTTGTTCACCGCAATTATTCACAATCCTATACCCATCATCCGATATATTAAATTCACTAGTTATTTTATTTATAACTTCAAATATACGTGCTATATATTTAGAGTTTTCTTCGTTTATAAAATTAGCACTTTGTATGTGTTTTTTAGGTATTACTAGAAAGTGAACTGGCGCTTCTTTATTTATATCATGAAAAGCATAGACTAATTCATCTTCATATATTTTATTAGATGGTATTTCACCATTTATTATTTTACAAAATATACAATCCATTCCATTTCACCTCCTTAATACTAGCATTATTTTTATTTTAACATATTTCCTATGCAATAGTCACCATTAGCTTCTAAAATTTCTACATCAATTATTTTTCCTACTGCATTTTTATCAGTTCCATTTACATGAACTTTAACATAATTTTTTGTATATCCTTCATATAAATCATCCGCATTCTTTACTTTTCTTTCAATTAGAACATCCATTTTTCTTCCTACTAAAGATTTAGAAAAACTTTCTTCATTCAATTCATTTAATTTAATTAATTTTTTACTTCTCTCTTCTTTTATGTTTCCATCTATTTGATTTTCCATATCATAAGCTTTAGTTCCAGTTCTAGGACTAAATTTAAATACATGTGTCTTTGTAAGCTTATTTCTCTTTAAAAATTCATATGTTTCATTAAATTCTTCTTCTGTCTCTCCTGGGAATCCTACAATTACATCCGTTGTTATTGAGACATCCTTTAAATTTTCTCTTAAAACCCTCACTATTTCTTCATACTCTTTTGCTGTATATCTTCTATTCATTCTTTTCAGTGTTTCTGTACACCCACTTTGAAGTGATAAGTGGAATTGTGGACAAAGCTTTTTCATATTTTTTATTTTTTCTACAACGTCAGATGTAAAGAATGCAGGTTCTATAGAACCTATTCTCACTCTCTCTATCCCATCAATATTCTCTATCTCTTCTAATAACGAGACTAAATCTACTTTCTCTTCTAAATCTAATCCGTAAGATGCTGTATGTATACCTGAAAGAATTATTTCTTTAAACCCATGTTTCGCAAGATTCTTAACTTCATCTAGTACTACATTAAAATCTTTTGAACAAACTGCTCCTCTTGTATACGGTATTAAGCAATATGTACAAAATCTATTACATCCATCTTGAATTTTTAAAAAAGCTCTTGTTTTATCTCTATAATCTTCTATTTTTAAATTTTCAAATTTTTTATTTTTTAATACTCCCCCAACTTCTATTTGCGGTTTTTTTTCATCTCTAGCTTTGTTTACATAGTATACAATATCGCCTTTATTTCTTGTTCCAAGTACTACGTCTACTCCTTCTATTCCCGCTACTTCTTTTGGAGCGATTTGCGAATAACATCCTACTGCTGCAACTATTGCATCCTCATTTTGTCTTCTTGCTCTTCCTATTACTTGCCTTGATTTTTTATCTCCCATATTTGTTACAGAGCATGTATTTATAACATAAACATCTGCTTTTTCTGAAAAGTCTACTACTTCATATCCTTCTCTTATAAATTTCTCTGTCATTGCTTCTGATTCATATACGTTAACTCTACATCCTAATGTTTGAAATGCTACTTTCATTTATTTTCCTCCTAAATCACCAAACTCATACTGAATTAGCGAAGTTGCTGTAAAACCTGCTGTTTCTGTTCTAAGTATTCTATTTCCTAAAGTGATTATTCTTCCATTTACATTTTCTAATTCTTTTATTTCTTCTTCTTCAAATCCACCTTCTGGACCCACCATTATCGCAATGGTTTTTATCTTTTCTTTATCTGTTTCACTTACTAATTTTTTTAATCCAAACTCTTCTTTATTTTCATATGGAACTATTACTAAGTCATACCCTTTTAATTCTTCTAAAAGACTTTTAAATTCTATTGGTTTTAATACTTTTGGTACAATACTTCTCTTGCTCTGTTTTGCTGCCTCTAATGCTATTCTATTTAATCTATCTAATTTTTTAAAATCACCTTTTAACTTCACATCAACTCTTTTTGTTAATACTGGAACAAAAGCTTTTAATCCAAGTTCTGTCCCTTTTTGTACTATTAAATCCATTTTTTGAGCTTTTGGAAGCCCTTGAAAAAGCGTTATTTCTACTGAACTTTCATTATTTATTTCTAATTTTTCTAAAATAGTAAGCTCTACTTCTGTTTTAGATATCTTTTTTATATTTGCCAAATATTCATTACCATTTGAATCATTTAATCTTACCGTTTCGCCTTCATCTAATCTAAGGACTTTATAAATATGCTTTACATCCTCACCAATTATTTTTGCATAATCATCAATTATTAAATTTGGTGCCGTAAAAAATTTATGCATAACTTAATTTTCCTCCTTATTTTAATTTAGCTACTATACAATTCCATTCACCATCTGTATTCACTTCAATAATTTCAAATCCATCTGCTTCTAATTTATCAGTTACCATCTTAACTCTTTCATGAATAATTCCTGAAGTTATAAACAATCCATTCTCTTTTAAAACTCTCTTTACATCATCTATTAAGACACAAATAATTTCTGCTAAAATATTTGCTACAACTATATCCGCTTTTCCTTCTATAACTTCAACTAAATTTCCATAAATAACTTCTACATTTTCTAAATTATTATACCCAACATTTTCTTTTGCTGATTCTACTGCTACAGGGTCTAGATCTACTCCTATTGCTTTTTTAGCACCTAATTTTGCTGCTCCTATAGCTAAAATTCCTGAACCACATCCTACATCAAATACAACACTATCTTTCTCTACATATTTATCTAATGCTTTTAAACACATACTAGTTGTTTCATGATCTCCTGTACCAAATGCCATTCCTGGATCTAATTCAATAACTAATTCATCATTTTTTGGCTCATATTCTTCCCAAATAGGCTTTACCACTAATTTTTCTGTTATTTTAGATGGCTTATAATACTTCTTCCAATTATTTGCCCAGTCCTCTTCATGTGTTTTTTCCATAACAACTTCACCAAGACCTACATCAATACCAAACTCTTTTAACTCTGCTACCTTCTCTTTTACAAAACTTAATATATCTTCTATATTATCTTCTTCTGCAAAATATCCTTTTACAACAGCAAATTCACCTTTATGTTCTAATACATTTATATCTGCAAAATCCCAAGTTAGTGGCCCTTGCTCTCTTCCTAGTATGTCATTAGGGTCTTCTACAGATACCCCTTTACAGTCTAATCCATAAAATATACCTGAAATAGGTTCTATAGCTTCGCTAGTTGTCTTTATTTTTATTTCAGTCCATGTTCCTTCCATGTATCTTCATTCCTTTCATTTTATAATTTACTAATACTTTATTTTACACTTATGTAAACCTTCTGTCTAGTTTATATCTATATACAAGTAAAAAAAGGCAGCATAAAAATGCTACCTTTAATTTGCCTACTTAAAGAATCCTTTTTTCTTATGATGTTCACCGTCATGTTCTTCACCAATTGCATCCATAAATTCTGCTAACGCAGCTTTTGCTTTAGCATTTAAATTTTTAGGAATATCAACTATAACTTTTACATACTGATCTCCACGACCACTTCCTTGAACTTTTGGAATTCCTTTTCCTTTTAATCTAAATACAGTTCCTGACTGTGTTCCCTCCGGAATAGTATATTTAACATTTCCATCTATTGTCTGAACTGTTATTTCTATTCCTAGTGCAGCTTTTGCCATACTTATATGTGTTTCCAAATGAACATCCGAACCTTTTCTTGTAAAGATTTTTGATGGAGTAACCATTATTTTTACATATAAGTCACCTGCTGGTCCGCCATTTACTCCTTGTTCACCTTGGCCTCTAAGCGGCATTACATTTCCAGTATCAACACCAGCTGGAATATTAACTTTTATTTTTCTATTTTTTCTTACTCTTCCTTTACCTTTACAATCAGTACAAGGTTCTTCTATTATTTTTCCAGTTCCATGACATCTATCACACTCTGAATTAGTAACAAAACTTCCAAGTGGAGTTTGTCTTTGTACTCTTATTTGACCTGTACCTCCACAATTAGGACAAGTCTTTGGTGTTGTTCCAGCTTTAGCTCCTGTTCCATTACATGTTTCACAATTCTCTGTTCTTGTCACAGAAATTTCTTTTTCAACACCTCTTATTGCTTCTTCAAATGTTAGTTTTATAGTATATTCAAGATCTGAACCTCTTCTTGGTCCATTTCTCTTAGCACTTGATGATCCTCCACCAAATCCTCCACCAAAGAAACTATCAAAAATATCACCCATATCAAAGCCACCAAATCCGCCACTGAATCCGCCAGCTCCGCCACCAAATCCACCTGCTCCATCAAAATCAGCAGTTCCATATTGGTCATATCTAGCTTTCTTTTCTGGATCTGAAAGTACTTGATATGCTTCATTAATTTCTTGGAATTTTTCTTGTGCCTCTTTGTTGTCTTTATTTTTGTCAGGATGGTATTTTATAGCTAATTTTCTAAATGCTTTTTTTATCTCAGCATCAGATGCTCCTTTTTCAAGACCTAACACTTCATAATAATCTCTATTTGCCATTTATTTATTTCACCACCAATTTTTATTTAAGCTTATAAAAAGGGAAGACGATTTTTTATCTTCCCTTTTAGTATTATATAAGAATTCTTCTCTTTGTTACAAGAATTATTTATCGTCTTCTACTTTAAAGTCTGCATCTACAACATTATCGTCATGTGGTGCACTTTGCTCAGCTCCTGCTTGACCTGCTCCACCCATATTACTTGGATCAAATCCTTCAGTACCTGGTGCTCCATTTTGACCATATAATTTAGAAGATATTGCATAGAACTCTTGAGTTAAGTCTTCTGTTGCTTTTTTAATTGCTTCTAAATCTTCGCCATCTTTAACAGTTTTTAAATCATTTACTTTTGCTTCTATTTTTGCCTTATCATCAGCTGATACTTTATCTCCAAGTTCAGTTAATGTTTTTTCTGTTTGGTAAACAGTTTGTTCTGCATTATTTTTTATTTCTATTGATTCTTTTCTTTTCTTATCTTCTTCAGCAAATTTTTCTGCTTCTTTTACAGCATTCTCTATTTCATCATCACTTAAATTAGTTGATGCTGTAATAGTTACATTAGCTTCTTTTCCTGTTCCTTTATCCATTGCAGATACTTTTACAATTCCGTTAGCATCTATATCAAATGTTACTTCAATTTGAGGAATTCCTCTTGGAGCTGGTGCTATTCCTGAAAGTGTGAATCTTCCTAATGTTTTATTATCAGCTGCCATTTGTCTTTCACCTTGTACTATATGAATTTCAACTGAAGTTTGACCATCTGCTGCTGTTGAGAATGTTTGACTCTTTTTAGCTGGAATAGTTGTATTTCTTTCTATTAAAGCTGTAGCAACTCCACCTAATGTTTCAATTCCAAGTGTTAATGGAGTAACATCTAATAATAATACATCTTTAACTTCTCCTGTTAAAACACCTGCTTGAATTGCTGCTCCAATTGCAACACATTCATCTGGGTTAACTCCTTTAGAAGGTTCTTGTCCTGTAAAGTTTTTAACCGCCTCTTGTACTGCTGGTATTCTTGTTGATCCACCTACTAAGATTACTTTATCTATATCTTTTATCGAAAGACTAGCATCGCTTAAAGCTTTCTTCATTGGTTCTATTGATCTTTGAACTAAATCATGAGTTAACTCATTGAATTTTGCTCTTGTTAAGTTTAAATCAATGTGCTTTGGTCCTGTAGCATCAGCTGTAATAAATGGTAAGTTAATGTTTGTTTGAGTTGATGATGATAACTCAATTTTAGCTTTTTCTGCTGCTTCTTTTAATCTTTGAAGAGCCATTTTATCATTTCTTAAATCTATTCCATTTTCAGCTTTAAATGTATCTGCTATATAATCCATAACTTTATTATCAAAGTCATCTCCACCTAATTTAGTGTCTCCATTTGTAGATAATACTTCAAATACTCCATCTCCAAGTTCTAAGATAGATACATCAAATGTTCCTCCACCTAAATCATAAACTAAAACTTTTTCATCTTTATCAGTTTTGTCTAATCCATAAGCAAGTGCTGCTGCTGTTGGTTCATTGATTATTCTTAAAACTTCTAATCCAGCTATTTTACCCGCATCTTTAGTTGCTTGTCTTTCAGCATCATTGAAGTATGCTGGAACTGTTATAACTGCTTGAGTTACTTTTTCTCCTAAATAGCTTTCAGCATCTGCTTTTAATTTTTGAAGTATCATTGCTGATATTTCTTGTGGTGTATATTCTTTATCATCAATTTTAACTTTATAATCAGTTCCCATATGTCTTTTAATTGAGATTATTGTTTTATCTGGGTTTGTTATTGCTTGTCTTTTAGCAACTTGCCCAACTAATCTTTCACCATTTGCTTGGAAAGATACCACTGATGGAGTAGTTCTAGCTCCTTCTGCATTTGTTATAACAACTGGTTCCCCACCTTCCATAACTGCAACACATGAGTTTGTTGTTCCTAAATCAATTCCTATTATTTTAGCCATAATATATTCCTCCTAAAAAACATTTTTTTGTTTTGTATAATTCTTTTTTATTTTAATTTGCTGTTTTCACCATTGAGTGTCTTATAATTTTGTCACCTTTCTGGTACCCCTTCATAAATACTTCTGCAACTACATTAGGTCCAAGTTCTGGATCTTCTACATGCATTATCGCATTATGAAAGTTTGGATCAAATCCATTAGTTGTATCTATTTCAGTTACTCCTAATTTTTCTAAAGATGTAGTAAATCCTTTTAATGTCATTTCTACACCTTGTTTTAAAGCTTCTAAATCACCTTCAGATGCTAGTGCTCTTTCAATGTTGTCTATACTTGGCACTATCTCCTTTAAAACATCAATATATGCATCTGCATATATTCCTTCCTTTTCTTTAGCTGTTCTTTTTCTGTAATTTTCATATTCAGCAGTCAATCTTAGAAGACGTTCTTTTAATGTGTCTACTTCATTAGATAATTTTTCATTTTCTTCTTTATATTTTTTTACTAAAGAAAACTCTTCATTTTTCTCTGTGTCATTATCTGAAGATTCAGCTTTAACCTCTTCTTCATTAGAAGTTTTATCTTTAATTTCTTCTACTGAATCTTTCTCTAATTTATCTTTTTTCTTACTCATTTACTTACTAACACCTCTTTTTCTATTTATCTGATAGCGAGTGCTCGTAATGCCCCTATTCTAGAGAATACTCACACGCTCCTAGATACATTCAATTAGATATTCAGTTAGAACTAACGTTCACCTGAATCAAATCTCATTTATCTAAATGCCCTCTTAAAGTTTTATTTAACTCTTTCATAACCTGAGCCATAATTGCCACAACTTTTGAATAGTTAATCCTTCTGGGGCCTATAAGACCTATAGTTCCTTTCATTCCATCTCCTAATAAATATTCAGCAGATATAATACTACATCCTTTAGCTTCTGGAATAAAATTTTCTTCACCAATTTTTATTGTTATATCTTTTTCTGGTTCAATAAGTTCAAGAACGCATTCTTCGTCATGAAGAAGTGATATTATTTCTTTAACCTTTTTAATATCATTGTACTCTGGATAATTAAATAAATTAGTTGTTCCTTCCATAAATACTTCCTTTGACTCTTCTTTTAAACAAGTATATAAAGCTTGTAATATTGCATTAAATAACTCTTCATGCTCTTTTAAGTCATTTCTCAAGTTATTTATTACCTCTAAATTAATTTCTTCTATAGTAAGTCCCCTAAGTCTTTCATTCAAAAGCTTTGTAAAAACTTCTATATTATCATTTGAAGGCATTTTTTTAACCTTAATTAAATGATTTTTTATTATTTCACTGTTAGTAATGACTACAAAAAGTAAATTTTCTTCATCAACACTCATTAATTTTATAGATTTAACTCTACTCATATTCATTGATGGAGTCTTTACAACACAGGTTAAATTCGTTAATTCTGAAAGTAATGTACTTGCATTTTTAACTACTTTACTAACCTCTAGCATTGCAGAATCAATTACATACTCCTTTATTTTAAGTTCTTCTTCTTTACTTAAAATAGAATTTCCCATCAAGCTATCTACATACATTCTGTATCCTTTACTTGAAGGTATCCTTCCTGCTGAAGTATGTGGCTGTTCTAACAATCCCATTTCTTCTAAATCAGACATTTCATTTCTGATTGTAGCAGCTCCAACTCCTAAGTCGTACTTTTTAGCGATTGTTCTTGAGCCAACAGGTTCTCCTGTATTAATGTAATCATTGATAATAGCTTCTAATATTCTTATTTTTCTATCATCAATAATCATAACATCACCTCTTTTGTTAGCACTCATTGTCTTAGAGTGCTAATGACTATATTTAAAATATATTCCTATTTAGGATTTTTGTCAATACTTTTTAATCTCTTTATTCCTGTTTTATTATTATTTTTCGAAATTATCTTCACTTTTCTCTTTTTTTCTAACTTTTTCTTTATTTTATAAAATCACTTAACACATAATTAGATACTTCAATTCCTTCTTGTGTTAAAAGTATCTTGTCCTTAGTTTCTCTCAATAAACCTTTTTTTATGCTAATAATTATCTCTTCTTTATAAATTTCTTTTATATCCTCATTAAATTTCTTTTTAAAATCTTCTTTATCTATTCCATCAATCATTCGAAGCCCTAAAAATACATACTCCTCTATATTTTCCTTCTTTTCATTTTCTATTATTTCTTCAATTGCATTTCCTTTTTCTTTCATTTCTTTTATATATTCTTTTACATTGGATTTGTTTTTTATTCTTTTATTATTTAAAAAAGAACTTGATGATGATCCTATACCTAAATATTCTTTTAATTTCCAATAGCCTTCATTATGTAGACATTCAAAACCTTTTTTACTATAGTTAGAAATCTCATACTGCTTATATCCATTTTTCTCTAATAAACTTTTTCCTATTGCATACATTTCTCTTTCTTCCTCTTCACTTGGAAGGTTTAATATATCTTTTTCATACATCTTATAAAATGGTGTTCCTTCTTCAATTATCAAGCTATAAAATGAGATATGTTCTGGATTTAAGTTTATAATTTCTTTTAACGTCTTCTCTACATCTTCAATACTTTGATTTGGTAGCCCAAACATCAAATCAATATTTATATTAGTGAACCCCACTTTTCTAGCTAACTTGAAATTTTCTTTAAACTGCTCTATTGTATGTATTCTCCCTATCTCTTTTAATAAACTATTATTTGTAGTCTGAAGCCCTAAACTAATTCTATTTATGCCTATCTCTTTAATTTTCTCAAGTTTTTCTTCATTTATTGTTCCTGGGTTACATTCCATAGTTTTTTCTGCATTTTCAGTAAATTTTATCTTTTTTAAAATTACACCTAAATAATCTAGTTCCGTAATATTTAAATGGCTCGGTGTTCCCCCACCTATAAATAATGACTCATATACATCATTACATCTTATTTCACTTTCTTTTTTTAACATTTCCAAATATTCTTTTCTCAAATAATCTATATTTGAAAAAGATGGAAAGTCACAATAGAAACATTTTTGTTTGCAAAATGGTATATGTATATATAATAATTTCTCTTTACTCATAATCTTCTCTCTTTCTTTTCATAATTTTATCCTTAATTTGATTTTTTATACTTTTTTATGCTAAAAAGGCAAATAGAATCTCTATTTGCCTACTATATATTAAAATAATTTTTCTGCTTCTTGTTCTAAATTTATTTCTTTACCTTCAGTTTTTATGATTGGAACATTATGTTTATTTTTAAATTTATAGAAGAAATTCGCAAATGCTATTTTTTTATCTCTAGTTATATTTAACTCTGCAGCAATTTTATCTAAATAATCTATTTCTTTTTCCTCATAGTTTCCATCTACAAGTGCTAAACCTAAAAGTTCAAAATAAGTAATCTTTTTTATTCTATCACTTGATTTTTTAAGAACAAACATCATTTCTGTATATGACATTTTGCTTACATTCTCTTCTTTTACATTTAACTCTTTTAAATATTCTCTAATTAACTTTTTTTCATTTTTTGCAATAACTCTATCAATTTCTGCTAAGCTATAAATTAAATTTGCAAAAGCCCTCTTTTCATCATTATTAAATTCTTTTAAAAACATAATCTTTCCTCTCTTTCGTGCATATACTACATTTTTATTCTATCATACTTTTTTATAAGATTTGTGACAATTTTGTTTTTTTCTCTTATATTTCTTTAAAATCTATATTATCTATTTCCCTTGTATATACATTTCTAAAAGTTCCTATTATTTTTACATTTAGAGTCTCCTCATTAAAGTTAAGTTCTATATTATTATTTACTCCAAATTTTCTTACAAAGCTATTTATTTTATTTTTATTTAATATTATTAAAAGCTTTTCCCCATTCTTTTTTAATAATGTTCCTGTACTTTGTCCTATTTTTCTGAATTTTTTACATTTTATTTTTACATCTCTTTCTTGTATTTCTATCATATAAAAATCCCTCCCTGAAGTTATATAAAAATTATATGCCTCTATGTAATCGTTTTATGCATCGCATAAAAAAAGAAAGTCTTATATAAGACTTTCCTTAAATATATTAATCTACTTTTAGTATTGACATGAATGCTTCTTGTGGTACTTCTACTGTACCTACCTGTCTCATTCTCTTCTTTCCTTCTTTTTGCTTCTCTAAAAGTTTTCTTTTTCTTGAAATATCCCCACCATAACATTTTGCAAGTACGTCTTTTCTCATTGCTTTTACTGTTTCTCTTGCAATAATCTTTGAACCTACTGCTGCCTGTATTGGCACTTCGAACATTTGTCTTGGAATTATTTCCTTAAGCTTTTCAGCAATTCCACGTCCTTTATGATAACTTCTTTCTTCTGGAACTATCATTGAAAGAGCATCTACTACATCTCCATTTAACAATATATCAAGTTTCACAAGTTTAGCTCTTACGTATCCTTTAAATTCATAATCTAAAGATGCATATCCTCTAGTTTTTGATTTTAAGGTATCAAAGAAATCATAAACTATTTCATTTAATGGAATATCATAGTTTATTACAGCTCTTGTTTCCTCCATATATGTCATATCTATATAAGTTCCTCTTCTTTCTTGACAGAACTCCATAACAGATCCAACATATTCAGTTGGTGTTATTATAGATGCTTTTACTATTGGCTCTTCCATATATTCAATCTCTGTCATAGGTGGAAGATTTGTTGGATTCGTAATATCAAGTTCTTCTCCATTAGTCTTTTTAATTTTATATATAACTGATGGTGCTGTTGTGATTATATCAAGATTGAACTCTCTTTCAACTCTTTCTTGAATAATTTCCATATGAAGAAGTCCTAAGAATCCACATCTAAATCCAAAACCTAAAGCTACAGATGTTTCTGGCTCAAAATTTAATGCAGCATCATTTATTTGAAGTTTTTCTAATGCTTCTTTAAGTTCTTCATATTTTGCTCCATCAACTGGATATATTCCTGAATAAACCATAGGTATTGCAGGTTTATATCCTGGAAGTGCTTCCTCTGTCTCTCTTCCTTTTTCTGTTATAGTATCCCCAACTCTTGCATCTTTTACATTTTTTATAGATGCCGTTATATATCCAACATCACCTGCTCTTAATTCTGTTGTAGGGAATAATCCTGGTGTAAATACACCTACTTCTGTTACATCATAAACTTTTCCATTTGACATAAACTTTATTTTAGTTCCTGGTTTTACTATACCATCTTTAACTCTTACGTATGAAACAACACCTTTGTACGTATCATAATATGAGTCAAATACTAACGCTTTAAGTGGGGCTTCTTCATCTCCACTTGGTGCTGGTATATCACGAATTACTGCTTCTAAAACCTGCTCTACATTTAAGCCTGTTTTAGCTGATATCATAGGTGCATCCTCTGCTAATATTCCTATTACATCTTCAATTTCTTCTTTTACCTCTTCAGCTCTTGATGATGGTAAATCTACTTTGTTTATAACTGGTGTTATTTCTAGATTATTATCTAAAGCTAAATAACAATTTGCTAAAGTTTGTGCTTGTATTCCTTGAGTTGCATCAACTACTAAAACAGCTCCTTCACAGGCTGCTAAGCTTCTTGAAACTTCATATGTAAAGTCTACATGCCCTGGAGTATCTATAAGATTTAGGGTATACTCTTCACCATTTTCACGTCTATATATAAGTCTAGCCGCTTGTGACTTTATTGTTATTCCTCTTTCTCTCTCTATTTCCATGTTATCTAAAACTTGTTCTTCCATTTCTCTTTTTGTAAGAGTTCCTGTTATCTCTAATAGCCTATCAGCTAGGGTTGATTTACCATGATCTATATGCGCTACAATCGAAAAATTTCTTATGAATTTTTGTCTATCATTTTTCATATATATTAAAACTGCCCTTCTTATGTACTAAACAGTTCTTTCCACCCCCGTTTTTTTCTAAAATCAAGCTAAATTATAACATAATTTTTTAAAAAAGTGTGAGTATTTTATATTAAACTTAAACTGCTCTTTATATTTTTTACTTTTTCTTTAAAAAAATTCACGTATTTCATTAATTATTTCTAAGGCTTTTTTCATTATCTTATTTAATACTTCTGATTCATTTTTTATTTTAAAGTTTACCTCATTAAATTTTAGTAATGTGCCATCTTCTTCCTCATATATTTTTACTACTGCCTTATCTTGAATAAATTTTTCAAATTCTTTCCCAAATTCTTCACTTACCATTTCAAAATTTTCCTCTGCTGAAACTCCAATTGGCGATAAAGTCTTTGTGTTTTTTATATTTATATTTATTAAAGCTCCTACTACAATTAAACTCATTATAATCATATACATATATATTATTAAACTTTTATATTTTTTCATATGTCAACCCTCCTAAATTATCTTATTTAAAAGAATTGACATATTTTTATTTTTTATTCATTTATTTTTTATTCTTTATATATTCAGCTATTACTCTTGCTATATATTCTCCAGTCTTCTTTGCTTCTTTTGATGTATTAGTATTCGCACCAACTTCAATTAAAATAGAATTTTTTCCTATTTGCTGTGCTAAACCATGCTTTCCTCTACTATATGTTAGTGGTTCAGTTTTTCTATTTAACGTTGGATATAATTCATTTGTAATTTTTATAAATTCTCTAGCTACTTTATCATTTTCTTTAAAGTAAGGCGAGCTTGCGCTATTTACAAACATTATTTTAGCTGCACCTTCCCCATTTACCTTAGTATAAAATGGCTTTTTATTATTTCCTTTTACACCATCTCTATGAATATCTATTATTAAATCAAAATTATTACCATATTTATCAATATACTTTTTATATGTTTCTTGAGTTCTTAAGTACGCATCGTCATAAGATATATCATGAACTGTTTTATCATAAATAATATCTATTCCATATTTTTCTTTCAGATCTTTCTCTATAACTTCTGCTACACCTTTTACACTATAATTTTTATTTGTAGTAAAAGTTTTTGTTTCTGAATAATTTTCTGTTCCATGAGTATTTACCATAAGAATCTTTGGCTCTTTCCCCTTTAAAGCTTCTTTAAGCTCTTTATCATACTCTTTAAGTTCTTTCTCAGTATATTTAGCTACTGCATCATCTCCTAATTTAAAATCTTCATAGCCCTCTGTTTCAGCATCAACTATCATATTCATCTTTATATACGGAAGTTCTGCGTCTAATACTGTATTTGGTCCTACATCAGTTATACCAACTGCTTCTAGTGCTACTTTCCCTAAAGACATTGAGCTTTCAGCAAAATCTTCTACATCATATATCATTTCTTCTACTAAAGGTAATCCAAAGTTAAGCATTTGTACATATGGATGTGCTCCTCTTTCAAAATTATTAGACATAACACCAAAACATCTCCCAAAAAATACTACACTTATGATTAGTAGACCTAAAAGACTAAAATCAATATTTATATTTTTATTATTCTTTCTATCTCTTTTTATTCCAATAGTTTCTGTACTCACTCTAATCCCCTCCTAGTTCTCTTTATAAATATATGAGAGGATTGACATAATTATTATACTTTTTTATTTAATTTATAAATCTTCTTATTTCTTCTAAATCTAGATTTGGTTGAACTCCTATATTAATAGCACTAGATATTATTTTTGAAAATCCATCTATGACTAAATCTACTTCCTTTGGTGTTACTATAAGATCACCTATATATGGATTTAATAAAGATTTTATTAATTTACTCTTCTCTTCTTTATCTATAGAATTCAGCATATTAAAAAATTCTCCATCTCGCTCTGATATATTAGAAAGCTCTTCTATTATTAAATCCATACTATCATTTACAATTGTTGCCGCATCTACAACTGTAGGAACCCCTATTGAAATAACTTTAACGCCTAAACTTTCTTCATCTATTCTCATTCTTTTATTATTCACTCCTGCTCCTGGCGAAATTCCTGTATCACTTATTTGAATAGTTCTATTTATTCTTTCAATTTTCCTTGATGCTAAAGAATCTACACATATTACTACTGTTGGCTTTATCTTTTGTACAAGCCCTTTTATTATTTCCACACTTTCAATCCCTGTAAGACCAAGCACTCCTGGTGCTATTGCACATACTGAATTTATTTCTTCATCAAATTCATCTGGCATTATTTTTTTCAAATGTCTTGTTATCATTATCTTTTCCATTACTTTTGGTCCTAATGAATCCGGTGTTATTTTCCAATTACCAAGTCCTACTACTAAAGCTGTTTTTTCTTTTTCCTCCTCCCCTATAAGCTTTCTTAATATTTTACCTGTTATTACACTTGCATTTTCTATAAGTTTTCCATCATAAATAGTATTTTCTGAAATTTCCAAAGTTATATATGTTCCTATTGGTTTTCCTATTTTTATACTTCCTTCTTCATTTAATATTTTTATTCTTGTAATTTTTATATTTTCTATCTCTTTTTCCTCTAAAATTACACCATCTACTTCTTTTTTATTTATTTTTTTATAATTTTCATTTCCCTCTAAAGCTAAGTCTGTCCTTACATTCAATATATTTCTACCACCTTTCATTTTACGTATCTAATATTATTTTTCCTATTCTTTTAAATTTAATACTTGAATATCTAATACTTCAATGCTATAATATGGTTTGTTGAATATAACCTCGACGTAAATTCTATGTAATTTCGTCGATACCCTATAAAATCTCAAGGGGGTGAAATGAATGGCAAACATAAAATCAGCAAAGAAAAGAATTAAAGTTACTGAAACTAAAACTTTAAGAAATAGAATGGTTAAATCAGCTTTAAAAACTGCTATAAAGAAGTTTGAAGCTGCTGTTGAAGCTAATAACGCTGAAGAAGCTAAAACTTTATTCGTAGCTACTGCTAAATCTTTAGATATGGCTGCTTCTAAAGGAATTCTTCACAAGAACATGACTGCTAGAAAGAAGTCAAGATTAGCTGCAAAGTTAAATGCTATGGCATAGTATATAAACCGACCTTTGGTCGGTTATTTACTTTTAACAGTATTCTTGTTACATAAATGAGACTTAATTCAATTGAAGCTTTTAGCATCACTGAATATCTAGTTGAATTTATCTAAAGCTAATTCTAAATAATAGAACTAGCTATGAGATAAAAACCTTGCATTTTGCAAGGTTTTTTTATTTCTTTATTAAAGCCATATTTAATATTAAAAGCTCTAATTCCATTTTCTTATCTCTACTTGTACTTTTTAAAGTTTTCTCTGTTTCTATACAAAGTTTCATACTTTCTTTAAGTTGATTAAAAGAAAACTTTTTACTTTGATTTACCATCTTCTCTACAACAAACATAGGCAACCTAGTTATACTTTGTATATTATCTATAGATTTCCCTTCTTTTAATAAAAGCTTATAATCATATAATTTTTTTATTTGATTTTGTATAGATATTAATATAAGCATATGCTGATCTGCTTTAAATAAAAGTTCATTTACTATTTTTATAGCTTTTTCTGTTTTCTTTTGCCCTATAAAATCAACTAAATCAAAAACATCGTCATCATCATTATTTAAAACCATTTTATCAATATCTTCTCTTTTAATTTCACGACCATTTGTATAATCGACTATTTTACAAACTTCTTTTTTAGCAATTTCCATGTTCATTGGAATTTTTTCCGCATAATACTTTAAATTTATAGTACTTATTTCTCCACCATATTCTTTAAATAATCCTTGTAATCTTTTATAAAACCCATCTCTTTTAAGTTTATCTACCTGAACTATAGTTGTAACTTTATCAAGTCCCATAATACCTTTATTTTTCTTTGCATTCTCTCTTTTATCATTAAATACATAATACATAATAAGTACTGTCGTACTTGGAATATCTTTTAAATATTCTTTCATTTCTTTATAAAAACTTTTTCTATTTGAATCAACTTTTTCTTTTAAAAAATTGCATCTATAAATTACTACTACTTTTTTCTCTGCCATAAAAGGGAATGTTTCACATGCATTTTTCACTTCATCAAACTCACACTTAATTCCATCAAATTTTGTAAAATTCAAATCTTCTTCTGAACTTACATATCTTTTACTTATTTTATCTATACCTTCTTTTATTAATTCCTCATCTGGTCCACATAAAATATATGAATTTTTTTCTTTCCCTGATTTTAATTCTTTTAATACTAAATCTAAATTTACCAAATCAAACCACCTTTTATTCTATAATTAAAACCTTATCCTTTATAAGTTTTAACTTTTTTTCTCTTCCTTCTTTAAAGTTTATTATATCATAATCTAAATAGTCTAGTTCCCCTTTTGACATCTTTAATAAATATTTTTTATCATCTAATTTTAGTATATAATCTTTTCCAAAACTCTCTACTTCTATATTTTTATTTATATTTATTTTCTCTTTTACAAACTTACTATCTGTTTTCTTTTTAACCTCTTTTAAATCTATATTTTTACTATTAGTCATTATAGCTTTTTCTCCTTTATATGAAATTACAATAGCCCCTTCTTTTCTATATTCTATGGTTGGAAACACACTATAATTTATTGCAAATAAGAATATCATATATACAATTGGAGCATATTTTATATATCTTACTCCTTTCTTATAAAGATAAAAACTCCCTAAAATAAAAATATAAAAATATCCAACAAGTTCTCCTAAATACATTTCTCTTAAACCTAATGAATCTATTCCCCTTAAAAGATTAAAAAATAATTCTACCGTATTATATAAAAGCAAAATTACAAATCCAAATATAACTTCTATTTTATAAATTACAAATCCTATGAGTCCTAATATAAGTATTAAATTTATTATTGGAACTATTACTAAATTTCCTATTAAAAATGAAATTGAAATAGTATTAAAATATATTATTAGTAATGGAAGTGTTAAAATTTGTGCTGAAATAGATACACTAATTACTGATCTATATGGACTTTTAATTTTATATATTATACTTTCTATTTTTTTATTAAAAAGTATAATTCCTATTGTTGCTCCATATGAAAGTTGAAACCCTATACTAAATATAAAATATGGTTTCCAAAAAAATAATATTATCATACTTATAAAAATTCCACTTAAAGGATGTACTGTTCTTCTAAAGAAAAAACTTAATGAAATAAAGAATATTCCTATAAATGCCCTTAAGCTTGAAAAGCTTAACCCGCTTAAAATAACATACAAAAATGTTATCAATAAGCTGATTTTTGTATTGCTTAATTTTTGTATCAACATAAAAATTAATCCAATATGAAGTCCAGATACGCTAATTGCATGAATTATTCCAAGCTCTCTCATATCTTTTTCATCATATTTATCTAAACTCTCATCTCGTCCAAATAAAATTGATGATACTAAAGAGCTATTTTTTTCTCCAATTTTTTCTTTTAATTTATTTTTATAATCCTCTTTTAATAATGCAAGCTTTGTAAAAATACTTCCGTTAAGAATTTCATAGTTTATACAATTCACATTTCCAATTCTACCCTTTTCTTTATTTATCTTTTTTCTAAACTCACCATTTATAGAAATTTTACTTCCCTCTACAATTTTCTCTAAGTCTCCTACTATTTCAAACTCTCGTCCTTTTTCTTCTCCAATCCCATAATTCCCATAATTTTTTATAACTCTAACTTCTTCTAAATTAGGCTTATACTCATAAAACCCTTTATTGACTAGTAATCCAACTAAAAATAATAACCCTATAATTAATGTAAACTCTATTCCCTCCCTAAATATTAAAACTATGAAAAAAAGACTAGTAAACAGAAGTACTAGCCCTAAATTATAATCATAATATACATAAAACATATTGCTTATCATAAATCCAATACTTATATATATAATTGGATATCTCACTTTCTCTAAATTAAGTATATTCATTTTAAGCACCTCTCTCTTTTAAGGTTTGCCCATTTTTTCAAAATTAAAACTTAAATATTGAAACTTTCTCCAAATTATTTACTCTTAGGATTAAAAATTATTGCCATTAAATACCCAAAAATAATTGCTGCAGTTATCCCTCCAGCTCCTCCCTTTATTCCACCTGTAAACGCCCCTAAAAATCCAACTTTATCTACCTCTAGCATAACTGATTTTGCAAGAGAATTTCCAAATCCAGGTAATGGAATTGTTGCACCTGCACCTGCAAAAGAAATTAACTTATCATACACTCCTAAAAATCCTAAAACGGCTCCTATAATTACAAATAACACAAGAATTCTTCCTGGTGTTAATTTTGTTTTTTCCATTAAAATTTGGGCAATTACGCATATCCCTCCACCTACTATAAATGTTTTTATATAGTCCATATAAATTCCACTACCTTTCTATACTTATTGCATGTGCTATTCCTGGAATACTTTCTCCTTGAAGGGCTGATGTTGGGCTCATAAGAGCACCTGTAGAAATTAACAACATTTTCTTAATTTCTTTTCTTTTTAACTTCTTATAAAAATATCCTGCAAAAACAACTGCTGAACATCCACATCCACTTCCACCTGATTCTGTTTTTTGATATTCATCACTAAAAATCATTTCACCACAATCTTTATAATTTCTACTTATATCATATCCATACTCTAAAAGTAATTTTTCTGTTATTATTCTTCCTACCTTACCTAAATCTCCAGTTACTATTACATCATAATATTCTGGATTTCTTCCTGTATCTTTGAAATGATTATATAATGTATCTACTGCAGCTGGTGCCATAGCTGCCCCCATATTGCTTGCATCTTTAATTCCATAATCTTTTACTATGCCTGTTGTTATAGTAGTTATTTTAGGATAATCCCCTTCTCTTCCTAAAATAACTGCACCTGCTCCCGTTACAGTCCATTGAGATGTTCTGCTTCTTTGACTTCCATATTCTAAAGGAAATCTAAACTGCCTTTCTGCAGCACAAAAATGAGATGAAGTACTACATACAATATATTTTCCTATATTACTATCAACTAAAATACTCCCAAGGCTTAACCCTTCTGTCATTGTAGAACAAGCACCATATAATCCAAAGAAAGGTATTTGAAGCTCTCTTGCTGCAAAAGATGATGCTATTATTTGATTTAATAAATCTCCTGAAAATAAATAGTCTATATCGTTTTCCTTTAAATTTGCTCTTTTTATTGCAGCTTTTATTGTTTTACATAACATTTGACTTTCTGCTTTTTCATAGCTATTCATTCCATACATCTCATCTTTTAATATATGATCAAAATATTTAAAGAGAGGCCCCTCTCCTTCTCTTGGACCTACTGTTGAAAAAGCACTTATAATTTTAGGTTCATTTTCTAATATAATTGTTCTATCTCCAATTTTTTTATTCATTATAACCTCTCTTATATAATCTTTACTATATAATATATTATTCCTATGATTACAGATACTCCAATTCCATAAACAAGAACAGGACCTGCTATAGTAAATATTTTTGATGCTACCCCAAAAATAAATCCTTCTTTTTTATACTCAATAGCTGGTGCTACTACTGCATTTGCAAATCCTGTTATGGGCACAACAGTTCCTGCCCCTGCAAAATTTGCTATTTTATCATAAATTCCAAGTCCAGTTAAAAAAGCTCCTAAAAATATCATAATAATTGATACTATAGTTCCCTTCTCCACTTCTTTTCCACCAAGGAAAATTATAATATCTCCTATTATTTCTCCTATCACACAAATAGCCCCTCCTACAAAAAAGGCTCTTATTGAATTTCTTAATATTTTAGTTTTTGGTTCACTTTCTTTTGCAAGGGACTTAAACTTTCTTCTTATTTTCTTCTCATTCTTATTAAACTTCATCTTAAACACTTCCTTTATATTTTTATTATTTCAAAATTTTCTATATTTTATTATTAAAAATAAAAAAAGTAGCCTAATTTTTAAGCTACTTTTCTTCTAATTTCTCTTTCATTTTCTTTAAGACTTTTTTTTCTATTCTTGAAACTTGAACTTGACTTATTCCAAGTAATTTTGCAACTTGTACTTGTGTTTTATCTTTAAAATACCTAAGCATTATTATTTGTCTTGATTTAGTATCTAATGAATGAATTGCCTCTTTCAGTGCAAGTTTATCTATAAAGTTTGTATCTTCTTCACCTTTTTCACTTAATTTATCAATAAGAAGTACTGGTGATCCATCATCTTGATGTATTGTATCATAAAGATATTGCATACTTGTTGATGCTTCCATAGCTACTAAAATATCTTCTTTTGGTATTTTAGAATGCTTTACTATTTCATCTATAGTAGGCTCTCTATGGAGCTCTTTAACTAGTTCTTCTTTATAATAGTGAATTTTTCTACCTAATGTTTTCACACTTCTACTTACTTTAATAATCCCATCATCTCTTAGAAATCTTTTTATTTCACCTATTATCATAGGTACTGCATATGTTGAAAATTTCACTTTAAATGAATCATCAAAATTTTTTATAGCTTTAACAAGTCCAATAGATCCAATTTGATAAATATCCTCATACTCATATCCACGATTTAAAAACTTCTTACTAATTGAAGATACTAAAGGTAAATTCATTTCAATTAGTTTTTCTAATGCTTTCTCATCTCCTGCTTTAGCTAATGGTAATAATTTCGAATTATTATCATAATCATATTCCTCTCTACAATTCTCAATACTCATTTTTTATACCTGACCTATTACATCTATTTTTTTTCTTATAACCACCCTAGTCCCTTTATTTTTTTCGCTATATACTTCTAATGAATCCATAAAACTTTCCATAACTGTAAATCCCATTCCCGAGCGTTCTAAATCTGGTCTTGAAGTATATAAAGGCTCTTTAGCCTCTTCAATATTTTCTATCCCTACTCCAAAATCACTTATTATTATCTCTATTTCATTGTCTATAAGTGCTGCATCAATTCTAATTCTTCCCTCTTCCTTATTTTCATATCCATGTATTATTGCATTTGTTACTGCTTCTGAAACTGCCGTTTTTATATCAGTAATCTCTTCAATAGTTGGATCAAGCTGTGCTACAAAAGCTGAAACTGCAACTCTTGCAAAAGCTTCATTTTGTGATTTGCTTAAAAACTCTATACTTATTTTATTATCGTACAACCCTAAACCCCTCCAATTTAAATATACCTTAGTGCTTCTTCTATAGTTCCATAATTCTTCATTATTTTAAATAATCCTGATAATTCAAAAACTCTACTAATACTTTTATTAACTCCTACTATGTAAAGTTCTCCACCATTTTTCTTTATTTTTTTTTGTCTTCCCACAACAACCCCAATTCCTGAGCTATCCATAAATGTTACTGAATTAAAATTAAGAATTAATTTTTTAACTCTTTCTTTTTCAATTTTATCATCAATTTTAACTCTTGCTTCTTTTGCATTATGATGATCTAATTCTCCTATTAAAGAAGCTTCTAATATATTATCGTAACTATTAAATTTAATATACATATTTGTAAACTCTAAATCTTAGAGTCATTCACCTCCCTAACTTTCTTTTCTTCCATATTTTAACATATAAATTTATCTAAGGTCAAGTTATTTGTTGTTTTTTTACAATTTAAAGCAATCTATCTAGTTTTAATAAATTTCTAGATAAATTGCTTTTAAATTATTTTCTATATTCTTCAATTTTCTTATTTAAAAGATTATAAAAATCTTCTAAACTCTCATCTTTTTCTAACAATAAAATTTCAATTGCATCATCTAAATTCTCTATTCCATAAATAGAAAATTCATCTCTTTCTATAAATTTTTCTACTTCATCTTTTAGTATAAGTTCTTGAGCATTTATATATGGAATTATAACGCCAGCCTCTTTAATCATATTTAAATCCTTACAAACTCTAAAAAACCCTTCAATTTTTTCATTTACTCCACCAATAGGTTGTACCTCTCCAAATTGATTTAAAGAACCTGTTACAGCTATATTTTGTTTTACTCCTTTTTCTGTTATAGCAGATAATATACAAATCATCTCTGCTATGGATGCACTATCTCCTTCTATTATTCCATAGCTTTGCTCAAAGCTTACATGCATATTAATAGGCATTTTTTCTTTTCTATTTAACTTACTCCATAGAAGACTTTTTAAAATACTTATAGATTTTTCATGGATTCTTCCACTTAATTTTGCATCTTTATGAATATCAATTATATTTCCTTCACCTTTAAATATATTACAAGTAATTCTCATTGGTTTTCCAAATGTATGAGTTCCTGTATCTAAAACTGCAAGACCATTTATATTACCTATTACTCTGTCTTTAAGCTTTATAAGTATCTTATTTTCTTTATACATTTTCATATAATCTTCTTCTATTAAGTCTTCCTCATAAATAATACTGTTTATATCTCTCTCTTCTACAAGTTCTCTTTCCTCTTCTAAGGCTTCTTGTTCTGCAAGTATTAATATATCTTTTATTTCCTTTATATTTAAATTTATTTTTTCTCTTTTTTCTGCCTTTCTAACTAAATATTTTACTATAGCTTTTATGGCTTTTTTTCCAACCTTTATTTCACATTCATTTACAGCAATTTTCTTTATATACTCCTGTATAAACTCTTCCCTATTTTTCAAATTTATTTCTTCTTTGAATTCTACCTTTGCTGGAAATAATATTTTAAAATCTTCATCATTATTATAAAGAATATTAAAAGTTTCATAATCTCCAATAATTATAACTTTAACATTTATAAGTATTGGCTCAAGTTTTAATCCATTAATAGATAGAACCTCTAAATAATTTTTATTTGAATCAAATGATATTTTTCTTGATAAAAGTGCTTTCTTTAGATAATGATATGAATTATTTACTAAAATATCTTTCATTCTAAGGATTATACATCCTTCATTCGCCTCTAATAATGATCCTGCACTAATTAGAGAAAGATCTGTCGTGTAATTTCCATTTTGACTCTCATACTCTATTGTTCCTAAAAGCTTTGCTATACTTGGATCTTCTTCAAATATTACTTTTGGATGGTTATAATTTGAGTTATCTACTATTACTTCAATCTCATAAGTTTCTAAAACTTTATCTACATCCTTTTCATTTTCTTCTATATCCACAGTATAAATTTCAATTAAATCTTCTTCTATTTTTGTATATAATTTCTCTAAATAATTATATACATCATCATCTAAAATATATTCAAGTAAAATATCTTCTTTTAAATCTTTTAATGCAAAATCAAAATATTCAATTAAAACTCCTTTAAGCTTTTCTAATGCTTTTATTTCAATTTCTTTTAATGCATTTAGTATCTGTTCTGATTCTTCCTTTAGCTTTTCTGCTTTTTCATTAATCTCTTCTTTTATTTTTTCCTCTAATTTATCATAGGTCTCCTCATCCATTTCTTCTCCTTCAGATAATGGAATAAAAACAAATCCTTCTCCTGTAGCTTTCATTTCAAATCCTTCATCTGATGATAAAGAAATTAATCTATTTAAATACTTACTCCTATTTGTTTTTAAATCTTCTAAAAGTTCTTCTTTTTCTTCAGTATATTCTACACTATTAAAGTCTAAAATCGTATTTTTATAACTTTCTTTTAACGTTTTTATATCCTCTTTTAATCCATTTCCTCTTCCATTACTTAATATAATTGGGAATGGCTTTTCCCTTGCACCAATACTTGCATAACAAATATCACTTGGTGGTTCTAAATTTTCGTATTCTTTTTCTATTATCGATATTAAATTATCTACTTTTTCCTTTAAAAATGAATCAACAAGATAAAGATTATAATTTTCTTTTTTTATTTTTAAAATTCGCTTTATTTTATTATAAGGAGTTTTAAATTCTTCTACATTTATTAAATCAATATTCTTATCACTCTCATTCTCACTTGAATTTAAAGAAAATATTATTTCACTAGAATTTAATTTATTTTTCATATTTTTCATAGGCTTTCTTTTGCCTTTCCTCCTTAAAAATTTTCTATATTATATTAGTATTCTAATGATTTGTTTTAGGGATAATTTTATTTTAGAAAAAGAAAAAAACTAGATAAAAATTTATCTAGTTTAAAAAAGTTTCATTTGAACTTCTTTTTCTTCGTTAAACGAAGATATACTAAGCCCTATTAATCTTAACTCTTCTAAAATTTCTTTTTCTAAAAGCAATTCTAATGCTACATCATATATTTCATTTTCATCATTTATATATTTTGTAAGTGTTTTACTCTTTGTATGATTTTGAAATTCTCCTGTTTTATATTTTAGTGTAATAGTTCTTCCTTTTTTATTTTTCTCTTTTAATTTTTCACTTATATCTTCCGAAAAATTTTCAAGATATATTTTAAGTTCATCTATATTTTTTGTATTATTTTTTAAAGTTTTCTCTTTTCCTATCGATTTTCTATCCCGACTTACTTTAACTTCTCTATTATCATTTCCACGTATTCTATCATAAATTTCTAATCCTTGTTTTCCTAAATATTCAACATAAAATTCTTTTTCCATCTTATATAAATCTTCTACTTTAAATATTCCCATATTATTTAACTTCTCACAGGATTTTTTTCCAAGTCCATGAATTCTTTTTATTGGTAAATCAAATAATATTTTAGGAACCATATCTCTATTTATTTCTTTTATTCCATTTGGTTTATTCCAATCTGAAGCAAGTTTTGCTAAAAACTTATTATATGAAATTCCAATAGATAAAGTTAATCCTAGTTCCTTATACACTCTTTTCTTTATATAAAGTGCTGCTTCCATTCCATCTTTAAAAGAAGTATCTGTTATATCTAAATATGCCTCATCTATAGATAAAGGCTCTATTAAATTTGTTACTTCTTTAAAAACCTTAAAAATTTTTTCTGAAACTTCTTTATATCTATTATGCCTTACTGGTACAAATATTCCATTTGGACATTTTTGTCTTGCTATAAATGCTGGCATAGCTGATGAAATCCCATACTTTCTAGCTTCATAGGAGCAAGTTGATACAACACCTCTTTCACTAACACCACCAACAATTACTGGCTTTCCTCTTAATTCCTTATTATCTACTTGCTCAACTGATGCAAAAAAAGCATCCATATCTACATGTAAAATAATTCTTTCCATACTACTCCTTATTCTATATATAAACTTCCTCTTCTTCTTTTTTTCTAATTAAAACTCCTTGTTTTTTCTTACTTAAAAAAGTTATAATCGAAAAAGCTAGAAGTTCTTCTAAATATTCGTTATTACTTTTATTTCTACTCATATTATAATATTCAATTATAGTTATTCCTATCATTACTCTAAATGTTTTATCCATATAAAATGAATATGCACCTTCTTCCTCACAAAGATATTCAATTGCAATTTTCACTTTTTCTATATATTCACCTATATTACTAGTTTTATTTGCAATTCCTATAATCCCTAAAAATTCTTCACCTATCATCATATCTTCTTCTTTAAAAGAATTTATAAGTTCCTTTAATTTTACCTGTGCATTTATATTTTCATTTAGAAGCGCACTCGTTGCTAAAAGTTGAAGATGATTTCTTGAATACTCTTTAAGATTTAGTAGATAGTTAAACATATATTCAACAAATTCTCCTGTTTCTTTTATATCCTCATTTTCTTTTGCACATTTTATACCTAAAAGTGCACAAATTAAGTAATCATTTTCATCTGTTATATCTTTAAACTCTTTTCTTAATAAATCATATATAAGTTTTGTATTATTATATATTTTATGATAATTTTCTTTTTGCCCATGTTTACAAATAGCATATGATGCTAAAGCTAGACAATCTGATTCTTTAAACCCTATATCTTGCATATCATCGTTAATTTTTATTAAATTTTCAGAGAATACTTTATAGTTGCCTTCTTTACTAATAAGTATTGATAAAATATATAAAATATCTCCTCTAAAACTTGATAATTGGCTTGTCTCTTTTTTTATCTCTTTCCTTATTTTCTTTATTTTTTCTATATCTGGTTTTCTATTTATTCCACCAAAAACTAATGATGTAAAGTGATTTATATACTCTCCATCAAATCTTAATTCATCACGTATTTCTTTATAATTTTCAATAACATTGTTACAAATATCTATTATACCCATCTTCATTTTAATTATCTTCCTTTTCCCATAAAATTTATCCACTCTTTAATTATACTATAATTTCTATTTATATATATAATATTTTATTAAACTTTACTCTATTTATGTTTCATTATATAAAGAAAAATTTTGTATTTTACTGATACACCTTTTATGTTATAATAAGTTTGTTATGTTTTATTTAATAAACTAGCGGACTTATATCAATTATTTTATAAAGGAGAATTAATTATGGGATTTAAAGATAAATTTAATGATTATTTTAAGGATTCATATTTCAAAAAATACGGAGATAGAATAACTAGTACTGCTGGTACTATTATTTCTTTTAAAATAGAAGAGAAAAATTATATTATCTTCAAGAAAATTATTGTTGACATAATTGTTAAACCTGATTCAGGAAAAGGTGTTGCAAAGTGCAGATATAATAAAGGAAAATGGTTTAAAAAACCTGAATTTATTCCTATAAACAAAGGAAATAAAGTTATGATTATGGGATTAAACGGTGTTAAAGGTAAAGATGATGCTTCTGTAATTCAGATTCAAAACCTTTTAAACTTAACAACTAAGAGAGACTTGGTTCCCATAGATCATTCTGAAATTAAAAAAGCACGTCAACAAGCAACTAGAGTTCAAAGAAGATAATTCTAAGAGCCACATTTTCATGTGGCTCTTTTTTAAACTTCATAATCTATAACAATTCTCTTTTCAGTTACACTTCTTACAAATTCTCCTGCCTTTTTATGATATGGATTTATTTGATATTTTTCTAAATCTTCTAAGCTTTCAAACTCTGAATATAATACAATATCCTTTGCAAATCCCGTTTTATTTATATTAATTCCAACTTCAATAACTTTAATCTCTCTAATTAACTCTTTAAGACTTTCTAACTTTCTTTTCATTTCAAGACCATTTTCAACCTTATTTTCTTTTTTTAAATTCCAACTTACAATATGTTTTATCATTTTTCTACACCTCATTTACTTTTCTATAAAAAATGGTTGCGTCCATGCCTTTGCTCCATCTTCTCTATATACTTCTATTCTAACATATTCTTCATTTCCATTTACAGTATAGCTTGATTCTATTCCTTTATCTTCTTTTAAAACCTGTCCATTTTTTCCAATAAACTTAAAATATACATATGGAACTCTATCATCTCCTTTTTTTAAAGATATTGTATTCCCCATTACTTTTATATCTTTAATCTGTACACCAAAAGAAGCGTAAAAATTTCCATTTTTTAAACCATTTATAATATTTTCTTTATTTTTTTCTTTTGCTAAAACATAGTTACAAGCTCCACCTGCTCTTGAAAATATATGCATATCATCATTTGCAAATCCAAAAACCTTCTTTCCACTAGATAAAAGCTTATCCCATAAATCTGTCGCTAAAGCAATCCCTTTACAATCCATTCTTACATTATTATTAAAAATTTCAATACCAGTATAATTTTCTAAATTTATTACCTCTTCAAAAGCCCAGTAATCCAATACACCTAAATGAGGATGGCAAATTATATTAATTCCCCCGCTTTCTCTTACTCTTTTAAAAAGCTTATTATGATTACTATAATTTTCACCATCATCTTCATATTCTAAAATATTTATTCCTAAACTTTGCTTTTTACCTTTTTTAAATTCTACACCCTCTATTAATATTATATCTTCTCTATTTTTAAATTTTTCTAAATTAGTAATTAATAAATGATCTGTAATACTTAAAAAATCATACTCCATTTTATAACTTGTATACATTTTTATTACTTCTTCAAGTGGATAGTGTCCACATGGACTGTTATTTGTATGAGTATGAAGGTTACCTTTTAAAAAGGTTCCTTCATATCCATAAGGGTTACTTATTTTCATCTTTCTACACCTACTTTATCTCTTTAAACAATAGTTTTAATACTTTTTCACCAGCTTTTCTATTCTCCCCTTTGTATGGGAAGCAATGTATATGAATTGCTGGATTAAAATTAATTTCTATTATTCCATAGTTATTCTCATTCTTTTCTTCATGTATATCTTCTATCATCATATCTACACCAATTATTTTAGCATTAACTGCCTTTGCTGCACTTATAGCAATCTTTTTATAGCTATTATGAATATCATCTGTAAAATCAATGCTATCTCCACCTGTGCTTATATTTGAGTTCTCACGTAAATACACAACTTGCTCTCTTTTAGGAATATATGAAAAATCTAATCCTATATTTTTTAAAAACATTTCTTCTGCTTCTGAAATTCTTATCTTTTCTAATGGTGTTTTGTATCCTCTACCTCTTAATGGGTCTTTATTTTTTTTCTCTATTAATGTTCTAATATTGTGAATTCCATCTCCAATAACATTAGCTGGAACTCTATGAAGTATTCCAACAACTTCATCATTTATAATAAGGAATCTATATTCTTTTCCCTTTATAAACTCTTCAATTAAGATAGACTTATCTTCTTTAAATGCTATTTCTAAAGCTCTACTATATTCTTCTTTTGTCCAATCTTCTTTAAATATTGTTATTCCTATTCCAAAGTTAGTTGTTTTAGGTTTTATAACTATTTTCTTTCCCCTATACTTATTAAAATCTTCTATTGCTTCATCTATTGAACTATAATGTCCTCCCATAGGAACCTTTATATTATTCTCACCTAAAATTTCTTTAGATACAAGTTTATTTTCCATTATTAATGCTGTTATATAATTATCTTTACTAGTCTTTGTAGCTTGCTTCACATACTCCTTATGTCCTCTAAATTCTAGTTCTATAAAATTTTCTTCTCTATCTAAAATTTTAAAAGACACACCATGTTTTAAAGCTTCTATTATAAGAATTTGTGTTGATAATTCTAAATCTTCATATCCTAATAGCTTAAATGCACTTTTTGTACTTTCTTTTTTATTTTCTTTAGCAATTCCCATATAATATTTTAAATAGCTAGTTTCTTTTATTCCTTCTATTAATCTACTTGCAATAGTTAAATTGCTATCCTTGAATCTTAATTTTGATTTTTCAATTATTTTCGTAAATTCTTTCTCGTAAGAAGTATTTTTAAAGACTTTTTCTTTTATTTCTTCAATAGATTTTAATATCTCTATTCCTGCTTTTTCTACTGTTGTTTCTCTTCCATTTATAATCAATGTACTCTCTTTACTATTTTTTATAGCTCTATTATCATTTTCTATACACTCTTTATGAACCTCAACTGTATATTTCTCATCTTCCTTAAAAAGACAGAATAATACATATAAATGAATTAGATAAAGAGAGTTTTTAGATATTCCAAACTTTGTTGTAGGATCTAAATCTAATAATCTAATTTCAATATATCTAACACCATTCTTCTCTAAATTTTCAAGCATATCTCCTTCTTCTTTAGATTTAAATCTTATAGCACTATAGTATTCTTTTGCTTCTTGAATACATTTATCATTAATTAAATTTTTCACATCATGTATGTATTCCCCTAAACTATTATATGAAACATAAAAATCTTCTTCATTTCTATATCCACATCTACTATTTCTTAATGAGCCTACCCCTTTAAAATAGTAATCTTCCTTATTTAAAGCCTCTCCTTTTTCAGTACACTTTTTAACATAACTACTATGAAATACTGGACTTGCACCCGTTAAATAATTTAAAAACCATTTGTATTTTAAAAAGTTTCTTCCTATTTTAAAATATAATTTATTTTTAAACTCTCTTAAATCAATATCTATTTCTTCTAAATTATAAAGCTCTTCTATAAATTCATCTTTAAAAGAAAAATTGTAGTGTACTCCACTAACAAGCTGCCTCTTCTTCCCATACTTTTTAACTAAATTTTCTCTATAAATTTTTGCTTTCTTATCCTTTAAGTCAGCTACCTTTATTTTATCTTCTGATGGAAGTTTTGGTGGATTACTTTGTGGCCACAAGTATTCATCTTTTAATTCTAAGTTTACTATATTATTTAAATTCTCCATAAAACTATATGCTAAGTCTATTGATTCACAAACTGGAGTTACCATTTCCATCTGACTTTCTGCAAAATCTCTCTTTATAAATGGATTATCTTCTTCAAATATTTTTGGATGACCTTTTAGTGAAATTTCACCATTTTTATCTACTCTAATATTTTCTTTTTCTAACCCATAATTACAATTAATTAGTCCCTTTTTTAATCCACTATTAATTATTTTATCTAATATTTTATTCATTCTAATTTTCCTTCCTTAAATTACAGTTACATTTCTATTTATCACTTAATATTAATCTCTCACTTATTATATTACACATTATATCATAATATTTCTAAATAAAAATAATTCTCATTAGAAATTTAATTTAAGCTTAATTTTACTTTTTATAGAATAATAAAAACCCCTATAAAATTTTATTAATTCATAGGAGTTTACTTAATTATTTTTTAATAAATAAATATATACTATTAATTAAAGCAATACTTCCTGAAAAGCTTAAAACAATTGTCCAATGTTTAAATAATAATGGAACTGTGTGAAATACACCTTGAAGAAATGGTATATATAATACTGCCATTAACATACCTATTGAAATTGCTACTGCCAAAACTAAGTATGGATTTGAAAATATTTTCACTTCAAATATTGAGTGTCTCTCTGATCTACATTCAAATACATGAAAAAGTTGTGACATAACAAGGGTAGAAAGTGCTATAGTCCTACATGTTTCTAAATCCATTCTATAGTATCTTGATACCATAAAAGAAAGTAGTGTACATATTCCAATTAAACTTCCTCTAACTAATATTTTTTCTGTTAAACCTCTTGAAAAAATACCTTCCTTTTTCTCTCTAGGTAATTGTCTCATTATATCCTTATCTGCTGGATCAACTCCAAGTGCTATTGCTGGAAGTCCATCTGTTGCTAAATTTACGAATAAAATTTGTATTGGAGTCATTGGATTCGGTAACATAACTAATGATGCTAGAAACATAGTTAAAACCTCTCCTAAATTACATGATAAAAGATATCGTATAAATTTTCTTATATTATCATAAATATTTCTTCCTTCTTCTACTGCATCTACAATAGTACTAAAATTATCATCCATTAAAATCATTGATGAAGCTTCCTTTGTAACATCAGTTCCTGAAATCCCCATTGAAATTCCAATATCAGCTTCTTTTATAGCTGGTGCATCATTCACCCCATCTCCAGTCATAGCCACTATATTTCCAAGAGACTTAAATGCCCTAACTATTCTAAGCTTATGACTTGGTGATACTCTTGCAAAAACTCTTATAACTTTTATTTTTCTTCTAAGCTCTAAGTCTGTAAGACTCTCTATTTCATTTCCCTCAATGACTTGTTCTCCACTTTTACATATATTAAGAGACTTAGCAATTGAAAATGCTGTATTTCTATGATCTCCTGTAATCATGATTGGAGTTATTCCTGCAAGCTTACATTTCAGTACTGCTTCATGAGCCTCTTTTCTTGGTGGATCTATACTTCCAGAAAAACCTACAAAAATCAATTCTTCCTCTAACTTATCATCATGTCTTAGGTTATTTTCTCTATATGCCCCTGCTAAACATCTTAATGCTCTAGATGACATTAAATCTAAAGCCTTTTCAATACTTTGTTTTTTTTGAAAAGTTAACTCTTTAACTCTTCCATCTTCATAGATGTACTTACACCTTTTCAAAATCTTTTCTGGTGCACCCTTAGCATAGCAAATCTCTTTATCTCCATCCTTTATAATAACAGACATCATTTTTCTTATTGAATCAAATGGTAAATCAAAAATTCTCTTTTTATCTTTATTGAAATCTATTGCTTCTTTAGATTCTTTAAAAAAAGCTCTTATTAATGCTGTCTCTGTTGGATCACCATGCAGTGCTTTTTCTAAATTTTTAACTTTTCCATCAATAGTACAATCGTTACAATTAACAAATACCTCCTTTAATTTTTCTATACCTTTTATATTTTCTAAATTTTCTTTTTCAAGTGCTATTACTTTTCCATTTATAAATATTTCTTTTACTGTCATCTTATTTTGAGTTAATGTTCCTGTTTTATCTGAGCAAATAACAGATGTACATCCTAATGTTTCTACTGCTGGAAGCTTTCTAACTAATGCATTTTTTTTAAGCATTCTTGAAACTCCAAGTGCAAGTGCAACTGTAACAATAGCTGCAAGCCCTTCTGGAATAGCTGCTACTGCAAGAGATACTCCAAGCATAAACATATCTTTAAGTTCATTTCCACGAAATACTCCTAAAATAGTTACTAATGAGCATATTATTAAACAAATAACTACTAATATTTTTCCTAATGAATCTAATTTAATCTTTAATGGTGATTTTTCCTCTTCAATATTTTGAAGTAAATTAGCAATCTTCCCCATTTCAGTTTCCATGCCTATATTCAAAACTTTAAACAAGGACTTTCCTTTTAATATATTAGTCCCCATAAATCCTAAGTTTCTCCCTCTCCCCTCTTCCTTTGAAACTCCAACTGATTCTCCTGTTAAAAGAGATTCATCTACAACAATTCCAGAACACTCTAAAAACTCGCCATCTGCTGGAACTCTATCTCCTGCTTCTAAAATCACTACATCACCAATAGTTAATTCATTTGACTTAATAATTTTTATTCTTCCATCCCTATATGCTTTACATGTTGGTGCTGCTAAATTCTTCAATGCCTCTAAAGATTTTTCTGTTTTAAACTCTTGAAAAAATCCTAGAAGAGCATTTACAAAAATAATAATAAAAATTGTTATAGCATCTGCTACATCTCCCATAACTCCTGAAATAATTGTTGCTCCTATAAGTACCCATACCATAAAATCATTAAATTGAGCTAAAAATACTCTTATTAATGAAATTTTTCTTTTCTCTTCTAGTATATTAAATCCAAATTTTTTTTGTCTTTTCTCTGCTTCATTAGTTGATAAACCAATTATTTTACTTCTACTTTCTGACAAGTCTTCTCCTCCTCATAAATTCTCTCTTATCTATATATATTTAAAATAAGAAAAGTTATGAAGAATTTCTATAGAAGTTTTCTTTACAAAATTCTATTTAGGTTTTACAATTATAATAGAATTTTTATATTTAAGGAGGACAATATTATGAGAAACGTTATTTATGTAACTGGTCACAAAAATCCAGATTCTGACTCAATTTGTGCAGCTTACTCATACGCTGATTTAAAAAATAGAATTGGCGAAATCCCTGCAATTCCTGTTAGACTTGGAAATGTGAATCCAGAAACTCAATTTATATTAGATTATTTTGGTGTTAATGCACCTCAATTATTAACTACAGTGAAATTAAAGGTTGAAGATTTAAAAATTGATAATATAAGCCCAGTTTCACCTGAAATTTCATTAAAAATGGCTTGGAATATCATGAGAGATAAAAATATAAAATCTATGCCTGTTGCAGATTGCAATGAACATTTAGTAGGTGTTATATCTTTATCTAACTTAACTTCTTCATATATGGATATTTGGGATAATCAAATCCTAGCTAAAAGTGAAACTTCAATAGATAATATCTTAGATACACTTTCTGCAAAACCTGTCTACATAAATGAAGCTGTAAAAATCTTCAAAGGTAAAATCTGTGTTGCTGCTATGCAACCTGATTCTATGAAAGAGCATATAAGTGCTGAAGATATTGCTATAGTTGGAGATAGACCTGACATTCAAGAAAGTCTTATAAATACTGGAGTTTCTTTAATGATTATTACAGGTTCAAATACATTATCTGCAGATTTAACTGAAAAAGCTAAATCTAAAGGAGTTACCGTAATTTCAACTCCTCATGATTCATTTACTGCATCAAGACTTATAATACAAAGTATTCCTGTAGGTTTTGTAATGGCTAAGGAAAATTTAGTTTCATTTACTACAGATGATTTAGTAGAAGAAGTTAAAGAAACTATGCTTGAAACAAGATATAGTAGCTATCCTGTAACTGATCCAGATGGAAGAGTTGTAGGAACTATTTCAAGATACCACTTAATTTCTAACTTTAAGAAAAAAGTTATTCAAGTTGACCATAATGAAAGAGGACAATCAGTTGATGGTCTTGATGAAGCAGAAGTTCTTGAAATAATAGATCACCACAGAGTTGCTGATGTATTAACTAATAATCCTATTTACTTCAGAAATGAGCCAATTGGAAGTACATCATCAATTGTTGCTAAATGTTTCTTTGAAAATGGCATTAGACCATCGAGAGAAGTTGCAGGACTTTTATGTGGAGCTATCATTTCAGATACACTTTTATTTAAAAGCCCAACATGCACACCTCAAGATAAGCAATTATGCTTAAAATTAGCTGATATAGCTGGTGTTCAAGTTGAAGAGTTTGGTAAGGCTTTACTTAAAGCTGGAACTTCACTTAAAGGAAAAACTGTAGCACAAATTTTCAACCAAGATTATAAACCATTTACTATGGGAGATCTTAAAGTTGGAATCGCACAAGTTAACACAATGGATATTGATGGATTTATGCCTTTAAAAGATGAAATGTTAACTTATATGAATAAAAAAGTTGGTATAGATGGTCTTGATGTTACAATGTTATTATTAACAGATGTTTTAAATGAAGGATCACAAATACTTGTTGCTGGGGAAAGATCTGATCTAGTTGAAAAAGCATTTAATACTAAACTTGAATCTTCAACTACTTTCTTACCTGGAGTTCTTTCAAGAAAGAAACAAGTAGTTCCACCATTAACAAATACTGCCATTAGCTAAAAATTAAAAAGGTGCTAAATTTTAGCACCTTTTTCTTATTTTCTTTCTAATTTTTTTTAAAACTACTTTTAAATTTTTTAATGCTCTACTATCTATTTAATAAATCCTTGATTCTGATACATTCAAAACTTCTCCTATGCCTTTCAATATCAATTCATCATAATAGTAAAATTTCAATATTATTCTATATACTTCTTTTAATTCATTTACTGATTCGTTTAAAATTTTTTTATTTCAAAATCTATATATATTTTTTCTGGAGTATCTATACTCTTGTCTTCTACAATACTTATAATATTTCTATATCCATCTATTTTAAATCCTAAATACTCCATAATCTCCTTAATTTTAGGTTCTCTTAATAATTTATTTCTTAATTCTTCTACTCCCATATTATATTTTCTAAGTTTATTCATTGCACTTTTAAATAGCGCTATTTTTTCATAGTTCATCTATAATTGTACCTCTAATTCAAATAGAATCATATGATGAAAATTTTGCCCCTTTACTTTTGTCATACTTCCTAATTGTATCAATTAAACCCAGTATTCCATATCCAATTAAATCTTCCTTCTCTATATCCACATCTTTTTCTATTTCAATTTTCCTGATATATACTTTACTAATGGAATATATTCTTCAATTTTATTTTTATCTATAAGCCCCACTTCATTTTTATATCCTTATCTTTGCTTATATACTAATTTAATATTTTATTTAAGAATTTTCCTCAAATTAAACCATTCTAACAATTCTTTAACTTCAATTAATATTAATTTATCTTCTTTATACCCTATAAATTCTTTTATATACGATTCTCTAACTTCTATAGTCTTTAATTCTTTACTCGTAAAAGGTATTATTTCCTCTACCTTACTAACTAAAATCCCAATTTCTTCATCTTTTATATCTAATATAATTATATTTTCTTTACACTCTACATAATCTATTTCTAATAGCACATTTATATCTACTAATGTTTTAATACTTCCCTTTATATTTATTAATCCTTTAATATATTTAGGTGCATTAGGTATTTTTGTTACACTTATAACTTTATTTATACTCTTAACATTTTTAGCATCTATTCCAAACCATTTCTCTCCAGCTTTAAATACAACTACCTGCATTTTTATTACCCTAGAACTTTTTTTACAGCTTCTAACACTCTATCTGCTTGAAATGGTTTAATAATAAAATCTTTTGCCCCTGCTTTTATTGCATCCATTACTCTTGATTGTTGTCCTAATGCGGAACACATTATTACTTTTGCTTCTGGAGAAATTTCTTTTATTTTTTTCAAAGCCTCTATTCCATCCATTTCTGGCATTGTTATATCCATGGTTACTATATCTGGTAATTTCTCTGTATACATATCTATAGCTGCTTGTCCACTCGCTGCTTCTCCAACTACTTCAAAACCATTTTTTTCTAAAATATTTCTTATCATCATTCTCATAAATGCTGCATCATCAACAATCAACACTTTTGCCATTCTTTTCCCCCTAATTAATAATTATTTTTTTAAAAATTTTTTCTAAGGATTCTAGCATTGGAATATAATAAAAATCTACTCCAACTTCACCTTTCTCATCTCTTTTAAATATAGTTTTTATAAGTAAGATATATTCTTTTTCTTGTCTTATCTCTAAAATTGCAGACTTTAATAATATATTCAATTTATTATAAAATACTCCTGGGACTGATGAATTTATTTTTATTCCTACAGTTTCTGCTATAGAATTCATATATCCAGTAGATATAACATTTCCAAGTTCACTTAAAACTGATATTCCAACTTCTGTTAACTCCTCTCCCATTTCTCCTGTTAGTTTTTCTATAGTACTCTCAGCTAGTCTTTTTTCAAAAACAATTAATATATTTCCTAATATTTCGCCTGTAACTTTAACTATTATTCCATATACATCTCTTCCTTTATTTAAACTGCATATATCTGAAAGTTTTATTGTATTAATTAATGGTACATTTATATCTATCCTGCAGCCTAAAAAAACAGATAAAGATGTCGCTGCATTTCCAGCCCCTATATTAGATAATTCTCTTAATGTGTCTACCTCTAATAAATTAAAAAACATATTTTCTTGCTTCATAAGTTCCCCCCACTTACTAATATAAAGCACCTACATCTAGAATTAAAGTTACTAAACCATCCCCTAAAATTGTTGCTCCACTATACTGATTTAACCTTTTTAATGTTTTTCCTAAAGGTTTAATAACAATTTCTTGCTCACCTATTAATGAACTTACGACTATTCCAAATCTTTTATCTCTAGTATTCACTATAATTATAAATTTTTCATTCTCTGATTCTATATTTAACTTTTCACTCAGTTTAATTATTGGAACTTCTTTCTCTTTATAAATAATTTTCTTTTCTCTATCACTACTTATCACTTTTTTTTTATTATAAGGTATAATTCTTTCAATAACTCCAAGTGAAATTGCAAATCTTTCATTTTCTACTTTTATTAATAATGCTTGTATTATTTGTAATGTTAGTGGTAATACTATAGTAAATTCAGAGCCTATTCCCTCTTTACTCCTTAATTCAATACTCCCCCCAAGGGATGTAACCTTTGTCTTAACTATATCCATTCCAATTCCTCTTCCTGAAATTTCTGTCACCCTATCATTAGTACTAAAACCTTGAATGAATATTATATTATTTATCTCCTCTATACTCATACCTTTAATTGAAATCCCCATATTTTCAGCTTTTTTCTTTATCTTATCTAAATTTATCCCAGCTCCATCATCTGTAACCTTTATTATTACTTTAGTTCCTTCTTGCCATGCTTGAAGTTTTATTATTCCTATTGGATTCTTTTTAATTTTTAATCTTTCACTCTTCTCTTCAATACCATGATCAATTGCATTTCTTAAAAGATGAATAAGCAGCTCCCCAATTTCATCTATAACTGTTCTGTCAAGCTCTATATGACTTCCTTCAATCATAAAGTTAATATTTTTCCCAAGCTCTATTGATACGTCTCTTATCATCCTTGGAAATCGCTTAAATACAACTTCTAATGGCAACATTCTTATATCCATTACTAATTCTTGTAAATCAGATGTTGCTTTTCCTATTTGCTCTACTACCTCACTTAATTCATTTATCCTATGTTTTCTTGATATGGATTCAAGTCTTGTTCTATATATCGTTAATTCTGATACCATATTCATAAAATTATCTACTTTATCTAAATCTACCTTTACCGATTGATTACTTTTTTTAATTATGTTTTTTTCATATAAATTAAATTTAATAATATCCACATTAGCTATATCTACATTTTTTTCTATACTTTCTCTAATTTCTTCTATACTTTTACTTGTTAAAATAATTGCTTCTAACATAAAATCAAATTCATCTTTTTCAATTTGTTCAATTGATGGGTTAATCTTTATAAACTCACATTTCCCCTCTAAATCTTGATAAATTAAAAATGCTCTTACTGATTTTAATACTGTATTTTTATTTAAAATTATCTTAACTTCTAATGAGTTATATCCTTTTTCTAATCCCTCTTTTATTTTATTTAAATCATTCTCTTCTAATATTAAGTTGTTTCTATTAATCACCTTTATATTTTCACATAGATACTTAGACTTTTTTATTTTCTCAAGTTTTTTCATAATTTCACTTATATCTATATTTAGATTTGACTTATCTCTAATATTTTCAAGCATTTTTTCTAAGGTATCTAAACATTCAAAAAGACTTGTTATTGCAGTTTGATTAACCTTCGTTTTTCCCTCTCTAAAATCAGATACTAAATCTTCCATCTTATGTGTAAGTTCTGCAATATCAATAAATCCCATAGTTGCAGACATACCTTTTATAGTGTGAACCCATCTAAATATCTTATTCATTATATCACTATCTTTTGGATTCTTTTCTAACTCTAATACAGCTTCATTCAATCGTTGTAAATTCTCTATAGCTTCTTCTAAAAACATCATCATATATTGAGATGCTTCCAATTGTATCTCCCCCTCATTAAACAACTTTCACTTCCTATATCTAAAATAATTTTTATTATATTTTTCTATAATTTATATTAAATTTCTAATTTATTTCTTTTATTATATCATATTTATACCTTTTCAGTTGTTTTTTATTCATCTTTTATTCATTGATAATTAATATTATTGCCAATGAAGTATTTCAATTTTACTTTTCTTTTTAAAATTTATCAAATAAGGCTTTCCTACTAAATCTAATAAAGGTTTATCACTCAATGAATCTGAAAACATATATGAGTTTTTAAAATCTACTTCTATATTATTTTCTTTTAAATATGCTTTCAATCTTCTAACTTTCTCTTCCCCTTTACAATTCCTTCCTTCCATCACTCGCTTAAATTTCCCTCTATCAAATTCAAATCTAGTACCTATAATATGATCTACTTCCTTTATCTTATAAAATTCATTCAAATAAAATTCTGGAGATGCAGAAATTAAATATATTTCATACCCTTCACTTTTTAATTTTTTTATCATATCTATAGCATCCTTATATAATATTTTTTCTAATACATCTTTATAAAAACCTTTTACTAAAACAATTAAATCTTTTTCCTCTATTCCATCAATAAACTTTAAAAAACTTTCCTTTACCCTTCTTTCATCAAATATTTTAAGACCATAAAGTATTCCTGAACCTAATGCTCTAGGTAAAAACTTCAAATTCTTTTTATCTTTTTTTATCATATATCTAAAAAATTGCATTAATGTCTCCTTACTAGTTATTGTAAAATCAACATCAAATATTCCTAATTTTATCATCTTTAAAATCCATCCTTTTTATTTTTAATCTCTTAAATATTATATATGTAATATTCTCTTTATTAAATAAAAATGCATTAAAAGTTTCACCCTCTAATGCATTTTTATTTTTATTATTTTATATTATTTAAAAATTCTTCTATTCTATTTAAACCTTCTCTTATATTTTTCATAGAGATAGCATAAGATAATCTTATAAAATTATCTAATCCAAATCCTATCCCTGGAATTACTGCCGTTTCTTTTTCATCTAATAGTACTTCTGAAAAAATTAAAGAATCTTTTATTTCTCTATTTTTATACTTCTTCCCATAATACTTACTCACATCTACCATTACATAAAATGCACCTTCTGGTTTTATAAAACTAATATTTTTTATTTTTTCTAATTTTTCAATCATAAAACTTCTTCTTTTAGCAAATTCTTCTCTCATATGATATAGTTCCTCTTTAGGACCTTCTAAGGCTTCTAATGCTGCATATTGCGCTATAGAATTAGTGTTTGATGTCATGTGACTTTGAATAGACACCATAAGTTTAATACACTCGTCACTTCCAGCTGCATATCCAACTCTCCATCCTGTCATTGCACTTGATTTTGATACTCCATTAATAACTATCGTATTCTCATATGCATATTGTGTAAGTGCTGCAATACTGGTATGTTCATTATTATCATATATAAGTTTCTCATATATTTCATCTGATATAATTATCAACTCTTTTTCTTCAGCAAATTTTGCAATTTCTAATAATTCTTCTCTACTATAAATTGTACCTGTTGGATTATTCGGACTATTTATAATTATTGCCTTTGTTTTTTCATTTACATTTTCTTTTAAAATATCTATCGTAATTTTAAAATCATTTTCTTCTCCACTATTCACAAATCTTGGTATACCATCTGCCATCTTTATAAGTTCTGGATAACTAACCCAATAAGGAACTGAAACTATCACCTCGTCCATTGGATTTAATATTGCTAAAAATACATTAGCAAGACATTGCTTTGCGCCTGTACTTACAATAATTTGTGAGGCTTTATATTCTAAATCATTTTCCTCTTTAAGCTTTTTGCATATAGCTTCTCTAAGCTCTTCAATTCCTGAAGTTTGAGTATACTTTGTCTTACCTTCATTCATTGCATTTATTGCTTTATCTATTATATTTTGTGGTGTATTAAAATCTGGTTCACCAGCACCAAAACTTATTATATTTTTCCCTTCACCTTTAAGTTTTTTTGCTTTAGCTGTAATATTTAAAGTTATTGATGGTGCTATATCCATTGCTTTCTTTGAAAATTTCATAGTTTTTCCCCCTTACCTACTTCCAATTTAATAGTTTATTTAATAGCATTTCATTAATGCCTTGACTTCCTATTATTATATCATTCTCTATGATATTATGAAAATCACTTCCACCAGTTATCATAAGCTTATATTTCTTACATATATTGTATAAAAAATTTATCTGTTCTTTACTATGACTTGGATGATAAACCTCTACCCCTTCAAGTCCATAGCACTTTAGTTCTTTAATAATTTTTTCAATATCCATAGATCTATATATTTTCCCCGGATGGGCAATAATCGGAATACCTCCACTAGATTTTATTAATTTAATAGCTTCCTTATAAGTTAGCTTTCTTCCCTGTTCATAAGCTTGCTTTCCTTTTACTAAATATTTATTAAATGCTGCCTTAAAATTTTCTTCATATCCCATAGTTACTATTTCATTTGCAATATGTGCTCTTCCTATAGTTGGATTTTCCAACAGAAGTTTTTCAACATCTAACTTAATATTTATTTTTTCTAATTTTTTACATATTTTCTTTGCTCGTTTTATTCGTTCCTCTTTTATCTCATTTATTTTGCTAATAAGATTTTCGTTAGTATAATCAATAAAATACCCAAGCATATGAATTTCTAAGTCATCAATCTCTGTGCTAAGTTCAATTCCTGATATGATTTCTATATCCTTTTTACCTTCTTTAATTATATATTGAGAATCTATGGAATCATGGTCTGTTATTGATATATATTTAACACCTTTATCTATTGCTATTTTTATAATTTCTTCCGGTGTAAGCTTGCCATCTGAATAGGAAGAATGAATATGTAAATCTGCATACTTCATAAGTTACCACCTTCCTTTTCTCTATATAGAATATACCATTATTACTCTTTGTTGTAAATTATCTCTCTTACATTTTTTCACAAAAAGAGAGTAGCCAAAGCTACTCTCTTATATGTTTTAAGCTTCTGCTAAACTCTCGTTATAGTATTTAGCAACTCTATCAAACTCTTCTTCTTCGGGAACTACTAATTCCTCATCTTCTGCTCTAAACATGAATACAGAATCATCATCTGGATTTTGAGCTAAAACATACTCATTTCCTTCAAATTCAAATGCATCTATAATTGGACATGAAATTTCTTTCCCTTCATCATCTACTAGATCAACTACAAAGCTTTCATGTTCATGTTCATGTTCGTGCTCACCACATCCACACCCTTCTCCTGATTTACATCCACATCCTTCACTTTCACCATCGTGACATCCACATTTATTTAAATCTTTATCCATATTTCATTCCTCCTAAAATTTCTTTATGTTATCATTCTACCCTTATTTAATTAAAATTAAAAGCTATTTATTCAAATTTTCCGCTTTTCTACAAGTTTTTTTATTATATTTATAGCTATTAACTAAATATAGGTTTTAATTCCTTTATATGTAGTTTTATTTTTTATATAAAAAGAGGCTTAAGTAAACTTAAGCCTCTATATTTAAAAGATTATTTTCCAGCTAATCTTTTGTAATTTTCTAATCTTTCCATTGCATCTCTTTGAGTTTTTTCAAATAATGCTTCTGCAGCTTCTGGGAATGCCTTAGCAAGTGAAGCGTATCTAACTTCTCCCATTAAGAATTCTCTAAAGTCTCCATTTGGCTCTTTTGAATCAAGAGTAAATGGATTTTTTCCTTCTTCTTTTAAAGTAGGATTGAATCTATATAATTGCCAGTATCCGCAATCAACAGCTCTCTTAGCTTCAACTAAACTATTACCCATACCAACTTTAATTCCTTGGCTAATACATGGTGCATAACCTATGATTAATGATGGTCCTGGATATGCTTCAGCTTCAGCAATTGCTTTAAGAACTTGGTTCTTATCAGCTCCCATTGAAACTTGTGCAACATATACATATCCGTATGACATTGCCATCATACCAAGATCTTTCTTCTTAGTTCTCTTACCTGATGCAGCAAATTTAGCTATTGCAGCAGTTGGAGTAGCTTTTGAAGATTGACCTCCTGTATTTGAGTACATTTCTGTATCAAATACAAATACATTTACGTCGTCTCCTGAAGCAAGTACATGGTCAACTCCACCGTATCCGATGTCATAAGCCCATCCATCTCCTCCGAATATCCATTGTGATGGTTTAATTAAGAAATCTTTTTCTGCTAAAATTTCTTTAGCGATTTCTTCATTTGAACCTTCTAAAGCAGCTATAACTCTATCAGCTCTTTCTCTAGTTCCTTCACCAACTTCTACTTCAGCTACCCAAGCTTCTAAAGCTTCTTTAGCTTCTCCAGTTAAAGTTTCGATTCCTTTGTTAGCTTTTTGAACTAATCTTTCTCTTATAGCTTTTGCTCCTAAGAACATTCCTAATCCAAACTCAGCATTATCTTCAAATAATGAGTTTGCCCAAGCAGGTCCGAATCCTTTATGGTTAGTTGTATATGGTGTTGCTGGTGCTGATCCACCCCAGATTGATGAACATCCTGTTGCATTAGCAATCATCATTCTATCACCAAATAATTGAGTTATAAGTTTAGCATAAGGAGTTTCTCCACATCCAGCACAAGCTCCTGAGAACTCAAGTAATGGTTGCTCGAATTGACTTCCTTTTAATGTTGTTTTCTTCATTGGATTAGCTTTTGGTGAAACTTTTTCTACTACGTAATCCCAGTTTTCTATTTCAGCATCTTGAGTATGAGCTGGTTTCATAACTAAAGCTTTTCCTGGTGCTGGACAAGCTACAGCACAACTGCTACATCCTGTACAGTCAAGAGCAGAAACTTGAATTCTATATCCTAACTCTTCATCTGCTTTAATTCCTTTAGCTGGAATTATAGTCATTCCTTCTGGTGCATTAGCTTTTTCTGATTCATTAAATAGCACTGGTCTAATTGCAGCATGTGGACATACAACAGCACATTGATTACATTGAATACACTTATCAGCATCCCACTCAGGTAAGTTAACCGCAACTCCTCTTTTTTCATAGGCAGCAGTTCCTGCTTCAAAAGTACCATCAACTACATCCATTAAATCTGAAACTTTTAAATCAAATCCTTCTTGTCTGTTCATTGGTTCAACTATTTTCTTAACGAATTCTGTTGCATTTTTAGCACTTCTAACTTCTTCAACTTCTGCATTTTTCCATGATTCTGGAATATTTATTTCTTGAATCATTCCAATTCCTTTATCAATTGCAGCATTATTCATATCAACTACTTTTTGACCTTTTTTACCATATGAAGTAACAACAGCTTCTTTTAAATATTTAACTGCATCTTCAACTGGAATAATATTTGCAAGCTTAAAGAAAGCTGATTGCATTATCATGTTGATTCTTCCGCCTAAACCAATTTCTTGAGCTATACCAATAGCATTTAAAGTATAAAACTTAATGTTATTTTCAGCAATATATCTTTTATATGATCCTGGTAAATGCTCTTCTAATTGCTCTGGTGTCCATATAGTATTTAATAAGAATGTTCCATTTTTCTTTAATCCATCTAAAACATTATAAATTCCTACATAAGCTTGATTGTGACAAGCAATAAAATCTGCTTTATCTATTAAATAAGGTGATTTTATTGGTTTTTTACCAAATCTTAAGTGTGATACTGTTATACCACCTGATTTTTTTGAATCGTATGCAAAATATCCTTGAGCATACATATCAGTATGATCACCGATGATTTTTATAGCACTTTTGTTAGCACTTACTGTTCCGTCTGATCCAAGTCCCCAGAATTTACAAGCTGTAGTTCCTTCTGGTGTTGCATCAACTTCTTTCATTGCTTCTAATGAAGTATTAGTTACATCATCAACAATACCGATTGTGAATCCATTTTTAGGATTTTCACTTTCTAAGTTTTTGTATACTGCAGCAAGATCTTCTGGATTAGGGTCTTTTGATCCTAAACCAAATCTTCCTCCAACAATTATTGGAGCATTTTCTTCTCCATAGAATGCACTTCTAACATCTAAGTATAATGGCTCTCCAATTGATCCTGGTTCTTTAGTTTTATCTAAAACAGCAATTTTCTTAACAGTTGCTGGAACTGCTGCTCTTAATCTATTTGCATCAAATGGTCTAAATAATCTTACTTTAACTACACCAACTTTTTCGCCTCTAGCCATTAAGTAATCAATAGTTTCTTCACATAAATCTGTTGCAGATCCCATTGCAATTACTATTCTATCAGCATCCTTTGCTCCATAATAATCAAAACAATGATACTCTCTTCCAGTTAATTTAGTTATTTCTGACATATATCCTTCTACAACATCTGGAATAGACTCATAATATTTATTAACTGCTTCTCTAGTTTGGAAGTAGATATCTGGATTTTGAGCTGTTCCTCTAGTTACAGGATGATTTGGATTTAAAGCATTTTTTCTGAATTCATTTA
>NZ_JBOGCC010000251.1:0-1124 GCF_051656525.1 Clostridium sp. | reverse complement strand
TAAAGCAGTTCCAATTCCATTACTATTTAAATAATTAGCTTTATTTACTCCTAGTAAAACTGGTGTTCCATCTGCTAAAACTGCTGAATCAGCTTTTAAAGATTTATTAGAAGGAGATTTAAATGGCACTCCATCATTTTCAGCTGCTAAAGCCTGTATAATACAAGCTATTTGAGTACTCATATGATATTTAAGTGTTCCTAGTGCTATCATTGGCCAAAAAGCTGATAAATAAGTTGAATTTAAATTGTTATTTTCTTTTATTCCAGGAACATCTGTATATTTTCTAGTTGTTTTAGTGTCTATATCACATATAGCAAATCCTTGAAAATGTCCATTTATTTTACTGGCTTTAGTTTCTAAAACTGCTGCTACTGTAGAATCGGTTGAAAATTTAGGAGCTAATACTAAATTTGGAATTACCCTATATTTTGGAAATATATTCTCAATACACTCTAACCCTTTTTCATTTCCAGTATTTGTATCTATCCCGCCTATAATGTCTTCTATTGTTACCATACTAGGTTTTAAAAAACTATAAGTTACACTTACTGTTTCTCCAGGAATAGTTCCAATAATAACTAAATATCCATCATCATCAAATTGAAAATTCAAATTTGTCTGGCCTTCAATCGTTACTGTTTCTGGGATAACTCCTGTTTTCTTTATTGTAAATTTTCCATTTTCTTTTGTAATTGTTTCAGCTTGTGTTGTTTCAGCTTTATGTGTCTCAGGATCTAAAACATTTATTAAAACTATTGGAGCAGAACCAAACTTACTAAAGTGTGCATCAATTGCCTCGCATAAAGTATAATTTTCAAAATCCTTTAAATATCCCATAGCTTCAACTGCCTCTGAGTATGAATAACAAAGAACTGGATCATTTACTTTTCTTTCTTTTGCCATATTAATTGGTGCTGTTCCTACATAAACCGCTACCATTTCAGATGTTGATGCTGCTATAACACTTGTAGGATTTTCTCTACCTGTTACTCCATGTTGAAATGCCATTATTTACCTCCTGTAAGTTTTTCTATGACTTTGCTATAATAAAAATTTTCATTTGTTCCTTTTTGAAAGATTGCTCCTTTTTTCAATGCTAAATCCTTATCTACATTAACAAA
>NZ_JBOGCC010000250.1:0-9452 GCF_051656525.1 Clostridium sp. | reverse complement strand
CATTTTACAAATTCTAATACAATTCCTGCTAGTGGTCCAAAGACGAATGCTCCTATAAGTATTGGTAAATCACTTAAATCAATTTTAAGCCATGGTGCTATTGGAATTATAGGAATTTTTATAAATCCTAAGAAGAAGGCCATCCCTATTAATACTGCCCACTTTACCATTCTTTGAGTTTTGTCTTTTTTTCTTACATTTGCCATTTTGTTTTCCTCCCCAAAAGACATCTTCTTTGGGTAAATTAAATTTAAAAAAGCCCTGAAACAACGTGTTTCAGGGCGCAAACATACAACTTTAAATTTAACTTTACCTTCTTTCATCCAGACTATACTGTCGGCTTCGGAATTACACCGAATCATGCTAAAAACTTAGCTCGTGGGCTATACCACCGGTGGGGAATCACGCCCCGCCCTGAAGATATTCATATTTTATTTACAATTTTATTGTACATCCTTGTTATTTTTATGTCAATATTTTCTTATTAAATTTTTTATTAACTTTCTTTAGGTGTTTTCATCGTTAAACTTATTCTATTTCTTTTTGAATCAATTTCTAAAACCCAAACTTTAACTACATCTGAAACTTTAACTACATCAAGTGGGTGTCTTACAAATCTATCTGCCATTTGGCTCTTATGCACTAATCCATCTTGATGTACTCCAATATCTACAAATGCTCCAAAGTCTGAAACGTTTCTAACTGTTCCCATAAGTTCCATTCCTGGTTTTAAGTCCTTAAGTTCTATAACACCTGTTTTTAATATTGGTTTTGGCATTTCGTCTCTTGGATCTCTTCCTGGTTTTTGAAGTTCCTTTATTATATCTGTTAAAGTCATTTCTCCAACATTTAAATCAGTAGATAACTTAGCTAATCCTATCTTTTCTACTCTTTCATTTATATCAGTTAATGCCTTACTTTTTAAATCATCCATTGTATATCCTAAAACCTTTATAAGTTCTTCTGCAATCTTATATGATTCAGGATGAACTGATGTATTATCAAGTGGATTCTTACTTTCCATTACTCTTAAAAATCCTGCACATTGCTCATATGCTTTTTGCCCTAATCTTTTTACCTTTAGAAGTTCTTTTCTAGTTTTAAACTCACCATTTTCTTCTCTATAAGCTACTATATTATCTGCTATACTACTATTTACTCCAGATATATATGTTAAAAGACTTGGTGTTGCGGTATTTAAATCTACTCCAACCTTATTAACAGCATCTTCAACTACTCCTGTTAATGATTCTGATAATTTCTTTTGAGTAACATCATGTTGATATTGCCCAACTCCAATAGCTTTAGGATCTATTTTCACAAGCTCTGCAAGTGGATCTTGAAGTCTTCTTCCTATTGATATAGCTCCTCTAACTGTAACATCTAAATCAGGATATTCCTTAGTAGCAAGCTTAGATGCTGAATATACTGATGCTCCAGCTTCTGAAACTATAACATATGATACTTCTCTTCCTTCTTCATTTTTTATCTCTTTAATCATTTCACTTATAACTTCTTCTGATTCTCTTGAAGCTGTTCCATTTCCTAAAGAAATAACTTCTACACCATACTTTTTAATTAAGTTCTTTAAAGTTTTCTTAGTTCCTTCAATATCCTTTTTAGGAACTGTTGGATATACAGCTACATTATCTAAAAACTTTCCATTCTTATCTAAAATAGCAATCTTACATCCTGTTCTAAATCCAGGATCATATCCCATTACAACTTTCCCTTTTATAGGTGCTTGAAGTAATAATGCTTTTAAGTTTTCTTTAAATATTTTAATAGCTCCTTCTTCCCCTTTTTCAGTAAGCTCACTTCTTATTTCTCTTTCAATTGAAGGATATATTAATCTTTTTAAAGAATCTTTTACTGCCTCTTTTAAATATTCATCTGTTATACTATTATTCTTTAAAACATAGTTTTCTAGATATGAAATTAATTTTTCTTCATTCATAACTATTTTTACAGAAAGAATTTTTTCTTTTTCTCCTCTATTAATAGCTAAAATTCTATGTGGTGGTATTTTAAATACGTCCTCACTATACTCATAATACATTTCATAAGGTGTTCTTTCGTCACTTGAACCTTTAGTTTCAATTTTACCCTCTCTAAATGTAATTCCTCTTATCCATTTTCTATATTTAGCTTCATCAGATATAGCCTCTGCAATTATATCTGATGCACCTTTTATAGCATCCTCTATTGACGTAACTGCTTTTTCCTCATTAATATACTTTGAAGCTTCTTCGTTGAAATCACCTTTAAAGTTTCCTGACATTATAAGTTCTGCTAAAGGCTCTAAACCTTTTTCTTTAGCAATTGTAGCTCTTGTTCTTTTCTTAGCCTTGTATGGTCTATAAAGGTCTTCTACCTCTGTTAATGTTTCTGCTTTTTCAATACTTTTCTTAAGCTCTTCATTAAGCTTTCCTTGTTCTTCTATAAGTCTTATAACAGCAGTTTTTCTATCTTCTAAGTTTCTTAAATAAACTAATCTCTCTTCTAAGTTTCTTAAAACTTCATCTGATAAACCATCTGTTTTTTCTTTTCTATATCTTGATATGAATGGAACTGTATTCCCTTCATCTAGCATCTCTATAACATTATTTACAATACTTAATTTTAATCCAAGTTCTTTAGCTAATCTTTCATTTATATTCATAAAAAACCTCCAACCTTTATTCTACTTTTTTATTATACCCTTTATTCCCTTCTTATCAATATTTTTTCTATTTATTTTCATTTTTCCTATTTTTTATTATCAAATTGTTATATAATTTAATTGGTAATATTTGTAAATAAGGAGGTATATATGAATAAAATCATTCAAAAAACACTTTCACTAGTACTTCTAATTCTCTTAACCCTTTTAATTTTTGATTACTTTAAGGTTATAGAATTTGATAAAATTTTAAAGAATTCCTTTGCTTTTATAATAGTCACTTTTTCTATTATATCTTCTATGACTGTTATTTTGAGTTCCTCTCCTGGGTATATGAAATTTATAAATTATGTTATTATAATATCCCTCTTTTTAGGTGGCATTCTTATTATAAGCAATAATAAATTTAATATCTTTGTTGCTATTTTTCTTTTATTTACTATATCATATTCATTAATTGATATGCTCTATAAAAACAATTAAAAAAAGAAGTCTTAAAGTTACTAATCATTTATTAATTCATATTAATAGACTTTCTTTAATAAATATTAAAGAAACAATATTTTTAGGAGAATTAATGTGTTAAAAAAACTTTATAGACTTCTTTTTCTTTTATCACTCTCTATTTTTATATTATTATCCTTTGTCTACATACCTCTTTATGATTTTGATAGTAATATAGTTAAAAATAATATATCATATCTCTCTTCTGATAAAATTGGAGGAAGAATTTCTGGTTCTTTAGAAAATGAAGCAATCTCTAATGATTTAGCAAACAAGCTATCTGAAATTGGCTTAGTCCCTTTAGGCAATGGAAGCTTTAAACAAGGATTTACTATAACTGTTCCGTATAAAGTTTCTGAAACTGGTATTATGCAAATATTAAATAATGATAACTCTATAATAGACTTTACTTATGGAGTAGATTTTAAGGAGGATTTATTAAACTTTAAAGAAAATGAGATTACTTTATCCACCAAAGACAACCTAAAAATCCACAAGAACGCTATCACTTTTAACAAAAACGGTGGATTATTTTTATTTTATGTATCTGATGATTCTGATTTTAATTTTAGAAGTTCCTTTATTCATGATTCATCAATCGCTTTTTCTGTTGCATTAAAAAAAGAAGCCTTTATTAAAATTTCTAATCTTCTTAAAAATGGCTCATCTCTTTATTGTAAGCTTCCTTATTCAACAAAACTTACTGAAGTTTATAATGTAGCTGGTAAAATTGAAGGGACGAATAAAGAAAAAAAACCTCTTATTCTTTCAGCTCACTTTGATCATTTAGGAACTGACTGTTTAGATAATATTTATTGTGGTGCTTTAGATAATGCTTCTGGTACAGCTTTTTTATTTGAAACTTTAAAGGTTTTTTCATCACTTAATTTAAAACCTGACCGTGATATTATCTTTGTCTTTTTAAATGCTGAAGAGTTTGGTCTTTTAGGTTCTGAGGCTTTCTCTAAAGAGTATGCTTCCTTAATCTCTGAAGCTGAAGCTATAAATTTTGATATGCTTGGTGCACCTAATACACCACTTTCTATTGTAAGGTCTGAAAATTCTAAAGATAAATACTCTAACAACTTGACTTCACTAAAAAAATACTTTAAAAAAGAAATCCCCATAACTTTTGAGAACTCTAGTGACCATGTAAATCTATCTAAATATGGTGCTGATGCTTTAACAATTACTCATGCCGATACAAGTAAAATTCATACACCTAAAGATAAAGTAGAATATATATCTACTGATTCTTTAGAACAAGTATTTAAGATAATAAATCAAAAAATTATAAACCATTGTTATCCTACTTACAAAAGAATTCTTTTAAACAACGGAATCTATCTTTTTTCATTTTCTATATGCTTAATTTATATAACTGCTAAAAATCTCCAAAGATTTAAATATAAATAAATAAAAAGCCTATCTTTAATAAAAGGTAGGCTTTTTTAAAGGTCTTAAACTATATAAGGGGGATTAAATAGTTTCAACGTATACTATATATTATTCTTTTCTATTTAATTCTGCCACAATAAATTTATCTATTTCTCCATCCATAACAGCTTGAACATTTGAAGTTTCTTCTCCTGTTCTATGGTCTTTTACCATACTGTATGGGTGGAATACATATGAACGTATCTGGCTTCCCCATCCCATATCTTTAAGTTCCCCTGTCAAATCTTCTATTCTTTCCTTGTGCGCTCTCTCTTTAAGCTCTATAAGTTTTGATTTAAGCATTTCCATTGCTGTATCTCTATTAGAAAATTGACTTCTCTCATTTTGACATTGAACAACTATTCCTGTTTTTAAATGTGTTATTCTTACAGCTGATTCTGTTTTATTTACATGTTGACCACCAGCACCACCTGCTCTAAATGTATCAACTCTTAAATCTTCTGGTCTTATTTCAATGTCCTGTTCTTTTGTAAGCTGTGGAAGAACTTCTACTGATGCAAATGAAGTTTGTCTTTTACCATTTGCATTAAATGGTGAAATTCTAACTAATCTATGAATTCCCTTTTCTGCTTTTAAGTATCCATATGCAAACTCACCATAAATTTTTAATGTAGCACTTTTTATTCCTGCCTCATCACCTTGCAATAAATCTACTGTTTCAATTCTAAATCCATGCTTTTCACACCATCTAGTGTACATTCTAAGTAGCATTTCAGTCCAGTCATTTGCATCACTTCCACCTACACCTACATGGAGTGTAAGTATGGCATCATTTCTATCATATTCTCCTGATAGAAGTGTTTGTATTCTATATTTTTCTAACTCTTCTTCTAAAAACTCTACTGATGTAATTATTTCATTAATAGATTCATCATCATCTTCTTCCATTAATTCTTTTAATACTTCTACATCTTCTAAAGTAGTTTTTATCTTATTGTAATTCTCTTTTTTATCTTTTAAAATCTTACTTTCTTTTGTAGTTTCTTCTGCTTTTTTAATATCATCCCAGAAATCTGGAGTCTGCATAACTAAATCAAGCTCTTCAATTTTTTTATCTAAGCCTTCATTGTCAAAGTAAGTTCCCCATTTCTGTAATTTTCTCCTTTAGTGTGGTTACTTTAGCTAATGCTTTTTCTAAATCAACTCTCACACGTGCACCTCTTTCCTTTAAAAATAGCAGTGAGTTTTTCTCACTGCTATCATTTTACTCTTTTTTAAACTTCTCTTCCACAGCAGTTTTTATATTTTTTACCGCTTCCACATGGACATTTATCATTTCTACCTGCTACTACTTCTTTTCTTACAGGCTCTTTTTTCTTAGGCTCTTCATTTCCAGTTGCATTTATATTTTGGCGAACCTCCGTTGTTTTTTCTACAACTCTTTCTCTCTCAGGAGCTTTTTCTAATTCAACATGGAATAGATATTTAACTGTATCTAATTTTATAGATTCAATCATTTCTTCAAACATTTCACTACCTTCCATTTGGTATGCTTGAACTGGATCTACTTGTTTGAATGCTCTAAGACCAATACCTTGTTTTAAGTGATCCATCGCATCTATATGATCCATCCATTTCATGTCAACATTTTTAAGAAGAACTACTCTTTCAATTTCTCTTATTCTTTCTTCTCCAAATTCTAACTCTTTTCCAGCATAAATTTCAATCGCTATTGCCAATAATTTTTCTTTTATTTCTTCTACTTCTAAATGAACTAAATCATCAATAGTCACTCTATTACTTGGGATACATATCTCATCTAAGTAGATTATTAATTTCTTAAGTGCTTCTTCATAATCTTCTTCTACGCCTAATAAATGATTATCTGTTGATGTAGATACAACATCTTTTATCATTCCAGTAACTTCTTCTCTTAAGTTCTCACCTTCAAGAACTTGTGATCTTTGTTTATAGATAACCTCTCTTTGCATATTCATAACGTCATCATACCCTAAAAGATTTTTTCTTATGTCAAAGTTATGTCCTTCAACTTTCTTTTGAGCACTTTCAATTGATCTAGTTATAATTTTACTTTCTATTGCATCATTTTCTTCAAGTCCTAGTTTATCTACCATTGAATGAGTTTTCTCTGACATAAATATTCTCATTAAGTCATCTTCTAATGAGATATAGAATGTAGAGTATCCTGGATCTCCTTGTCTTCCTGAACGTCCTCTAAGCTGGTTATCTATTCTTCTTGATTCATGTCGTTCAGTACCTATAATTTTTAAACCACCGGCTTCAACAACCCCTTCACCTAACTTAATATCTGTTCCTCTTCCTGCCATGTTAGTCGCAATTGTAACAGCACCGTATTCTCCAGCACTTGTTATAATTTCTGCTTCCTGTTCATGAAATTTAGCATTTAAGACTCTGTGAGGTACTCCTTTTTTCTTTAATAGATTAGAAATAATCTCTGATTTTTCAATACTTGCTGTACCTACTAAAACTGGTTGACCTTTTTTATTTGATTCTATAACTTCATCTACAATTGCATTATATTTTCCTTTAGCTGTTTTATAAACTATATCATGATTATCAAATCTTGCTATTGGTCTATTAGTTGGAATAACAATAACATCTAACCCATAAATTTCTCTAAACTCATTTTCCTCTGTTAATGCTGTTCCTGTCATACCTGATAACTTATTATACATTCTAAAATAATTTTGGAATGTTATTGTTGCAAGTGTTTTAGACTCTCTAGCAATTTTAACATTCTCTTTTGCTTCAATTGCTTGGTGAAGACCATCTGAATATCTTCTACCTTCCATAAGTCTTCCTGTAAATTCATCAACTATAATAACTTCTCCATCTTTAACCATATAATCTTTATCTCTTCTCATAAAGTAATTGGCTTTAAGTGCTTGTGTTACATAGTGTTGTAATTGCATATTGTTAGCATCTGCATAGTTTTCTACATTAAATGTTTTTTCTGCTTTTTCAACACCTTGATGTGTTAACATAACTGCATTTGCCTTTTCATCAATTGTATAATCTTCTTCTGCAACTAATTTTTTAACAAAAAAGTCTGCAACTTTATAAAATTCAGTTGACTTTTCTCCCGCTCCTGAAATAATAAGTGGTGTTCTAGCTTCATCTATAAGAATTGAGTCAACCTCATCCACTATAACAAAGTTAAGCATTCTTTGAACTCTTTCCTCTTTATAGATAACCATATTATCTCTTAAGTAATCAAATCCAAACTCATTATTTGTTCCGTAAGTTATATCACAATTATAGGCATCTCTTCTATCATCATTACTTATATCATGAATTACAACTCCTGTAGTTAATCCTAAAAAACCATAAAGTTCACTCATTTGATCTCTATCTCTTTTTGCTAGATAATCATTTACTGTAATTACATGAACTCCATTTCCACTTAATGCATTTAAATAAGCAGGCAAAGTCGCAACTAATGTTTTACCTTCCCCTGTTTTCATCTCTGCAATTCTTCCTTGGTGAAGTACTATTCCCCCTGTTAACTGAACTGGGTAATGTTTCATTCCAAGAACTCTCCAAGAAGCTTCTCTAACAACTGCAAAAGCTTCAACTAATATATCATCTAAAGTTTCACCATTTTGTAATCTTTCTTTAAATTCTTCTGTTTTTCCTTTAAGCTCATCATCACTCAAAGCTTCCATTTTATCACTTAATTTTTCTATCTTACTTACAATTGGCTCTATTCTCTTAACTTCTCTTTCGCTATATGATCCAAATAACGATTTAAATATTCCCATATCTTCTTCCTTTCAAATCTCTAACATTTTTAATAATGTTCATTTTCTATTTATACATTCTTTGATTATACCATTTTATATTCTCTTTTTTCAACTTTTAACATTTTTTATTTTAAATTTTTTTATTTAAATCGTAACTCCTTATAAAATGAGTAATTTACCTTAATTCTATAAATATTCATTCCTCATCATGTTTATTTATAAATACAAAAAAATCTTACAAGATATCCTGCAAGATTTTTGTCTTTTATCTATTTATATTCTGGATCTAATAATCCATAATTTCCATCTTTTCTTTTATAAACTACACTAACATTATTTGTATCTGTATCCTGATATACAAAGAAACTGTGTCCTAAAAGTTCCATTTGAAGTACTGCCTCTTCTGAATTCATAGGCTTAACTGCAAAACTCTTAGTTCTAACTATTTTTCCTTTAGTCTCTTCTACAGGCTCAACATCAGTTGCTATTTCTGCAAATCTTAATGATTTATTATATTTTCTACTTAATTTAGTTTTTTGTTTTCTAATTTGTCTAACTAATTTGTCTTCTACCATATCTATTGATTTATACATATCATCAGTTGATTCTTCTGCTCTTAGCATTATTCCACTGAAAGGAATTGTAACCTCTACTATCTGCGCATTCTTTTGTACTGCTACTGTAACCTTTGCGTCTACTTCTTTCTCAAAATATTTATCAAGCTTCGAAATCTTTTTTTCTATGCTTTCTCTTAGCCCTTCTGTTATTTCAATATTTTTTGATACTACTGTTACTTTCATAAAGTCCAGCCCCTTTCTACTTAGAGGTTTTTTAACTCTCTTTTTATTAATCAATATTTATTTCTTGTCTACATTTTATCATTTACAGAAAACATTTTCAAGCTTTTTCATAATTTTCTGAATATTTAATGTTGTATAAAAAAAGTGTGATTAAAAAATCACACTTTTTTTATAAAGTTAGCTGACCTGGTCTTTGCCCCCACACTCGCCTACTGGAGCTTTCGCTACCCAGAATCAACCTCTCACTACTAACACTCTCAGATTTAACTGGTAGGACTTACATCTATACCGCACCATGCTCAC
>NZ_JBOGCC010000249.1:0-22298 GCF_051656525.1 Clostridium sp. | reverse complement strand
CGAGTCCCTGAAGGTCCACCATTTTGGGGGTATAGCTCAGTTGGGAGAGCACCTGCCTTGCACGCAGGGGGTCAAGAGTTCGAATCTCTTTATCTCCACCAAAAGGTGGAAGCCATGAACGTAAGTTCATGGCTTTTTTCGTTTTTAAAGAAAATTGATATGATATATAGATAATGGTATTATATACTTAATGAAAAGGAGATTGGTTATGTATAGAGTACAGCAGTTTATATGGGCTATATCAACAGCTTTTAAGAAAGTTGATTATAAATTTATATCAAAATATTTAGATAGAGATGAAGTTGAAGTCTTTAAAAGATTGAAAGTATCAGAGCAACATCACTCAATACGAGTTTGTAATGATGCATTTAGGATTTCTAAAAAGTATAATAATGGAAAAGTAGATAAAAATAGATTAGGTAAGATGGCATTGCTTCATGATGTGGGAAAGAGTGAGAAACCTTTAAATGTAATTGATAAGTCGATGATAGTTATTTTAGATAAATTGAGTAAGGGAAGATTAAGAAAGCATTGTAATATAGCTAAAATAGACTCATATTATAATCATCCGAAAAAGAGTGTAAGTATTTTATCAGAATTAAAAGGATATGATAAAGATTTTTTAGAAGTTATAGGAAGGCATCATGAAAAGATTAATGAGGAAGAGAATTTATATTTAAAGATAATTAAAGAGAGTGATGATTTAAATTAAAGGGAAGAGGTGAGAAGAGTAATCTATTTTAGAGACTAGACTCTTGTAGTAGAAACCTATATGTCTAAAAGGAATCTTAATAGAATGAAGAGAGAAGTATATATAATAAGATTACTAAGGGTTATGAAATCATATGAAAGAAGAGAGGATATTATTAAGAGGTTACTTGAGGAAGATAGACCTACTAAAGGAATTGATTTAGCAAAGTATTATGGAGTAACAAGACAGGTTATAGTTAAAGATATTGCAATTATTAAAGCTAGTGGGCGTGAAGTAGTATCAACTCCAGATGGATACATGTTTAGAAATAGTGGTAGTTTGTTTAAAGATATAATTGTTGTTAAGCATAGAAGTGAAGAGATGAGAAAAGAGATGGAGATTGTAGTTAAATATGGTGGTATTATTGAAGATGTAATTGTTGATCATTCTTTATATGGGGAAATTAAAGTTATGATTATGGTTAAAAGTTTAAATGATATAAATAAATTTTTAGAGAAGTATAAGAAAGAGAGTTCAATACCGCTATCTATATTAACTGATGGGCTTCATATGCATACTATATCAGCTGAAAGTAAGGAAAATATAAATCTTATAAAAAATGAGCTTAGAGAGTGTGAGATATTAATATAAAGAAAAGTGAAATTAGAGAAATGAGTTTTGTGGTGAAGAAATTAAAGTTTAGGAGGTTTTTTAGATGGATTATGATGTTTTGATTCTAGGTGGAGGAATTGTAGGATGTGCTGTTGGGTATGAGTTATCTAAATATAATTTAAATATAGCAGTGATAGAAAAAGGGTATGATGTGGCTGATGATATAGCTGTTGTGAATACAGCTATTGTTTATGATGGTTCTGAAACATCCAATGCGCTTATGGCTGGACTTGAGAATATTGGAAGTGAACTTATAAAGGAGCACTGTGAAAAATTTAATATTCCTTATAGAAAGATTGGTTCTCTTAGATTATCATTGAATGAGCATGAGGATAGTAAAATTAGAAAAATGTATTCTATTGCAAAGAATAGAGGGATATTAAATGTTGAACTTATTGATAAGGAAAAGATAAAGGAGATTGAACCAGAGCTTGTAGGTGATTATAAGAGTGCATTATATTCAAAAAATACTGCTATAATTGCGCCATATGATTTGGCAATTGCATATGCAGAGATTGCAGCTGATAATGGCGTTAATTTTAGATTTGAAGAGGAAGTTTTAGATATTCAAAAAATTACTAAGGGATTTGATGTTACAACTAATAAGAATAAGTTTAAATGTAAGTTTGTTATTAATACTATTCCTGATGAGATATATATTGGTGATGATGAAGATGAAACTGAAATAATTGAAGAGGATAATGGAATTAGAAAAAGTATGAATTATCTTTTTACTGAAGGAAAGCTTGAAAAAAATTTAAGTAAGATAATTACAAAGGTTATTGATGAAGATACATTTATTATAAGCTCACCTATGGTTGATGGTGATACCATGGTATGTATTAAGTATACAGAGAAGTTAAATGTTGATAGAGGTATTGAGATAACTAATCTTGTGTTACCAAAGCTTAGAAAGCGTAATGTAAGTGATATGGTTAGAGAAGTTTACAAGAAAGATGAAGTTCTTATTGATGATACTGATATTGAGGATGGATATATAAGAGTAACAGGAAAGCACTATGGAAAGATAACTATTGCCCCCGCAATAGCTTTAAGTATAAAGGAAAGAATTGTAGGTAATTTAAATGCTAGTTTGAAGAAGAACTTTATTGATAAGAAAAGGGAATCTTATAGAATTAGAGAACTTAATACTGATGAAGCAAATGAAGTAATAAAACTTGATAAAAGATATGGAAATATTATTTGTGCTTGTAATTATATAAGTGAAGGTGAGATTGTAGACTGTATAAGAAGACCTTTAGGTGCAAGAACTTTAGAAGGTGTTAAGAAGAGAACTGGTGCAGGTTTTGGAAGCTGTCATGGTTCGTATTGTACAAGAAAGATTATGAGTATACTTGCTAGAGAAATGGATAAGAATTTTATTGACATAGTTAAAGATACAAGGGAATCTAAGATTGTATGTGGAAGAATTAAGGAGTTTGATGAAGTATAGAAGATAAATAGATTTCTTTATTAGAAGAAGATAGTAGTTAAAATAGATAGTATGAGAAGGTGAAGATAAATGAGTAAAGATGTTTTTACAAGTATAGTTAGGGTAAAGGGTGATAACAAGCATAAGGTTGTATCTGTAAAGAGTACTGAACCTGTTGATAAAGAACTTTGGAGAGAATTTTCTAAAGTAATTAGTAGACTATATGCAAATATTCCTATTGAAATTGGAGATACTATTTGTAAGAATGTATTAAATACTGGAATAGATATTGTTTGTACTAAAAGAATAGAAGAACAAATGTGAATATATTTATATGAAAAAAATATGGTAAAATATTGACAACATCATTAAAAGTAATATATATTAAATATATATTTGAATATAAAAACCGATGAGAAGGCTAAGTAATTTTAATTATACTTTTAGAGAGTCAGTGTTTGGTGAAAACTGATAGTTATAGTTATTATGAATCTACCTTTAAGGGACTGTGAGTTCAAGCAGTACGGGAAACCGTTAATTTATTAAGAGGATAAGATATAGAATTTATATTTTATCAATTAGGGTGGCAACGCGGAGTCTTTCGTCCCTTTTTAGGGGGAAGGACTTTTTTTTATACTCAAAATTAGATATTTATTAAGGAGGACATAGAGAGATGTTAGATTTAAAAAGAATTAGAAGTAATCCAGAAGAGATAAAATTAGCTCTTACAAACAGAGGAGAGGACTTTGATGTATCTGTTATAGATGAGTTAGTTAAACTTGATGAAGAGAGAAGAAATATATTAGTTGAAGTTGAAGTTTTAAAAAGTAAGAGAAATCAAGTTTCAGCTGAAATACCTAAATTAAAAAAAGCTGGTGAAGATGTTGCACCTATAATGGCTGAAATGAAAGAATTAGGAAATGAAATAAAAGAGCATGATGTAAATCTTGCTGAAGTAAATGAAAAGATTGACTATATTATGTTAAGAATTCCTAATATACCAAATCCACAAGTTCCAGAAGGAGCTACTGATGAGGATAATATAGAAGTTAAAGTTTGGGGAGAAACTCCAAAGTTTGATGGTGAGCCAAAAGCACACTGGGATTTAGGAACTGACTTAAATATTATTGATTCTGAAAGAGGTGGAAAAGTTGCCGGTTCAAGATTTACTTTCTACAAAGGTATGGGAGCAAGACTTGAAAGAGCAGTATTAAACTATTTTATGGATAAACATTCAGATGAGCATGGATATGTTGAAATATTACCACCATATATGGTTAATAGAGCTAGTATGACTGGGACAGGACAATTACCTAAATTTGAAGAGGATGCATTCAAAGTAGAGAATAATGGATTCTTTTTAATTCCAACAGCAGAAGTTCCTGTAACAAATATGTATAGAGATGAAGTTTTAGTTGGCGCAGAATTACCTATAAAACACGTAGCTTATTCAGCATGTTTTAGAGCAGAAGCAGGGTCAGCTGGAAGAGATACTAGAGGTCTTATAAGACAACACCAATTCAATAAAGTTGAGTTAGTTAAGTTCTGTAAGCCAGAAGATTCATATGATGAGTTAGATAAATTAATTAGAGATGCAGAGTCAGTATTAGAAGACTTAGGATTACCATACAGAAAGGTTAGAATCTGTAAAGGTGATTTAGGATTTACTGCAGCATTAAAATATGATTTAGAAGTTTGGATGCCAAGCTACAATAGATATGTTGAAATTTCAAGTTGTTCAAACTTTGAAGATTTTCAAGCTAGAAGAGCTAATATTAAATATAAAGAAGATCCAAAAGCTAAACCACAATTTGTACACACGTTAAATGGTTCAGGACTCGCAGTAGGAAGAACAGTTGCAGCTATATTAGAAAATTATCAAAATGCAGATGGAACTGTAAGAGTACCAGATGCACTAAAAAGATACATGGGTATAGATGTAATAAAATAATTATTTATATAAGCTAGGTAGAAAAATAAACTACCTAGTTTATTTTTTTTTGGAATTATATGGTACAATAAAAGTGTTAAGGGGTGAGGGTATGAAATTGATTACAGCTACATTTATTGCAAATTGTATAACTTTTGTGATGACATTTTTAGGAGATAGGCTAGGGTATTTTTGGATGGTAAGTGTTGTGGTAATTACTATATTAGTTTATAACAAATTATCGGATAAAGAAGAGAATGAGCAATTAAAGAAAGATTTAAATGAAATTAAGATAGCTTTAGATGAAATAAGAAAAGATAGAGGTTAAAATCTCTATCTTTTTTGTATATCTTCTATTAAATATTTTACTACACCATCATTATTATTGGAATCTATTACTTTAGTGGACATTTCTTTTAGCTTCTGAACTGCATTTTTTACTGCAATTTTATTTTCTGCCATTTCAAACATAGGAATATCATTATAATTATCACCAAATACTGTAAGATTAGTGAAATTATGATTGTCCATCAATATTTTAATAGCTTTTGCTTTAGAAGATTTGTGACTGAAGATTTCTAACAGATAGTTTCTATCTTCATATACATCTTCATAAGCATATGCAGATATATTTTCAATTTTTGATATTTTTTCATAGACAGATAATATTCTTTCTTTTGTATCCATTGCAAAGAAGTATAGTGTATCAATATCTAATGGAGCTTTTTCATCCAAAAAAGTTTTTAAAGGACTGCCTGTACGACTTTTTATAAATTTTTTTTGAAATTCATTTGGATTTTGGAAATATGAATATATATGATTATTTTTTAGAGTATAAGTAAAATATGATAAATTGTGTGTATCTAAAATAGATTTTATGTTAATAATAAGATATCTAGGGATACTATTATAATGAATATATTTTTGTTCTTGAAGGCTATACATAGCAGCTCCATTCATAACAATAACAGGAAGAGTTAAGTTGAGATTCTTTAGAAGAGGAACTACTGTTGCAGGTGTTCTAGCAGTAGCTATTGAAAAGTTTATGTTTGCGTTTAGAATTAATTCATTAATTATATTTGTAGTGTATTTTGAAAGTTCAGCACTTGAATTTAGAAGGGTTCCATCTAAATCTGAAATATATAAGTTCATAAAAATCTCCTTTAAAATATAAATTTTTGATAATTATATACCATTTAGAGGAAGATATCAATAAATTAGTATACGCGAACACAGTTTATATAAATATATTATATAAATAAAAAGAAAATTTTAATAAGATTTATTTAATATAGGAGGAAAAATGAGAAGCAAAAGGAGAAAATATATAATTTATGTGTTAGCATTTTTAATACCTGTAAGTATATTAATAGTTGATTATTATTTTATAGGAATATTTCCTTTTGGTAATAAAACTATTTTATATAGAGATTTACAGGGGCAGTATGTAAGTTATTTTAGTGAGTTTAGAAATGCTATTTTAGGAAATGGGGGATTATTATATTCGTTTACTAAAGGGATTGGTGGTAATATGATTGGTATATTAACATATTATTTAATGAGTCCTTTTAATAGTATAGTATTAATATTTCCTAAGAATATGCTTACAGAAGCAATTTTATTAATTACAATCTTAAAAATTGGAATGTGTGGTATAACTTTTAATTATTTTTTGAGATATACTTTTAAAGAAAATAAATATAAAAGCTTAATTTTCTCAACAGCATATTCTCTTATAGGATTTGTTGTAGTATATCAAAGTAATATTATGTGGCTTGATGGAGTTTATCTGTTACCACTTGTAATGGTTGGAATAAATAAGATTGTAAATAATAAAAGAAAGAGAATGTATGTGATAACTCTTTCATTAGCTATAATAACTAATTTTTATATTGGTTTTATGATTTGTATATTCTCAGTTTTATATTTTATATATTTAATAGTATATAAAATGTATGAAGAAAAAAAAGGTGGAAAGTACATATTAGGTAGGGTGAGAACTTTTCTTTGTTGCTCTATTATTTCGGGGATAGCAAGTGCGATAACTATAATACCTACAATATATGCATTACAAGGAGGAAAATCTGAATTTGATTTTTTTAAGGTTAAATTAGGAACGGAATTTTCAATAATAAGTTTTTTATCAAAGTTTTATGTGAATAGAATGAATGATGATAAAATTTTAAATGGACTTCCGAGTGTTTATTCAGGATTATTTATAACAGTTTTAGTTTTTTTATTTTTTTTAAATAGAAGAATAAAAATTTTTGAGAAGATAATGGCATTTGTAATGTTTTTAATTTTATTTCTAAGTTTATATATAAATAAAGTTAATTATATTTGGCATGGATTTAATAAACCAGCAGGATTTCCATATAGATTTACCTTTATATTTAGCTTTTTTATGATATTTATTGCATATAAAAGCTTTAAGCAAGTTAAGGGGATTAATTTAATAAATAGTGGAATAGTAGTAGTAGTATTTTTCTTTACAACAATATTTTTTTATAAAAGAAACTATTATCACTCTCCAAGATATTTAATGGTTACTAGTTTTATATTAGTTCTAATATATTGTATAGGATTATTATTAGTATCAAAAGGTGTAGATGAAAATGTAATATTAATATTAATTGCAGTAATTTCATTTGCAGAGCTTGGTTTAAATGGATATAGTACATTTAGCAATTTACCATATACAAATAGAAGTGAATTCGAATATTATCTACAGAATGTTGGTGCTGTGATGAGTGAAATTGAAAATACAGATAAGGGATTTTATAGATTAGAAAAAAATTTTTACTTTAATATAAATGATCCAATGTTATTGAATTATAGAGGAATAAGTCATTTTAGTTCAGTATATAAGGTTTCTACTAGAAAGTTTATAAATGGTATGGGATTCCTTGATAACAATGTATGGACTATCTATGATTCAGGTTCAATGCTTACAGCAAATTCATTATTAAATTTAAAGTATGTTTTATCTAAAGAAAAAAAATATATTCCAGGATATATATATGTAGGTGAAAGCAAAGGATTATATATTTATGAAAATCAATATTATTTAGATTTAGGATTTATGGTTAATTCTAAAGCATTAGATGTTAATGTAATAGGAAACAATAATCCATTTGAAAATCAAAATGAATTATTGCAAAAAATGAGTAATACAAATTTAAAATCATATTATAGAATAAATAATTTTAAAATAGAGTTAAATAATGTAGCACAAGTCAAGAATGGTCAAAAAAGAGTATTTACAAAGAAAGATAAGAATAAGAATGCAAGCTTTGTAATAAGTTTTAATGCTCAAAATGATTATCCTATGTATTTATTTTTACAAACGGATGAAAGATATGCAGCTAATATCTATGTAAATGGAAAATTTCTAACACCATATTCTTACTATAACTATAAAGTAAGTGGAATTGGTAAATTTAAAGAAGGGAAAAGAATAAAAATTAAAGTAGAGTTAGAAAACAATAAATTCGTAATAGATAATAATGAATTATATTATTTAAACTTAGATAATTATAATGAAATACATAATATTTTAAAAAAGAAAAAGCTTAATATAACATCTTTCACAAATAGAGTATTAGAAGGAACTATAGATGTAAGAAATGATAATGAAGTTTTATATACAACAATTCCATATAATAAAGGTTGGAAAGTCTATGTAAATGGAAAACCATATAATTATGAAGAGGGGTTAGGAGCAATAACAACTTTAAAATTAAATAAAGGGGTTTATAATATAAAATTTGACTTTAAACCAGAAGGATTATATTCAGGAATTAGTATTTCGGCAGTAATAACAATTTTGTGTATTCTGTATATAGGATTAAAAAAAGAAAAATTTAAATATAATGAAACTCACAAAAAGCACTGATTTGGGGTTTTTTGTGAGTATTTTTATTGTAATTTTTTTAAAAAAGAGTGTTGACAAAAATAGAAGGAGTTGATATAATAACTTTTGTAATAACACGGAGAGATGGTCGAGTTTGGTTTAAGGCACCGGTCTTGAAAACCGGCGTACCTTCACGGGTACCTAGGGTTCGAATCCCTATCTCTCCGCCATTTTTTTTACAAAAAAATAAAAATACAAATTATGGAGAATTACTCAAGTGGCTGAAGAGGCGCCCCTGCTAAGGGCGTAGGTCGGGCAACTGGCGCCCGGGTTCAAATCCCGGATTCTCCGCCAAAACACTTAACTTTCGTTAGGTGTTTTTTTTATAGATTGATATTTAAATATTGTAGATTTTTGTTTAAGATATATAGCATGTTTCATTAATTATAAGAGAAAAGAACAAATTTTAGTTTTTAATGGTATATTAAGGTAAAAATGAGATTTTTCAATATAAAAATCCTCTTATCAAAAATAATTTTGATAAGAGGAGAAAATAATATAATTTTAAACTAATTCAGTTACTTTTTCATAAGCAAATTCAATAATATCATCGCAAGAAGTTCCGCTTTTTTTTAAATCAATACACTTAATCGTTCCGTATTTTTCTATAACAGCATCAACTAATTGTTTCGTAATTAATCTAGTATCATTTTTTTCATCACTTGATTCTCTTCCTTTTTCAGCACCAATAATCATTAATGCACTTACAATAGCGCCACAAGTGTTTCCAGTAGACATACCTGTTCCAAATGGAGTTCCAAGGGCTACTGGAATATTAAGACCTTTCTCTTCATTTACAGTTTTTATAATAGACTCCGCACAGTTAAATCCTTGATTATGAAATTCTAAAACTTTACTCATTATTGTTTCTCCTTTATGCTTTATTTTTTCCTAAATAAGAACCAAATCCACCAGAAACATTAACTATATCAAAACCTAATTTACTAAGTTTTGAACATGCCATTTTACTTCTACCACCAGATTGACACATTATATAATATTTTTTATCAGATTTTAAAAATTTATTTGGATTATTTAATAAATCACTCATAGGTATGTTCTTACTTTTATTTATGTGTCCACGTTGATATTCAGATTTTTCACGGATATCAATTAAATCAATTTTTGATAACATTGTATCTATATCATTTACATTTACAACATCAAAATCTTTCTTTAAAAAAGAAAACATATATATCACCTCTTTAATCACAATCACTATATCGTAATAATACGATATATATAGATAAAAGTCAAGAAAATTAATAACAGACAAGGCAGTAACACCTTGTCTGTCTATTTTTAAATGTTATTTAGATTTTGAGGGATCTAATTGTTAGGGATATAAATCTTATAGTGCTTTTAATGCAACTGAGTTTAATAATCCCCAAGGTTTATTATAATGTGGTTGGAAGAAGAAGTCTGTTACAGCTAATTCTTCAACAGTCATATTATTTTGAATAACAACTGATAATGTATTCATAAGTTCAGTTAAATCATAATCTGAAATTATTTGTCCACCAAGAATTCTTCTAGTATCTGCGTCAAATACTAATTTAACTAAAGCATCTGCATTAGTTGGCATGAATTCAGGTCTATAATTGTCTTCAAAAGTAACAGATGCTACATTATAGTTTGTAGTAGCTTTTGCGATTGTTTCTGTCATACCAGTTGAGGCGATATTATGATGATATATTTTTATTCCTGAAGTTCCTTGAGTTCCTAAATACTTAAGTGTTGGTTTCACTAAGTTTCTAGCAACTAAAGTTCCCATTCTTACTGCATTAGTAGCTAAAGGAATATATCTATCTTCTTTAGCAGGATTGTATTTAACAACACAACAATCTCCGGCAGCTAAAACATCAGGATTACTAGTTCTCATATACTCATCAATTTTAATAGCTCCATTTGGAAGCATTTCAAGTTGACCTTTAACTAATTCAGTATTTGGTCTAAATCCGATACAAAGAATTACTAAATCTCCTTCATATGAACCTTTGTTAGTTACAACTCTTGAAACTTTACCATTTTCACCTTCAAATTTTTGAACTAATTCACCAGTTACAACATTTATTCCATGTGATCTAAATGCATCTTCTGCTTTTGATGTAAATTCAGCATCTAAATATTTGCTCATAATTCTTTCTTCAGCATCAACTAAAGTAACATTCTTACCTAAAATTTCAAATGCTTCAGCAAGTTCAACTCCAATATAACCAGCACCAATAACTACGATGTTTTTAGCTTTTTTAGCTCTCTCTATAATTACTTGTGAATGGTTATAGTTTTTAGAAAGAAGTATATTTTCTAAATCAATTCCTTCTATTCTTGGAACTATTGGCCATGAACCAGGAGTTAAAACTAATTTATCATAAGTATCAACTGATTCTTCTCCAGTTAAAAGATTTTTAACTGTAACTTTTTTATTAGCAATATCAACGTTAGTAACGTCATGTTGCATTTTTGTAACAACACCCATTTCAGCTAATTTAGCTGGTGAACTGTAGAAAAGACCTTTTGGATCTTTAACAACATCTGCTACATGTAGTGCGATACCACATGATAAGAATGAAATATTGTCATTTCTTTCATAAACAGTAACTTCACTTTCAGGGTAAAGTGCTTTAATATTATTGATTGCTGCTGTACCGGCATGAGTACAACCTACTACTACTACTTTCATATTAAAATCTCCTTTTTGTTTAATGACTGCTATGTCAACGATGCGATTCATATTAACACTAGGTTAATGTCGACATAAACAGTCTGATTTATTTGTTAATAATATAACATAATTTCAAGTATTATTCAATAGAGATTATTAATAAAAATAAAATTTTTACTAATTATTCTTATTTAATAAAAGTAAGTGCAATTTTAAATTTAGAATTCAGGGAATTTTTAATGATAATTAAGAGAAAGATGAAGAAGAAGAAATATTACTTATATACTTAGTAAAATAAAGAAGAGGGGAAAACATATAGATTAGTAAAAATGGATTAATAAATAAAAAAAGTTTTATAAAAATGTTGACAATAAAAAAGGTGGTTGATATAATAATAAATGTCTTGAATACGGAGAGATGGTCGAGTTTGGTTTAAGGCACCGGTCTTGAAAACCGGCGTACCTTCACGGGTACCTAGGGTTCGAATCCCTATCTCTCCGCCATTTAATTTTAAATTAAAAGAGGGCACATGGAGAATTACTCAAGTGGCTGAAGAGGCGCCCCTGCTAAGGGCGTAGGTCGGGTAACTGGCGCCCGGGTTCAAATCCCGGATTCTCCGCCAAAAACACTTAACGTTTTGTTAAGTGTTTTTTTTGTGAAAAAAAATATTTTTTTAGAATATTTAAGTTTAGATTGGTATAAATGATGGATTTATAATAAAATACATATATTAGGATATAAGAAAAATTTGAATGTATAAAAGGGGTATGGAAGAAAATGAAAAAGGTACTAGCTAATATCTTACAAGGTGGAGTATTTTTAGTGATAGGAATTGCTATACTTGGTACTGCACTTGGATTTTGGAATTTTAGATTATTTAGAGGTTGGTGGACAATGTTAATTATAATTCCAATGGTTGTTGATATGCTTATAAATGGAATAAAATTTTGGAATACAACAGCTTTTGCTATTGGAATTGTATTATTATTGAAGGCACAAAATTTTTTTGCACACGTAAATGTAGGACTTTTAATTATAGGATTAGTTCTTATGGCTTTTGGGACAAAGACAATTTGTGGTGGAAAAAATCCATTTAAAAAGAATAATGATATAGATGGAAAATATTAAAATAAAAAAGATTGAGGAAAATTCCTCAATCTTTTTTATTTTAAACATTACGTAAAGTATAACAAATTAAGGAGATGCTTTTCAAGAGTTGGATAGTTAAATTTATGAGTTATAAAAGAATTTAATTTCAATAATACTTTAAATTTGTTTCATTACTAAATAATTTGTGAAACATTGGGAAAATTGATTTACAAGAGTATTTTGATAAGAATATAATGCTTTTTAGAAACTTAGATAAAATTTACAGAAGAATATAGAGGAGGAGTTTATAATGAAAAGTTTAGAAGGAAAAGTAGCTATTGTTACAGCAGCATCAAGAGGAATTGGATTTGCATCAGCAAAACTTTTAGCAGATAACGGAGCTAAAGTTTATATAGCAGGTATTGAAGCAGAGAATTCAATTGAACTTATAGAAAAAGATGGTGGAAAAGCAGAATTTGTTTATATAGATGCAAATGATAAAAATACATATGTAGACATGATTAATAATGTTTATAAGAAAGAAGGGAAAATTGATATATTAGTTAATAACTTTGGTGCAACTGATGTTAAGTTAGATCGTAATTTAGTTGATGGTGATACCGATGCATTCTTTAGAATTTTAGAGATGAATGTTGCAAGTGTATATGTAACTAGTAAAACAGTAATTCCATATATGATTGAAAATGGTGGTGGAAGTATAGTTAATATTTCAAGTGTAGGTTCAATAGTACCTGACCTTTCTAGAACAGCTTATTGTGTTTCAAAAGCAGCAATAAACTCATTAACTCAAAATATAGCATTACAATATGCAAGTCAAAATGTTAGATGTAATGCAGTTTTACCAGGATTAATAGGAACAAAGGCAGCATTAAAAAATATGAGTGATGAATTTAGAGATTCATTTGTAAAACACGTTCCACTAAACAGAGTGGGAACACCTGAAGATGTTGCAAAAGCAGTTTATTATTATGCTAGTGATGATTCAAATTATGTAACTGGAATGATTCATGAAGTAGCAGGTGGATTTGCTTTAGGAACTCCTCAATATTCAGAGTATATGCAATTCATGGGAAAATAATAAGATTTTAAAAAAAGACTGTTTTTTGCAGTCTTTTTTTTATGTAAAAATACAAAAAAATTTTGCAATGGAGATAAAAAGTAAAGAGTGGGTTATAATTAAAATAAGTAATAAAAAAGGAGTTTTTTTATGGGAATTAGATTTGTGTATGGAAGAGCAGGAAGTGGAAAGAGTACTTTTTGTCTTAATCAAATAAAAGAGAAGATAAAAAATAATGAGAATAATAAATTAATAGTTATAGTACCAGAGCAGTATACTTTCCAAAGGGAAAAAGATTTACTAAAATTAGCTGGTGAGAGAGCATTGCTTAGAGCTGAGGTTTTAAGTTTTAAGAGAATGGGCAATAGAGTTTTTGATGATTGTGGAGGAAGAGTTCATAAGATTATTAAAGATGAAGGAAAAAATATGCTTATTTATAAATTGCTTCAGGAAAAGGGGGAAGACCTATCATATTTTAATCGTATATCTAAAAAACAAGGATTTGTTGATATTATATCTAAAACTATAACTGAATTTAAAAAATACAATATTTCCAAGGAAATATTGTTAGAAAGTGTAGATAAGGTTGAGGATAAAGATTTAAAAGATAAGTTAGTTGATTTAGCTAGTATTTTTGATGAGTATAATAGTAGAATTGAGAAAAAAGTTATTGATGGAGATGATGAATTAACTATTTTAGCTAATAAGCTTAAGGTGTGTAATTTATACGAAGGTGCAGAGATTTGGATTGATGAATTTACTACATTTACTCCACAACAGTTAGAGATAATAAAGGAACTATCTAAGAAGGCTAAGGAGATAAATATTACCTTGTGTAGTGAAAATACAGGGAATAAGGATGAAGATATAACTGATATTTTTAATGCTATAAAAAGTACTGAAAATAAGGTTATAAAGATGATGGAAGAGAATAATATAGGTTATTTAGAGCCAATAGATTTAAATAAAGGTGTTCCTTATAGATTTAGAGAGTCAAAAGAACTTGCACATTTAGAGAGATATTTTTTCACATATCCATTTAAAATTTATAATGAAGAGTTAAATGGAGTAAGAATGTATAGGGCTAATAATACGTATGATGAAGTTGATACTATAGCTAAGGACATTGTTTCATTAGTTAGAGATAAAGGATTAAGATATAAGGATATAGCTGTTATATGTAGAAATATAAATGATTATGAAAAGATTGTATCTGTTATTTTTGAGCAATATAATATACCGTATTTTTTAGATAAAAAGATACAGGTTTTAAGCAATCCAATCGTAATACTTATAATGTCAGCATTAGAGATTTCAATTACAAATTGGTCTTATGAAAGTGTATTTAAATATTTAAAAAGTGGACTTATAAATATTGATAGAGAATTTGTTGATAAGCTTGAAAATTATGTTTTAGCGCATGGAATAAAGGGATATAAATGGACCACTGAAGATGTTAATGATGGGTTTTTTGAGAAAAATGGTGAGATTTCAAAAGAAGATTTAGAGATAAAGGATATTATGGAGAATATTCGTGAGTCTTTAATGAATTTTCATAATAAAATAAAAGGAAAGAAAAGTGTTATACAGATATGCACTGCAATATATGAATTCTTAGTTGAACTTAATATTTTTAAGAAGGTAGATGAATGGATAAAGAATTTTGAAGAAGAGGGACTTGAAGGAAAAGTTATGGAGTATGAGCAAGTTCCAAATATTATTATGGAGATTTTAGACCAGGCTGTTGAAGTTATGGGAGAAGATAAAATATCTATAAAAGACTTTTATAAGGTTCTTAATTCAGGATTTGAAAGTAAAGAAATTGGTGTAATTCCTGTTGCTTTAGATCAAGTTAATATTGGAGATATAGCAAGGGTTAAAGGGCGTGAAGTTAAGTCACTTTACATCATTGGAGTTAATGATGGAGTGTTACCTTCAGCATCAAAGGAAGAAGGAATAATTTCAGATAGAGATAGAGATACGCTTAAAGAAATTGATGTAGATTTAGCATCAACCACAAAGGCTAGGGCTTTTGAAGAGCAATATATGGTTTATACGGCCCTTACTATAGCTAGCGAAAGAATGATGATTACCTATCCCATGGCAGATTTTGAAGGAAAGTCTTTAAGAGCATCAATAATAATTCCTAGATTAAAAAGAGTTTTAAGTAAATTAAAAGAAGAAAGTGAGATAATAGAGGCTTTAGATAAAGAGTATAAAAAAATAACAACACCAATTCCAACATTTAATGAACTTGTATTAGCACTTAGAAAACAAGCTGATGATATAGAGATTGAAGATTATTGGGCAGAAGTCTACAAATGGTTTACTACAAGAGAAGTTTTTAATGATAAAGCTAGAAGTATACTTGAGGGAATTAATTATACTAATTTAGAAAATGAGGTTTCAAGAGAGAAACTTATTCCACTTTATGAAAATAAGTTTGGAGAATTAAGATTTAATGTATCAAGATTAGAGCAGTATGCAGGATGTCCATTCTCATACTTTGTTAAGTATGGTTTAAAAGCTAGAGATAGAAAGATATATGAGTTTTCAGCACCAGATTTAGGTAGTTTTATGCATGATGTTTTAGATAACTTTACAAGTAAGGTTAGAAGAGAAAATATTTCATGGGGTGATTTAAATAGAGAGAAGTGCAGAAAAATTGTAGATGAATTAGTTAATATTAAATTACAAGAGGATAGTAATTCAATATTAAATAGCAGTAAAAGGTATAAGTATTTTACAGGAAGGTTTAAAAGAGTAATTACTAAATCAATTTCAGTTATTGCAGAACAAATAAAGCGTGGTGAATTTGAGGTGTTTAGTAATGAGTTTTCTTTTGGTGAAAATGGAAAAGGGGCACCTATTGAATTAAATTTACCAACAGGAGAAAATGTTTATTTAACAGGAAGAATAGATAGAATAGACAGTTTAACTATTGATGGAATGACTTATTTAAGAGTTGTTGATTATAAGTCAAGTGCGAAGAAGTTTGATTTAGCAGAGCTTTTTGCAGGAATTCAGATGCAACTATTAGTTTATATAGATGCATTAATTAGAAACTCTAAATACATTTTAGATGGAAATGCTATGCCTGGTGCAATTCTTTACTTTAAGATAGATGATCCGATTTTAAAGGGAGAAGATATTTTAGATGAAGAAAAGCTTAAAGATGAAATATTAAAGTCATTGAAAATGGAAGGATTATTGTTAAAAGATGCAAAGATAGTAAAAGCTATGGATAATGATATGGATACATATTCACTTATTATTCCAGCAAGATTCAAGAAAGATGGAAACTTTGATAGTAAGAGTTCAGTTGCAACAGAAGAGGAGTTTGAGCTTTTAAGAGAGTATGTAAATGTGAAAATGACAGAGCTTTGTACAGATATGCTTAGTGGTGATATAAAAATAGAACCTATAAAATATGATAAGAGAGATAATTGTACCTATTGTGAGTACTCATCTATTTGTCAGTTTGATACAAGTATAAAAGATAATAGTTATAAGATTGTATTTAAGAAAAGTAGTGATGAGATTTGGAATAAGATAAGAAAATGTGTAAAAGGAGAGAGTGAAGATGGGACAGAAATGGACTAATGAGCAGTTAGATGCAATAAAAACAAGAAGAGTAAATTTACTTGTAGCAGCTGCTGCAGGTTCAGGAAAGACGGCTGTTTTAGTTGAGAGAATAATAAGGATAGTAACAGATGAAGAAAATCCAGTTGATGTGGATAGACTTCTTGTAGTTACATTCACTAAAGCTGCTGCTGCTGAAATGAGGGAAAGAATAGCAAGTGCTATAACTAAAAGGTTAGAAGAAAGACCAGATTCTAAAAATCTTCAAAAACAACTTACTCTTTTAAGTAGAGCAAATATAACAACAATGCATTCATTTTGCCTAGATGTTATAAAAAATAACTTTCATACAATAGATTTAGATCCGTCATTTAGAATTTCAGATGAAACAGAAGGATTACTTTTAAAAAATGAAATAATAGAGGAGCTTTTTGAGGACTTATATGATGAGGGAAGTGAAGAATTCTTAAATTTAGTTGAAATATTCTCAAATAGTAAGAATGATGATGCATTAAAAGATGTTATAAAAGAATTATATAGATTTTCAATGAGTGGACCAAATCCAAGGAAATGGCTTTATGAAAAGGCTGAAGAGTTTAATTTTAAAGATGGGTTTGATGGAACTGAATGGATTAATATCATAAAAAGAGAGATACAAATAGAGACAGAAGGGTTTATAAATCTTTATGGAAAAGCTATAAGAATTTTAGAAGAAGACGAAGGGTTTGAAGCTTATTTACCTATTTTTATTCAAGATTTAGATAATTTAATTAATTTAAGAGAATCTTTAAATGGAAGTATAGAAAATATAAGTAGAAACCTTTTAGAGTTTAAATTTGATAAATTAAAGGCTGTTCGTGGTGTTGATGTAGCTACTAAAGAGTTTGTGCAAAAGATAAGAAAAGACTGCAAAAAGAAGATTGATGGAATGATTAAAAATCCATCATTTAGTGATATGGAAGGTTCTTTATCGATAGTTAAAAAGTGCTATCCTTTTATGAAAGAATTATCAAGAGTTACTATTGAGTTTGCAGATAGATTTAGCGAGAGAAAAAAAGAAAAGAATATGCTAGATTTTAATGATTTAGAGCATTTATGTTTAAAAATATTAGAACAAGATGGTGAGCCTACACAAGTTGCTTTAAACTTTAAGGAGTTCTTTGATGAAGTATTAGTTGATGAATATCAAGATTCTAATAGGGTTCAAGAAGCCATAATTGATTTAGTATCAAGAAAAAATAGTGATAATCCAAATGTGTTTATGGTAGGAGATGTAAAGCAAAGTATATATAGGTTCAGACAAGCAAAACCAGAATTATTTTTAGAGAAGTATAATACATATTCTAAAAAAGAAGGTGGAAAAGATAGAGTTATTCAATTATACAAAAACTTTAGAAGTAGAGAAGAAGTTATAGAAGGTGTGAATTTTATTTTTAAAAAGCTTATGTCAGAAATGGTAGGAGAACTTGAGTATACTGAAAAAGAGGGATTAAACTTAGGTGTAAGCTTTGAAGAGTCAGAGAAAGATATGATAGTTGGTGGCTCTGTAGAAGTAAATATTTTAGATAAATCTAAGAAAGAGGATATTGAAACTTCAGAAGGTGAAGAGGAAGAAGATGTAGAATCTATAAATTTAGAAGCTAGAATTGCATCTAAAAGAATTAAAGAGTTAGTATCTGAAGATTCTAAATTTAGAGTGTGGGATAAAGAATTAAATGAAGGAAAAGGTGGATATAGAAAGGTTAAGTACAAAGATATAGTAATTCTTTTAAGAGCTACAAAAAATTGGTCAGATACATTTACTGATGAGTTTGGTGCAGAAGGAATTCCGGCTTATGCAGATACAGGTTCAGGATATTTTGAATCAATAGAAGTTAGAACAATAATGTCGTTATTAAAAATTATTGATAATCCTATGCAAGATGTTCCTGTTATAGCTGTTTTAAGGTCGCCTATATTTGGATTTAAGGCAGAAGATTTAACTGACATAAGAATAATAGATAAAGAAAAGTATTTCTATGAAAATATTTTAGATATAGCAAATGATGAAAAAGAAGTCTCAGAAAAATTAAGAGAAAGATGTAAATTATTTATTCAAAGACTGAATATGTGGAGAGATAAGGTTATTTATACGCCTATCGATGAGTTTATTTGGTATCTTTATATGGATACAGCTTACTATGGCTATGTTGGAGCTATGCCAAACGGAACACTTAGACAGGCAAATTTAAAAATTCTTTTTCAAAGAGCAAAAATATATGAAGAAACTAGTTTTAAGGGACTGTTTAATTTTATTAACTTTATAAATAAGCTTAGAAAATCTTCAGGAGATATGGAAAGTGCAAAAATACTTGGAGAAAATGAAGATGTAGTTAGAATAATGAGTATTCATAAAAGTAAAGGGCTTGAGTTCCCAATTGTATTTTTAGCAGGAGCAGGTAAAAACTTTAATTTAATGGATATGAATAAAACTATGCTATACCATGATGTTTTAGGCTATGGACCAAGTTATATAGATTTAGAGAAAAGATTAAAATATTCAACCCTTCCAAAAGAAGCTATAAAGAAGAAGTTTAAATTAGAAACTTTATCAGAAGAAATGAGAATTCTTTATGTTGCATTTACAAGAGCTAAAGAAAAGTTAATTGTAATTGGAAGTGTTAATGATTTAAATAAAAAAGCAAAGGAATGGTGTAATGCAGCAGCTATGGAAAGTGGTATTGTATTAGCATCAGAAGTTGCTAAAGGAAAATCATATATGGATTGGATTGGTATGGCTCTTTGTCAACATAAAGATGGAGAAGACTTAATTGAATTAGGTGATGGTGATAATAGTGTAGTAGATGAAGAGTTATCCACATGGAAAGTTAAGTTTTGGAGTAAAAATGATTTTGTTGTGGATAGAAAAAATGAGATTGTGGATAAAAAAGAGGAAAATAAACTGTTTATAAATTTTGATAATGTAGTTGTGGATAAAGAAATTGAAAGAAGACTTGGTTTTAAATATGAGTATGATCAGTTAACAACTATGAAAAGCAACTTCTCTGTTTCAGATTTAAAGAAGAAAAACTATGAAGAGTTAGAAGAAGACTATAAAGGAAATAGTCTATTTAAAGAAGAGCTTGTAATAAAGCCAAGATTTCTTCAAGAAGAAAAAGGATTATCTGGAGCTGAGAGAGGGACAGCAATGCACTTTGTAATGCAGAAAATAGATTATGAAAGAGTAAACACAATAAATGAAATAAAAGAGCAATTAAAAGAAATGTTTGAAAGAGAACTTATAACTAAGGAAGAGTTTGAAGTTATAAATTCATTTAAAATAAAAGCATTTTTTAATAGTAATATTGGAAAAAGAGCAATGAAAGCATATAAAGAAGGGCGATTATTTAAACGTGAATTCCCATTTTTTACAGAAATAAATGTAGAGTGTATAAAAGAAGAGTTAAGTGGAAAAAATTATGATGAAAATATAAGACTTCAAGGAGTTATAGATTTATTCTTTGAAGAGGATGGTGAAATAGTATTAGTGGATTATAAAACAGATTATATTGAAGAAGATGCAGAAAAGGAAATGTTTGATAAATACAACATTCAATTGGAATACTATAAAGAGGCATTAGAAAAAATAACTGGTGAAAAAGTAAAGGAGAAAGTTTTATTTCTTTTCTTTAATGAAAATGAAATTTTTATGTAAAATTGAAAATAATTATATAAATGTTATAATGTAAATTGGGATTTTAAAGTAGAATTTCAATTTACATTTTTAATATTTAATTCTACTTCAAGGAGGAGAGCATGATTAACGATCTTAAGAAATATAGAGAACAGATACTTTATATAATTTTTGGAGGCACAACAACTGTTATAAATCTTGTTGTTTACTATGTTATGACTAGATTTTTCCATATGGAGTTTGTTTTAAGTAATGTGGTTGCTTGGGTTGTATCAGTAATATTTGCATTTTTTACAAATAAAATATTTGTATTTAATAGTAGAACTATACATTTAGGTACAATTGTACGAGAATGTATTCAGTTCTTTTCATCAAGAGCATTTACAGGGGGCTTAGATATAGTATTACTTTGGATAATGGTTGACTATATGCATTTAGAAGATATGATAAGTAAGGTTATAATAGGGGTTTTAATTGTCATCCTAAATTACGTAATAAGTAAACTTTATATATTTAAGGAGGCAGAAAAAGTTGAAAGAAACTAAAGAAAAAATATCAGTAATAGTTCCTTGTTATAATGAAGAAGAGTCTATACCTTTATTCTATGAAGAAATAATTAAATTAGCAGACAGTATGAATTATGTTGATTTTGAGTTTATCTTCATAAATGATGGTTCAAAGGATAAGAGCATTCTAGAGATGAGAAGATTAAGTGAATTAGATGATAGGGCACGATATGTTTCCTTTTCAAGAAACTTTGGAAAAGAAGCTGCTATGTATGCAGGGCTTCAAAATAGTATAGGTGATTATGCTGTAATAATTGATGTTGACCTTCAGCATCCACCAAGACTAATAAAAGAGATGTATGAGAGAATACAAAATGAAGGCTGCGATTGTGTTGCAACAAAAAGAAGAAATAGAGATGGTGAACCTAAGATAAGGTCATTTTTCTCAAAAAATTTCTATAAATTAATAAATAAAATATCAGATACAACAATATCTGAAGGTGCAACAGACTATAGACTTATGAAAAGAAAAATGGTTAATGCAATTTTAGAGATAACAGAATATAATAGGTTTTCAAAAGGAATTTTTGAATGGGTTGGATTTGATACACAATGGATAGCTATAGATAATGAAGAGAGAAAAGTAGGAACAACTACATGGTCATTTTGGAGTCTTTTGAGATATTCAATGGAAGGATTTTTAGCATATTCAACAAAGCCATTATTAATATCATCATTACTTGGAATATTTTTATGTATTATTGCAGTAATATATGCAATATATATAGCTGTAAAAGCATGTGTAATAGGTGATATAGGAACAGGGTGGCCAACTATAGTATGTTTAGTTTTATTTTTATCAGGAATTCAATTGTTCTGTATAGGAATTTTAGGGCAATATCTTGCTAAAACATATTTAGAAACAAAGAAAAGACCTATTTATATAGTAAAAGAAACAGAAAAAGATAAGTAAGATATAAAATTATAAGGGAAAATAATTAAGAAAGGCTTGGAAAAATGGATAAATTAAAAAAGAGGAAGCTTTTATTTAGTATCATATTTTTTGC
>NZ_JBOGCC010000248.1:0-4799 GCF_051656525.1 Clostridium sp. | reverse complement strand
GTACGTGAGAACCGCGCCGTCACTACCATCGGGGTTCTCGAAAACAAGACTCTCCCCGTGCGGAATGCGTGCGGTTAGGCCTTTGGGTAGTTGTTCTGCACTACGTTAATCGTTCCACCACAACCTGTAACAGTAGAAGGATTGCCATTACCTCCGTCAACATCATATTCATAGCGTGCAACTCCAGATACAGCGCCCGTACTGGCACTGAAGTAAATGGTCATCACACCATTGATGATATCGTAGCTGTCATGCGGGATCAGCGTTTTCAAGTCCGCACTGTACACGCCGAACAGCTCAACGCTAGTCCTGCCATCAGGGATGGTGAATGACCACTCCATAGATGGCGTGGATTGATGGTGCTTTCCGTCTGACATTCTCATGCTGAAATCCCTAATATCACCCGACCCACTGGAACTGTCTCGCCAAATGAAATGGATAGTATCTTGGTTGCGTTGAAATACTTCCAGCCAAGCCTTGCCACCGACTCAACGCTCAGATCCTGATTTTCTTTAATCGCCGACAACACAACAAGATCCACATCGTCGGGAATATCAACCTGAACATTGATTGACGATTTGTTGAAAAAGTCGATATCTGCAGTAGCAAAGCCGTATCTCACATTAGTGAAGCTGCTCATATCTATGCCGGAAAACGGATCGTCATATGCACCAGCCGTGAGTTCATCGAATGTCACCGTGGTGTACAGCATTGGCGCTGAAGGGCTCACCGATTGCAAGAATGCACAGTCAGGTCCATCTCCGGTAACGCGCAGTATCAATCGCTGCCCAGACGTAACGTCAATGGAGAATGTCGGCATGTAGAACAGCGTGGCCTGTGCGCCAACATGAACTGCGAACGTACCCTTGGATGCGTCAATCATGGTGCCGCGCTGCTGGCCAACTTCGACCAGCTCATACCAGAACATCACCGCCGCGCCCGCATTCTTTTCATTCCACAGGCGTAGCGCAGTAGTTATCGTAACCTTTCCATCAGCCTTGAATTCTAGTCCACCCTCGCCACCTTTCGCCATTGATCCGGCGATAGTGTTTAGCGTGTTATCTATGGATACGTCAGCCAATCCTTTTCCAAGCATCCCAATGGGCATTGGCTGGTCGTTTCCGTTAATGGTGTAGCGCAGCGCTCCGTATCCTTGGTTGTCCTGATACAGCGTCATGTGCTGCTCACTGAACGCTAGAGCACGCTCTCTGCCCATCTCAGAGAAATGTATCACGTATGCCGTAAATGGATTAATTACGTCATCCTTAAGGTCTTTAAGGAATAGCGTCATTGGCTGCTGAGCATTGACCGGATAAATCATAATGGCGTAGTTGTTAGCGTCAGCCGGTACGGTGAATTCCTTTGTCTCATTATGGTCAACTGACACTATATCTTCGGATATGAACAGTTCACCGACTATCACCCAATTGGTTTGTATGTCCGGCACATCATTGGTGCGCGTCTTGTAAATCTCCGGCGTGAACATGTCAGGCTTTCCGATCCACTTCAACAGCGCAACGCGGAATGCAGCGTCCTTGTTGGTAAGCGTAACGGTTACAGTCACATCCTTGTCGCGCATCATTTGGGTTTCTTCTGCGCTGAATATGCGATGCAGGTTAAAGTCTGCAATTCCTGACCCGTCATCGCTAATCTGAAGTCGGTCATTTACGGTTCCGAACTTGATCGCTGTCGGGTTGTAAATTCCGTACCCGTCAGACATGGTGATGCCCTGTCCGGCCGGAACAACCTGAGGCAATCCGTTAGATCTGATTAACCACGCGAAATCAACACGAGACGGCCCAAGGTAATGCGAACTGAAACTGATATCTTGGTTTGTGTCAGCCTCGAATTGTAACAGCGCTGGGCCGGTCTTTTCTCCTGCCGCGAGAGCTTGCACCATCAGTCCGGTAACGCCTTCCGTTGGATCTGTTAGCGTCAGGTATGCGTCATTGAATGTATCTTCAACATTGCACGAGAAGTATCGTAGTGCGGTGGCTTTCACAACGCCAATCACGTCCAGCGCACCAAGCTTTTCACCCGCCTTATAAGATCTCTCTGCCGCCATCGGCTGACTATTGGAGTCAACAAGAATTCCGGAGTCTCTACCCAGCTCGTCATACTCATTCAAGTAGACTTTAATCACACCATCTTCCGGCGCAACGCCTTTCATGTTAACGCGGAACGCAATCAGGTAATCCTGCCCGCCGGTCACGTTAGGGTCGAGTCCGTCATATTCCTGAATGCCGATCAGTTTCTTGCCTCGATCTAGCTGGATATAGGTAGGCGAGCTAAAAATGACATCCTCGAACCACAATGCTCCAGCATGCTTAGTGATTCCTTTCTTTCCGACAACGTTAGTCTCGTCAGCCAAGTAAGCCAGATGGCTGGCAGTATGCTGGCGCTCATATGCGGAAGGGTCAATGGTTAGTGTTGCACGGTCTGGATCTGGCTGGCCGGCTTGGTTGTTACGGCTTCCTTCAACCTTTAGCGGGGCTGCAACGGTTACGGAGTGGGCGCTTATGCTATCCGATCCGCCCGATAGGTTCTCGAATGACACGCGCGGGGTGAGTTCTACTACGCCGGCTGATTTATCTACCAGCTTGGAAGTCGGCACCTCAATCTTAGTTATACCACCGATGCTGCTAGTACCATCGTCAAGGATCAGGTTTCCGCCACCTGCAGATGTTGTCGGTGTCAGTACCAGTTTGTCACCCTGTTTAACGGCGGTGAACTGCTCAAATTCGATATTCTTTTGGTCGGCGTAATCGGTTCCATCAACGGTCACATCGATGCCGGTCGCCGGATTGGTCAGTGCCACAACTGCAATTTTACCGTTATCGCGGGTGCTCAGGCTTGCCCCAGGAAACTCCAAGTTCTCAATGTCAAAGTTCTTCGAGCTAGGTTCCTGACCGTTGCTGACATTTATCTTCTGCTTGTCGATGGTGATGGTTGCCTGCTGAGATCCGTCATCGCTAACAGTTGCGCCTATGAAGTGCAGTGAGTTGATGTCATCGAAAGCGTGATTGCCAATATCCTCAACGTGCAGGCCGCTAATCTTCTGCGCGATGTCTGACTGCATCACCTGCATGTCAGCCTTGATATCCTGATCGAGCTTCTGGATGGCGGAAGTATTGCCGTGCGCAATTGCCGTTGTTGACGACAAGCCAGACTCAACAACCTGAACGCGAGCTGCCAGTGATGGAAGGTCGGATCCGGTAATGGCATTCCAAATGCCCTGCAACTTGATGTAGAAAGCGCGGGCATGAGTTCCGACAATGGCTACGCTCTGATCTACTGCGGATGGGCTTGCCGCCTGCAAATCCTGAACTGTGTCGTATGCGCCAATGTATGTCGGGTGGATTGCGCCAACCGGTGCTAGCTCTAACCACTGTCCGCCAACAGAGTGGAAATACTTCTCTGATGGGCTGATTACAATGGCCTGATAGTTATTGTCAGGGTGCTTTACGGCGTCCTGCAGAGATGGGAGGTCTTGGTAAATACCAACGAAGTGGTTACCAATCGATGCTGTGGAAATTGTGGATAACGTGGTCTGCTTGGTTGCCTGATCGTAATCCGCGGCAATGCCTGATCCAGCAATAATGGATGTTGATTGATTGCCGTTAATCAGGATTTGGCCATTGCCAGAACCGCCAGCAATTGGCCCCGCCTGCTTTGTGCTGCCATCGGAGAATGTCAGAATGACGTACTGGTTTTGATACTCGATATTTGTGACTGTCTTAATTTGGCCTGAATTTACGATATCTTCAAGATAGTAAGACAGCGCGGTATCGGCGGTTACGGTGCGTGCGGAGCCAGAGTCTCGGTCATAGATAAGGAATCTATCTTCACCGGTCAGCTCACCAGAGATGTTGATTTGGTCAATGTTAGGCATCGTCTCCTCCCTGAGACTGCTGTCTACGCGCTACGGTGTAATTGGTGATCCGTCCGTGGTGTTGATTGTTTCTTTTTCGTGGTAGAACCGATCCCACGGATCCAATGTCTTATTGCCTGCCCCTGTCGGCATGTCATTGCGGCGCTTGAGTGATGGGATCGTGATCTGATTCATCAGCATAGCATCGTATGCGGCATCTGCGGCAGTGGCCAATTCATCAGGCACAGGTCGCATGTTGTCGATAAGGATGCGCTTTGCGAGGTTGTACCCGATTGCGTTAACGTCGCCAGGCTGAATGCCTGAGTCATCGTTAGGGTCAACGGGCTGGCCAGATGGTGCAAAGATGTAACCAAGATAGATACCGTTACGCTCAAGCTCTGCTACGTACAGCTCAAGGTCTAACAGGTAATCACCATAGGTGTTAGGGTCTGGCTGAGTCAGCATTGCGTCAGAGGCTAACGCAGCTTTGCGCAGTGCCAGCCTAACGATATCCAGCTTGGTTATGCTCATTATTAAGCCTCTTGCGCCTTCAGTTTTGCAGCCTCAGAAACTGCGGTTTTCCAATGCATCTTGGAGTGATCAACGCCTTTTTCGGTCAGGTATGCTCGCGCCTCTTCTTGCGTGATTTTACCGTCACCGTCTTGGTCTGGATCTGATTTCTTGTCTAGCTCAAACGGGTGCATTACCCAGCCGTCAGAAATATATGCATCAACTTCGTGATCTTCAACGACGATGTGGTCTACGTTATACCCCCACAATTCCATCATTGAGCCTGATTTGTATAGCGTACGCATAACACCTCACAGGATAGCGGGGGCTTTCGCCCCCTGTTGATATTATGGGTTGCCGTGGAACTGACCGGCCATCATTGGGTTCAGCATAGCAAATGATGGGAGGATGTCGAAAC
>NZ_JBOGCC010000247.1:0-2226 GCF_051656525.1 Clostridium sp. | reverse complement strand
CAATGGTTTTAAAAGATTAATTTATAAAATTTACAAGAAATGAAAAAGTACTGTTAATTCAGTACTTTTTCCATAGAATCTTCATTTTAAAAGGTTTATTTTATTAAATGAATAAATATATATAGTCTAATAAAGCTTTAAAAATATCCAATATTACTTATTTAATAGCCTTAATTCTTTGATCTTTTTCAATAGATTTTTATATTCTAAATCTAGTTCAATAAGTTTATCTTCATTTTTTTCAATTGATAATTGAGAAATTACTTTAACTAAAGAATTTTCTAAAAGCAATAGTTCTTCTTTAATTTTAATAGTCTCTTTATTAAGTTTGGATTTCTCTTTTAAATTGATTTTTTCATTTATAAAGTCTTTATAAGTCCCAGAAAAAGAGGTTACTTTCTTATCTTTTATTTCTAATATTTTATTGCAGATAGTAGAAATAAAGCTTATATCATGGGATACTATAATCAAAGTTTTTTCAGTATTCATCAAAGCTTTTTCTAGCGCAGAGATAGCTGTTATATCTAAATAATTAGTTGGCTCATCTAAAACTAATGTATTATTATCACCTAAAATGATTTTGCAAAGAGCTACTTTAACTTTTTCTCCACCACTTAAAACTTTGATTTTTTTATAAATATCATTAGAAGAGAAACCAAAATTATCAAGATTTATTCTTATAAAACTTTCATCAAAGGAACAGTTTGTTTTGATATTTTCAAGAATGGATTTTTCTTCATTTAAAATATCCTGTTGTTGATCAAAATAGCCTATAGAAATAAACTTAGAAAGGCGTATTTCCTCTGAGTTATTTTTTAATAGCTCTTTTAATAGAGTGCTTTTACCACTTCCATTTTCACCAAGTAAAGCTACTTTTTCTCCTTTTTTTACTTTAAAATTTACAGCAGTTAAAAGTTTTTTTGAATTTATAAAAAGATTAAAATTTCTTAGCTCCATAATAGTTTTTGAATGTATTTCTGCAGTCTTAGAAATTTTTATTATAATCTCTTTATTTTCAATAGGTTTTTCTTTTATCTCTAAATGATTCATTCGACTTTTAAGAGCTTTAATATTTCCATCTATATTCTTCTTTCCACGCTGATCTCCCATCTTATGAAGCCTAGCTTCAGAGTTCCCCATTCGTCTAGGAGTCTTTCTAATTGAATCTTTTAGATTCTCTTTTTTCAATATAGCCTTTTCAAGTTCATTTTTTTCTTTTATATATTGTGAATATTCTTTTTTATCAAAAGTTTTTTCAGCTTCTTTTAAAATTAAATATTCATTATAATTACACTTGTACAACCTTACTTTACCATGATCTATTTCTAAAATATTATCACATAGTGATTGAAGAAAATCTCTATCATGGGAAACTAAAAGTAAAGTTCCTTTATAACTTGATAATAGATTTTTAGTAACTTCTATTGAATTTATATCAAGATTAGAAGTTGGTTCATCAGCTATTAATAGTTTTTTATTTGAGTTAAGTGCCTTTGTAATATTAATTTTAACCTTTTCACCACCAGATAAAAAATCTTCATATTCCCTAGGTGTTTTTAAAAGACTTTTAATTTTTCCTTCTTCACAGGAACCATTACTGGTTGTTCCTTGAGTTATATAGGAATAATCATAGTTAAAATCAATAAATCCTGAATCAATATCAGTTTCACCAATAATAATTTTTAATAAAGTTGTTTTACCAGCTCCATTTTCACCAATAATAGCAACCTTAGTTCCTTCATTAATTTCTAAGTTATCAATATCTAAAATTAATCTATCACCATAATATTTTTTAACCTTATTTAATTTAATTACTGACATAAAAAAATCCCTCCTTGAATATAGGAGAGAGCAGAAAATTTCCGAAAAAGTACAGAGTAGTCCCTTGGAAATATAATTTACTCTCTCAATTCTAAGCACAACAAATAAACCTTCTTTAGGTTTAAGTTTTTTGTTATACTCATAAAAATTAAGTGTAAATTACATTCTCATTGATGAAACTACCTCGTTCTTTCTTAAATTTAATTATATTATAGTACAAAAGCTTTTATTTGGAAATAGAATTTTAAAAAAATAGTTGAAAGTTCAATTAATTCTATATATAATAAAATATAGTTGAACTTTCAACTAATTTGGAGGGTGAAATGGAAAGTCTAAAAAATGATTTATTAAGGAATATAGGACTTTTATCTAGGTCCATACAATATATAAATGACGTTAAATATA
>NZ_JBOGCC010000246.1:0-17101 GCF_051656525.1 Clostridium sp. | reverse complement strand
TTTAAAACTGCCATAATTAAAACTGCATATATCATTGTTGGAATTGAATAAAGACAATCTACTATTCTCATCATAATATTATCTACTTTTCCACCAAAAAATCCTGCAACTGCTCCATAAACAACTCCTATAACAAGATTTATAATAGCTGCTCCTATTCCCACTATTAAAGAATACTTAGCTCCCATCATTACCCTTACAAATAAATCACGTCCTAAAGTATCTGTTCCCATAAGATGTGCCATACTTGGACCTAAGTTAGATGCTGTTTTATCTTGTCCATCATAAGTATATTGTGAAACCATTGGCGTTATGATAACAGCTAATACAAAAAGTATTATAATTATTAATGAAACTATTGCTACTTTATTAGTTTTTAATCTTCTCCATGCATCTTTCCAATATCCTACACTTGGTCTTACATTCTTTTCAAATGTTTTTTCCTCCTTAGAAACTGGAGTAAACATTTCTTTATTAAACTTTAAATTTTCCATATCTTTACCCCTTTCTAACTTTCTAAATTTGATAATTTTATTCTTGGATCTATAACTACATACATAATATCTACAATTAAATTACATATAACTATTAATGTACTAAAGAATACTAAAACTCCAAGAAGCATTGAATAATCTCTATTTGTTATTGTTGATACAAATTCATTTCCAAGCCCTGGTATTCCAAAGATTTTTTCTACTACAAAAGATCCTGTAAGTATTCCTGCTATTAATGGTCCCATATACGTTACTATTGGGATTAATGAATTTCTAAGTGCATGTTTAAATATTACTGTTTTTTCACTTAATCCTTTTGCCTTTGCTGTTCTTATATAATCTGATTTTAAAACATCTATAAGCTTACTTCTTGTAAGCCTTGTTATAAATGCTGTTGAACTTCCTGCAAGTGCAATTACTGGCATTATATAATTTATAGGTTTATCTAACCCTATTGCTGTTGGTATTATTTTTAGCTTCACAACTAAGAAATATATAAGTAGTGAGCTAATTACAAAGCTTGGTATTGTTATTCCAAGTGTTGAAATAAACATACATACCCTATCTGGCCATTTACCAGATTTTAATGCTGATAAAATTCCAAGTAGTATTCCAACTACTAATGAAAAACTTACTGCAACTAGTCCAAGTTTTGCTGATTTAGGAAAAGAATATTCAATTACATCTATAACTTTTCTTCCTCTAAACTGCATTGATTCTCCTAAATCACCTTTTAAAAGATTTCCCATATAAATTTTGTATTGTTCCCCTAGTGGTTTATCTAAACCATATTGTTCATTAAGGACTGCTTTAATTTCTGGTGTCATTTTTTCGCCATCAAAAGGTCCTCCTGGCATTAATCTTATTAGGAAAAATGCTATAGTAATTACTACCCAAATTGTTGCAATACTTACTAAAATTCTTTGTCCTATATACTTTGCCATATTATCTCCCCCATTCTTTGCTGCTATCTATCCGTTAGCTGATTTATTAATAATTATATTATATTTAACTCTTTTGTCAAATAATACCGTTAATTATTGAAGCTTATTTTTATTACTTTGTCAAAAAATAAAGTGTATTATTATTATTTTGAAATTCATTTTTTTCTTAACTTTTATCTCTCAAACCCTTTTATTCACAAGGTTTAATCCTATTTTTGGAAATTTATTTTTTTTATTAATCTATCTATTATGTCAATTTTCATCCTCTTTTTTTTGTTAATTTGGATTTTTTAACTCTAGTTATTTTTTTGTACATTTACTATTTTTTGTTTTTTCGGTGCGAACATTTCTTATTTTTTTCTTTCTAAAAGTTGTTTTAATCTACAAAAAAAAGACTGTAGTTTACTTTATTGTTTCACTACAATCTTTTCTAGTTTTTCTTTTATCTAATTTAATTTTTTTATAAATTCTTCTATTTTATCTAATGCTTTTTCTAATTCATTAATAGAATAACAATAAGATATTCTCATATATCCTTCTCCTAAACTACCAAAAGCATTTCCTGGAACACATGCGACTTTTTGTTCATTTAATAGCCTTTCACAAAACTCATCTGATGTCATTTTGAATTTTTTTATACTTGGAAATACGTAAAAAGCTCCATTTGGATTTGAGACTTCCATTCCCATATCTTCTAATCTTTTCACTACGTATTCTTTTCTCTTTTTAAATTCATTTTTCATAAACTCTACATCATCCATGGAATTTTTAAGACCTTCTAAAATTCCATATTGAACTATTGATGGAGCACATGAAACTCCATATTGATGCACTTTCATTACTTCTTTCATTACATTCCCTTTTGCACAAACATATCCAAGTCTTAGTCCAGTTGCTGAAAACATTTTAGAAAAACCACTAATATATATAATTTTTTCTAAAATTTCTTCCTCTTGTGCTACTGAATAATACTCATCATAGATAATTGCACCATATATTTCATCTGTTATTACTAATATTTCATTTTCTCTTATAATTTCTACTAAGTCCTCTTTATCTTTTTTAGATAAAATTGCTCCTGTAGGATTAGTTGGAAAAGATAAAATTAATACTTTACAATTATTCTCTTTTAACTTTTCTTTTATTTTAGCTATGTCTACTGTAAAGTCTGCTTTTAATCCATAATCTATAATATCTGCTCCAAGTATAGTTCCTATACTTTCATAAGCTGGATAGGCTGGATTTGGAATTAATATTTTATCTCCTTCATTTATAAGACTTTGAAGAACTGCATAAATCCCTTCACTTCCACCAACAGTTAAACAAATATCTTCACTTTTATAATTTATATTTAAACTATTTAAATATTTTGCTATTTCATCTCTTAATTCTTTTATACCTGCATTACTTGTATATGTAGTTAAATCTTTATCAATTGCATTTTTCATTCCAATTTTTATAGCTTCTGGTGTGTTAAAATCTGGTTGCCCAAGTGTTAGGCTAATAGCATTGTCTACTTTTAAAACTTTATTATAGAATTTTCTTATTCCTGAAATTTGAACCTTTTCTACATTCTTATTCATTTAATACTCAATCCCCCTTCTACTAGTAACTCCTTTTTCATAGTAATGTTTTATCATTTTCATCTCTGTTACTAAATCTGCTTTTTCAATTACTTCTTGTGGTACGTTTCTTCCTGTCATTATTACTTCCATATTTTCTGGTTTATTTTCTATAATATATAAAACTTCCTCTACAGTTAAAAACTTATTACCTAAAGCCCCCATAATTTCATCTATTATTAAAAGATCAGTATCATTTTTCTCTAATCTTTCTAATATAAAGTTATATCCTACTCTTATTTCTTTCTTTAAAAGTTCTATTTGCTCTTCATTTAAATTCCAAACAAAATCCTTCTTACTTTCAAATCTATATATTTTAAAATTATCATTTAGTTCTTCTACAGTTTTTAATTCTCCTGTATATCCTCCTTTTAAAAATTGTAACATTGTTACCTTAAGTCCATTTCCATATGCTCTCATTCCTTGTCCTATGGCTGCTGTAGTCTTTCCCTTTCCATTCCCTGTATATATTTGAACTAATCCTTTTTCTAATTTCATTTTTTATCACTCCTCTAATATAAATTATCTCTAAACTTTCTATGATTTTATTCTACATTATTAATTATTCTCTAGCAAATGGACTTTTTTTTAATTTACCCCTTTTAAACAAGCCCTATTTTTATTATAATTAATTACACACATATAAAATTCGACAAAATTAGAAAGGATGATAAACATGGAATATAATTTTACTGATCCATATGAAATCGCAAGATTCATAAAAGAAACAAAAAAATCTACACCACTTAAAATTTTCGTAAACGGAAATCTTAAAGATGCTGATTTAGAAAATATAGAATGGTATGGAACTGATAACTTCTACATCTTAATTGGAGAATCAGACATATTAACTAAAGTTATTTTAGACAATAAGGATAAAATAAAGCACTTCAGAATTGAAAATGATAGAAGAAATTCTGCAATTCCAATGCTTGATATAAAAGAAATTGATGCAAGAATTGAGCCAGGTGCTATAATTCGTGACAGAGTTTCAATTGGTAAAAATGCAGTTATTATGATGGGTGCTGTTATAAACATTGGAGCTGAAATTGGTGAAGGAACTATGGTTGATATGAATGCTGTTATTGGTGCTCGTGGAAAACTTGGTAATAATGTTCACTTAGGAGCTGGAGCTGTTGTAGCAGGTGTTCTTGAGCCACCAAGTAAGTCACCTTGTGAAATTGCTGATAATGTTTTAATAGGTGCTAATGCTGTTATTCTTGAAGGAATAAAAGTTGGAAAAGGTTCAGTTGTTGCAGCTGGTTCTGTTGTAACTGAAGATGTACCTGCTGGTGTAGTTGTAGCTGGGTCACCTGCTAAAATTATTAAATCAGTTGATGATCAAACTAAAGATAAAACTCAATTATTAGATGATTTAAGAAAATAATCTAATAAAATAAGCAAGTACTTTTTGTACTTGCTTTATTTTCTATACTGCACCTTCTCTTTCATCTTGAAGGATTATTTCCTCTTCATTATCTCTTACTCTTTCCATTTTAGATATAGATACTTCGTAAGCTATTTTCTTAATAACCTCACTATCTGATACTTTCTTTTGATACTCTCTGCTTTGAAGTCTTCCCCAAATTCTTATGTTGTCTCCAACTTCTAACATTTTGCAAAATCTTGAATTTCTTCCCCATGCAATTGTAGGAATATAGTCTGATTTGTTATAAGCTCTATTTACTGCTAATAATACGTCAGCAATTTCTCTTCCAAATGGTGTTGTTCTATACACTGGTTCTTTACATATATATCCATCTAAATATATTTCATTTGGATTCTTACTTCTTTCTAAGCATGGCTCTATATTTCTTGCAAAAACAGTTAATATTAACTTATTAGTTCCATCCATAAATTTGTTATATGATCTTAATTGACCATCTACTACTATTTCTGTTCCTATACTTATATCTACACCTGTTAAAAGTCTTTCTGAAACCGTTATATTCAGTATGTCTACTGAATCACTAAGTCTCATAACTTCTAAATCAAAAGTATAAAAACCCTCTCCGTACATTTCGTGACTGAATTCCTTTTCTGAAATTACCTTACCTTCTAAGTAAATTTTATTGTTTAACATTAAATTATCCATTGTAAACCCCTCGCTCCCTTTGTAATAAAATTTGTGCCCCTAAAAAAAACCCAACACAAATATATTTCCATTATAATACATATGCTTATCTTTTATCAATGTTTTTTGAAATTTATTTTAAATTTATTAATTTTTAATTAATTTTTTCTCAAAACCCCAAAACTATACCCCTCTTTTTTGCATTCCTTTATTAATCTATCTAAATTTTCCGGAGTATATCTTCCATTATTATGATAAAGAATTATTGAACCACCCTTTATTTTCTTTTTTACATTCAAATATTCTTTTTCTAGTCCTTTATTCATCCAGTCTCTTGAATCAATATTCCACTCTATTGGTACATAATTTAAATCATATACTACTTTTACTGCTTCATCTTTAAATGAGCCACTTGGAAATCTAAAAATTTCTGTTTTTATTCCAATCTCTTTCCTTATTATATTTTCTGTTTTTAATATTTCCTCCTCCATTCTTTCTTTTTTAATTTCTTTAAAATCAGGATGGACATAACTATGATTTCCTATTAAATGTCCCTCTTCATAAATTTTCTTTAACTTTTCTTTATTCCCCTTCGGATATACAACCCATTTTCCCATTATAAAAAATGTAGCCTTTACATCATTTTCTTTTAATATCTCTAATATTTTATATGTATTATCCTTTTTCGCCCAATTTATATCAAATGTTAAAAACAATTCCTTTTTATTTGTTTCTATTTCATATATAGGTTCTCTTTCTTTATTATTTACAGCATCTACTAAAATTCCCTTGTATCCTATTACTATAATTGACATTAATATAACTGCTATTATGTACTTTCTATTTCTCATTTTTTCCTCCTAAAATTTTATTTTATTCTATTAGTATGCAAAAAAATTCTTTATTTATTACTAAACTTCCTTTCTTATAAATTTATGCTATAATTAATTTATACTTTCAAACTTTAATGGAGGTTTTTATATGCATAAGGAAAGTTCTTTAGAATTAGCTGAAAATAAGTTATTAGTTTTATATATATTAAAATTACTTAAACAGCCAATAACAAATACACAACTTACAGAAATAGTTTTAGAAAATAGTTTTATAAACTATTTTACTCTTCAGCAATATATATCTGAATTGTCTGAAGCTACTTTTATTCAATACACTGAAGTATCTGATAAAAAATTAATTTCTTTAACAGAAAAAGGAGATAGTGTTTTATCTTTCTTTAAAAATAGAATTTCTGTATCTCAACTTACATCAATAAATGAATATATAAAGGATCATATTGATCTTATAAAAAAGGAATTAACTATTCATAGTGACTATACATTAGCTAAAAATAATAGTTTCTTAGTTCATATAAAGGCACTTGAAGATGATGTCCCTTTAATTGATCTTACACTTTCTGTTCCAACAAAAAAACAAGCCACTTACATTTGTGGTAAGTGGCAGGAAAATCCTTCTGAAATTTATAATCAAATAATTAGTCTATTATTTAATGAATAAGATTTTCAAAAATCATTGCATTAGGTTCATTTCCTACTGCAATGATTTTTTTATCCATATTTTGTTCATTTAACAATATTATTTTTCCCTTATAATAATCAGATATTATAAGATTTTCATCCTTCTTTAATAATCCTTTTGGCATTCCTCCAACCATTATCTTGTAACTACTTTTATCTAATCTATTTATAACACTTATGCTTCCCTCACCAAAATTTGCTACATATATCAAATTTTCACTTTCAATTAAATCTATTGGAAATGCACCAACTCTATATTCTTCTTTAATCTTAAAATCCTCTAAAGAATACGTTATTAATTTTCCTTTCATATGTTGTTTAAAAGAATTTACACATACTAATAACTCATTATTAGCTTTTGATAATTCTACTTTTGTTGGAGCTTCTTTTAAAAAAATTTCTCTTTCAACTTTTTTTGTTCTATTATTAATAATACTTATACTACTACTATTACTATTTGCTATATAAATAAATTCCTCTTTTTCATCAATAGCTAAAGAACTTGGATAATCCCCCACTTTAATTTCAAACTCTATTGTTTTTTTTACTTCATTAAAAATTATTATAGAATTAGAATCACCACAAGCTACATAAATATTTTCTCCTCTCCACTTTATATCTTTAGGATATTTGCCTACAGAATAATTTTCAATTTCTTTAAGATTTTTAATATCCACAAATGTTATTGATTCTGAATAGCAATTAACTACTACCCCCCTTTCCCCCTTAATATCAATGCTTCTCGGTCCAATCTTCTCTCCCCCAAGCTTTAAGGGTAACGTATCTACATACACTCTATCAATATCAACTTTACTTAGGCTATCATTTGAAGTATTACATACAATAATATTCTCCATTTTTCACTCCTTAAATCTTAGGCTATTCTTTTCTTAATATAATATGTTTCTTTATTTCTTCTTGGAACAAATTCCTCCATTTTTCTCCTTTATTATTTCCATAAATACCTTTATAATAAATTTAGGTAAAAATTAGACTTACCTAAATTAAATTTTATTTTAGTTACTTTAAGGGGGAATTTATAATGTTCGTATATAAAACTAAAGGAGTATGTTCAACAGAAATTCATATTCAAACTGAAGGAGATTTTATAAAATCAGTTAATTTTATAAATGGATGTCCTGGAAATCTTTTTGGAATTTCAGAACTTATAAAAGGAATGAAAATAACAGATGCTATTGAAAAACTAGAAGGAATTAAATGTAAAAGTAAAGATACATCATGTCCTGATCAACTTTCATTAGCACTTAAAGAATTATTATAAAAAAAGCTTTTAGCAGAAAATTTCTCTCTGCTAAAAGCTTTTTAATTTTTATTAATTATGCCTCTAAGTGCTCCTATCATATATAAAGAACCAGTAGCTAAAACTAAATCATCTTCTTTAGCTTTACTATAAATATAATTATATCCCTCCTCATAACTTTCAAAGGCCCTTACATTTTTATTTATTTTTTCTACTTCTCTCTTTAAATCTTCTGAAAGCTCTGCTCTATCACTATTTGGAGTTAATGCAACTATCTCTTCTGCATCTTTAGCTATTATATCTATCATTTCTTCTACTTGCTTATCAGCTAATATTCCAAGTAGTAAATATATTTTCTTTTCCTTAAAATATATATCTATATTTTCCTTTAAAACCTTTATTCCATCTATATTATGAGCCCCATCTATAACTACTAAAGGTTTCTCTTTTAAAATCTCTAGTCTTCCATTCCATCTTACATTCTTTAATGCCTTTTCTATATTTTTAGGATTTTCTAAAACTTCTTCCACTACTCTTATAGCTAAAGCACAATTTAAAATTTGATGTTTTCCTAAAAGTCCTAAATCAAAATTATAGATTTTATTCTTTCCTTTTATTTCAACATGCTGATATATCTGTCCATTCTCATTAATAACGTTTATAAACTCTCCATCACTCTCTTTAATTTCTATAAGCTTTGAATTTTTTTCTTTTGCTACTTTCTCTATAACTTTAAGTGCCTCTAACTTCTGAGGATAACTTACAACAGTTTTTTCCCTTTTTATTATTCCACATTTTTCACTTGCTATTTTTTCTAACGTGCTCCCTAGAATATTCATATGATCTAAACTAATTGATGTTAAAATAGATATAATAGGATCTATTACATTTGTTGCATCTAATTTTCCACCAAGTCCTACTTCTACAACTGCAAAATCTACTTTCTTTTCGTAAAAATATAAAAACATAAGACATGTTATTATTTCAAACTCTGTAACTTTTCCAATTCCTTCTTTATCTACTATAGATACTACATTTTTTATTTTCTCAACATATACAGCTAAATCTTTTTTTTCTATATTTTTTCTATCGATCTGTATTCTTTCCTCAAATTCCTCCAAAAAAGGTGATGTATACATTCCTACCTTATATCCCTCTTTAATAAGGATTTCTGTTATCATAGAAGTAGTCGATCCCTTTCCATTAGTTCCTCCAACATGAATAATCTTTATTTTTTTTTCTGGATTATCTAGTAATTCTAAAACTCTTTCCACTCTTGTAAGTCCATAATCTGAACCAAAATTATTTACTTTATGTATATATTCTCTTGCCTCTTTATAATTCATTTTTCTTTTACACTTCCTTAAAATCTATTTTATCTCTATTTTATCTATAAATTTAACATAAACTTTCATTTTAGTTTACATTTTACACCAATTTACTAGTTTAATAAAGCTTATAATAATACTATAAAATATTTTTGTTTTTTAATCATAAGTAAATTTTTATTTTAATGATTTGTTTACTTATAGTGTGAAGTTTGTTACAATTGTAATATCAAAATTATTATTATAAAATAAAAATTATTAGTTATATATAGAGGTGTTTAGGATGAAGTTTAAAGAAATTAAAAATGATATTTACTGGGTTGGTGCATTAGATCCAGGACTTAGAATATTTGATATTATAATGTATACTCCTTATGGAACTACTTATAACTCATACGTAGTTAAAGGAAGCGAAAAAACTGCTCTTTTTGAAACAGTTAAGGAAAGATGTTTTGATGAATATTTAAAAACACTTGGAAGTCTTGAAATTAAAGGTGAAGAAATTGACTATATAGTTGTTGATCATACAGAACCAGATCATTCTGGTTCTGTTGGAAAAATTCTTGATATGTCACCAAATGCTAAAGTTGTTGGTTCATCTCAAGCTATAAATTATTTAAAAGAAATATTAAATAGAGATTTTGATTATATAATCGCTAAAGATGGTGATGAACTATCTCTTGGAAATAAAACATTAAGATTTATTTCTGCACCATTTTTACATTGGCCAGATTCAATGTATACTTATGTGAAAGAAGATAATGTTTTAATAACTTGTGACTCATTTGGGAGTCATTATTCTACTGAAAATGTATTTAATGATTTAGTAGAAAATAAAGAGCATTATCTTGAAGCTTTAAGTTATTATTACAACTGTATCTTTGGACCATTTAAACCATTTGTTTTAAAAGCAATTGCTAAAATAGAAAATCTTGATATCGACGTAATTTGTCCAGGTCATGGTCCTGTTTTAAGAGATAATCCTATGGAAATAGTCGAAACTTATAGAAACTGGAGCACACCTGTTAAGCCTAAAATAAATGGTGATAAAAAAGTCACTATCTCTTATGTAAGTGCTTATGGATACACTCGTGAAATGGCTGAAGCTATTAAAGAAGGAATTCAAAAAAATCATAATGTCGAAGTAAAAATGTATGATGTTATAGAACATGAAACTAGTACAATTGTTCAAGATATAGAGGAATCTGATGGTATTTTATTTGGTTCACCAACTATTGTTAATGAACTTTTACCTCCAATTAGAATTCTTCTTGCAAATTTAAACCCAATTATTCATGGTGGTAAATTTGCAGCATCATTTGGTTCATATGGATGGAGTGGTGAAGCTGTTCCTAGAATGGATAGTAGATTAAAAGAATTAAAAATGAAATTAGTTGCAGAAGGTTTAGCTATTAAATTTAGAGCTTCTGAATCACAATTAACTGAACTTAGAGAATTTGGTGAAAACTTCTCTAAAAAAATGTTTGGCGAAATCTAATTTAAATTAAAATTTTAATAGACTAATAGATGAAGACTCTTTTCATCTATTAGTTTTTTTATTAATAAATAGTTCACCCGTATTTAATTCTACTTCCATTTCTATATGCTAATATTTTAATATTAGAAAGGAGTTTTTTTATGGATAGAAATTATACTTTAGGAGAAGAAAATCCTAAAAAAGCTGTATTAAGATTAAGTTCTCCTAGTGCAGTGTCTACTGTATCCACAGTAATTTACAATGTAATTGATACTATTTTTATAGGACGATATGTATTCACTCTTGGTATTGATGCAGTTTCTATATATCTTCCTATACAAATGATGATAATGGCCCTTACTCAACTTTTCACTTCTGGTATAGGCTCATATATATCTAGGGCACTTGGGAAAAAAGATATAAAAAATGCAACAAAGGCTGCTGGAAGTCTATTTTTTTGTATTTTTTTCCTTTCCATATTTTTATGTATTATTGGTTTTATTTTTGCAAAACCTATTGTAATGGCTTTTGGTGCCTTTGGTAAAGCTATTCCCTATGCTACCACTTATGCTAAAGCTATGTTTATTGGAATACTATTTTATCCTTTATGTATTGCATCAAATAATATCTTAAGAGCTGAAGGAAATTCTTTTCACTCTATGATTGGCACTATTATTAGTATAATATCTAATATACTTTTAGACTTTTTATTTATAGTTATTTTTAAATGGGGTGTTTTAGGTGCTGGTCTTGCAACTACCCTTTCAAAACTTATAAATTTAATTTATTTACTATACATATTTAAATTCAAATCATTTTTAAAAATTAAAATATCCGATATAAAATTTAATTTTAAACTTATTAAAGAATCTCTTCCTATTGGTTTTTCAACATTCTTAAATCAATTTATTGGAAGTATTTCTATGATGCTTTTAAATAAAGATTTATATCATTTTGGTGGAAACTATGCAATTGCTATTTATGGAATTGTCTATAAGCTTACATCATTTATTCAACGTTCCGTTGCTGGATTCTGCCGTGGAACTCAACCTTTAATAGGATATAGTTTTTCTTCTAAAAACATATCTCGTATGAAATCTTGTGTAAAGTATAATCTTTTTTATACCGTACTCGGTGGAACAATTTGTACTGCAGTTTTAATGATTTTCTCTAAGCTATTTATAAATTTATTTTCAAATAATACAAAACTTATAAATTACGGAAGTCATATTTTAATAATTGCACTTTTAGCATCTCCTTTACTTGGAATTTACTTTTTATCAATTTCATTCTTTAGAGCTATTGGCTTTGCTAAAGAATCTATAATATTATCATTATTTAGAAGAGTTATATTCTTTATTCCATTTTTATATCTTTTACCTTATACATTCGGTCTTGGTATAAATGGAATTTGGATTGTTTTACCTCTCTCTAATTTCTTATCAATTTTATTCGGTGGAATCTATGTATTTATCCATATTAAACGAATTTCAAAAGCTACTTTAAATTAAGTAGCTTTTTGCAATTTTTACACATTTATAATAATTTTTACACTATTTTAATAAATGCCATTTATAGTAAAATTTTAATATAACGTTTACAGATTATAGGGGGGATTTTACTATGAAATCTAAAACAAAATTAAAGAAAAAATTAAAATATCTTGTTCCTGTTTTTTTATGCTTTGCTATAAGTGCAAATTTAGTTGCATGTAATAAAGACATTAAAGCGTCATCATCTAATGTTTCTTATTCTATTACAAATGAAGGAAATTCTGAAATCTCTATTTCAACTATGCCAACTTCATCTCACTGGTTCCCAGAGGAATTACTAAAATGGGATGTAAGTATGGATAAAAATGCTGAATTTAATAAAAGTGTTGTTCCTTTAGCTAAAAGAGTTGATAAAGAAAAACTTACACCATCAGTAGATACTCAAAAGAAGGAAGTAAATGTAGTTGCTATTTCTATTATGAATAGTAATACTAGTGGAAACCCTTCACATGGTTCAAATAAGTTTAACTCTAATACATTCTCATATTGGCAATATATTGATAAATTAGTTTATTGGGGTGGTTCTGCTGGAGAAGGTCTTATTGTTCCTCCAAGCCCAGATGTTACAGATGCAGCTCACAGAAATGGTGTACCTGTACTTGGAACTGTATTCTTCCCTATGACTGATCATGGTGGAAAATTAGAATGGCTTGATCAATTCTTAGCCAAAGATGATGAAGGAAGCTTCCCTATTGTTGATAAGCTTATAGAAGTAGCTAATACTTATGGCTTTGATGGTTGGTTTATAAATCAAGAAAGTGAAGGAACTGAAAAAGCTCCATTAAGCAAAAAGCATGCTGATTTAATGAGAGAACTTATTGCTGAATTTAAACAAAAATCTGAAGATAAGTTAGAGGTTATGTGGTATGATTCTATGACTAAAGATGGAAAAATGGATTGGCAAAATGCTATAAATGATAAAAATGATGTTTTCTTAGTAGATGGAGAAAATAAAAATATGTCTGATTCTATGTTCCTTAACTTCTGGTGGACATATAAAAAATTTGCATCTCAAGAACTACTAAAAAACTCTAAAGCTTATGCAGAGAAAAAAGGAATCAATCCATACGACCTTTATGCTGGAATTGATACCCAAGCTGAAGGATTAAACACACATGTTAACTGGAGTCTTTTTGAGGATAAGAATGGGCTTCCTTACACGTCACTTGGACTTTATTGCCCAAGTTGGACATATTTCTCTTCTAATGGTAATTTAGATGAATTCCAAGAAAAAGAGGCAAAATATTGGGTTAATGAACATAAAAACCCTTCAATGAAAACTAACAATAAAGATAAAAAATGGAGAGGAATAAGTACTTATTCTATTGAGCGTTCTTCTGTAACTAGCCTTCCATTTAAGACAAACTTCAATATGGGTAATGGATATAACTTCTTCATAAATGGAGAAAAGGTTTCTTCATTAGATTGGAACAACAGAAGTATGGCTGACATAATGCCAACATTTAGATGGATTATTGATAATGAAGGCTCTAATAAACTTGAAGCTAATATGGACTACTCTACTGCTTACTATGGTGGTAATAGTATTAAATTTACAGGTAAATTAGAAAAAGATAAAGCTTCTACAATAAAATTATTTGCAGCTGACTTAGCATTAGAGAAAAATACACTCTTTACCACTACAGCTAAATCTAATGCTGAAGCTAGCTTAGACTTAGTTTTAGAGTTCCATGATGGATCTACTGAAACTTTAACTGGTGATGAAAAAGTTGGAACTGAATGGTCAACTATTTCTTATGATGTTTCTAAATTAGAAGGAAAATCTATAAAAACTATTTCTTATAAACTTTCTTCTGGAAGTGATGTATCTGATTTAGTATTTAATTTAGGTAATATTACTGTTGAAAATAAAGATGCCTTTAAAGTAGTTGATACTACTGAAGTAAATTTACTTGATTCTACTTTTGAAGAAGATTCTATGTTTGCAGGTGCTCGTCTTTCTATGAAAGCTTCATCTAATGACGATTTAAGTCATTATGAAATTTATAGATTAAATAAAGATAAAAGTAAATCATTCCTTGGTGCTACACCAAATAATCACTTCTTTGTTCATACTTTAGAGCGTGAAAAAGATGTAGATGTTACTGAATTTGAAGTTGTTTCTGTAAGTAAAAATGGTGCACGTGGTGCTTCTAAAACTGCTAAAATGGAATGGCCAAATAATAAAATTCCAAAAGCTTCATTTAAAGTCTCTAAAACCTTAGCTGATATTAATGAAGAAATTACTTTTGAAAATACAAGTTCTTTAGTTACTGAATCAGTAGAATGGTCGTTTCCAGGTGCTACAGTAGAAACTAGCACTGAAAACTCACCAAAGGTTTCTTATGCTAAAGAAGGAACTTATAAAGTAATTTTAAAAGCTAAAAATACTGATGGCGAAGATGAGAAAGTTATGGAAGATTATATAACTATTAAGAAAGGTGCTAAAAACTTAAAGAAACTAAGTTCTGGTGCTAAAGTTACTGCAAGTAGCTTCGTTAATGATGGAGAAGCTCCTAAATTTGCTATAGATGAAGATATTAAGACAAAATGGTGCGCAACAGGAAAAGCACCTCACTCTATTACTCTTGATTTAGGAAGTGATAAACTTATAAGTGAAGTTTCTATGGGACATGCTGAAGCTGGTGGCGAAGGCACTGATATGAATACTAAAAAGTATACTATCGAAATCAGTTCAGATGGCAAAAACTTTACTGAAGTAGCTTCAATAGATAAAAATAGCTTAGCTAATACTACTAATACATTTAAAGCCATTAAAGGACGTTATATAAAAATAACTGTAATCAAACCTACTCAAGGTTCTGATCAGGCAGTAAGAATTTATGATGTTACTGTTAAAGGTCTTTAATTAAAATATATTTTAAGCCTAGTAGAAATTCTACTAGGCTTAATTTTTAACTTGTCCCCTTTTTACTCTTCTCCTGGTGCTAAATTATTTATTTCAAGTTTAATATCAGTCATTTTCTTATCTAATATTTTTATCATATCTGCACATTCTTTAAGTTCATTTGAAATATTATCTAAAGTCTTATCTCTATACTTGTAATATATCTTATGCTCAAGGCTTGCCCAAAAATCCATAGCTATAGTTCTTATTTGAATCTCTACAGCTACATTTTTAGTTCCTGTTGATAAAAATACAGGAATAGTTATTAATACATGTAAGCTTCTATATCCATTTTCTTTAGGTTCTTTTATATAGTCTTTAATTTCATTAACTTCTATATCATCTTGATTTGCCAAAATTTCAAATATTCTATAAATATCCTCTTCAAATGCACAAATTATTCTTACACCTGCAATATCTGTTAAACATTCATTAGCATTTTTAACAGTAGGTTCTATTCCCCTACCTTTTAATTTTCTTATTATACTTTTTGGTTTTTTAACCCTTGTTTTTATATGCTCAATAGGATTATACTCATGCATATTTTTAAATTCATCATTCAGTATATTAAGTTTTGTACTTATTTCATTAACTGCAAAATCATAAGTCATAAGAGCTTTTTTCCACTCTTTTACTTCTTTACTTTCTATCACCAAATCTAAATTATCTTTTTCTTCAATATTTATATTATTCACGCCTCTATCCTACCTTTAAAGTTATTACTCTTAAATAAGGCATTAGCAAAAACTTTTGCTAATGCCTTTTCTTATTATTTTAGTGCATTTAATCTTTCATTAACTGCATCTAACATTTGAACATATTTTACTCTCTTCTCTTTTTCTCCATTAATTACGGCTTCTGGAGCTTTAGCTACAAATCCTTGATTTGAAAGTTTTTTGTCTATTCTTTCAATTTCTCCCTCAAGTTTTTTGTGCTCTTTATTTAATCTTTCAAGTTCTTTTTCTTTATCAACTAAGTCAAGAAGTGGCATAAATAACTCTCCACCTTTAACTACTAGTGATACTGCATTTTCTGGAACTTCATTTTTATTTTCTATAAATGAAACTTCACTTGCTGAAGCTAATTTTTCTATATATGACTTACCATTTAAGAAAGCTTCTTTTGCTTCACTTTCAATATAACAAATAACATTTGCTTTTCTTGATGGTGGAACATTCATTTCAGCTCTTACATTTCTAAGTCCTTTAATAGCCTCTATAATGTATGCCATATTTTCTTCTGCTTTAGAATCTTTGTTTTCTTCTTTAAACTCTGGCCATGCTGAATGAGTTATAGTTTCTTCTTCAACATTTAAGTGAGTAAAGATTTCTTCTGTTATAAATGGCATTACTGGGTGTAATAACTTTAATCCTGTTTCTAAAACAGTATATAATACATTAAATGTTATACCTTTAGCTTTTCTGTCATCTCCATATAATACTGGTTTAACAAGTTCTATATACCAATCACAGAACTCAGTCCACATAAAGTCATATACTTTTTGAAGCGCAATTCCAAGTTCAAATTTATCCATATTTTCAGTTACTTCTTTTACAAGAGTATTTAATTTAGATAATATCCATTTATCTGCTAAAGAATATTCTTTTGAATCTTTGAATTCATTCATTAAATCTCTATCAAGGTTCATCATAACAAATCTTGATGCATTCCATATTTTATTAGCAAAATTTCTTGCAGATTCTACTCTTTCTGGGAAGTATCTTATATCATTTCCTGGTGCATTTCCTGTAACTAACATAAATCTTAAAGCATCTGCTCCATATTCATCAATTACTTCAAGTGGATCTACTCCATTTCCAAGAGATTTACTCATTTTTCTTCCTTCTGAATCTCTTATAATTCCATGAATTAAAACAGTTTCAAATGGTGTTTTATCCATATTATGAA
>NZ_JBOGCC010000245.1:0-5073 GCF_051656525.1 Clostridium sp. | reverse complement strand
TTGCTGCATTTATTGCTTGTGTTGCATCTGTTACACCTTGTTCTTTTGTAAAGTATCCTGCAAAAATTCCATCTGTCTCGAATATTGGAAATATACTTAATCCAGCTTCAAATATATTTGCTATTTCACTTGATGTCATTGCAAATTTGTCTGTTAAATATCTTCCTACTATTTGATATCCTGCTTGTTTTAATGCTTGTGCATCAGCTAAACTTAATGTTTGTGCTGTGTCACATGCTTTAGCTGGTCTTCCACTATATCCATGACTTGTTAAAAGAGATTCCCATGTCTCACCTGTTACTTCAAGTCCTGGTTCTAAATCCATTTCTTTTTTAAATCCTATTACACCTTCTTGTGTTGCTTCATCATAGTTTGATGTCAGTTGAACACCTTTAAATCCATTACAATATAATGTTTGTTGTAATAATAAAACATTTTCTCCTGAATCACCAACATTTATATTTGGTGTTTTTGTTAATAGATTTGGTGCAAAATACCCAAAATTAACTGGTTTTAATGCATCTCTACAAGCTTGTACCGGAAATCCATCTTGCATTTCTAATACAAATAATAAAGCTGATTGCATTGTTCTATTTATAATTCCATCACATGGAATTAATTGTTCCATATCATTTGCGTATTTATTATTTATAGATTGTTGTATCTCTCTTACTATAGGATCTCCATTTCCTATAACTCTAAATGTTTCCATTGATAATACTGCTCTAAACTCTAAGTATGTTGCTACTCCGGTTTGAGATATTCCTGCCCATTCTTGAAGCTGATTTACAGCTTCTGCTGTATCTGAACTGAATGTTGGCGTAAATTCGCCTGGATTTATTCCTTTACAATAGAATCCACCTTTTAATATCATAGCAATATTCTGTAATTCTTGTGTATTTAAATCTGTACTTGTACTTAACGTCGGACATCCTGCAATTTCTGCACTTCCAAACTGATAAATTCCTGTATTTATTTCATTTTCAATTGTACTTGATGAGATTCCTAACTCTATTTGAAATGCAACTAATAATGCATTTGTTGTTTCCCATCCTGTAATTCCATTTTCTGAAATAGCTTGAAATCCATCTTTTCCAATATAGTTTTCATTTAACCATCTTTGAACTGCTAATATATCTGGATTTGGCTTAGGTGCTGGTCCTGTAGATCCACTATTCCCACTTCCTGATGATGTACTCCCTCCAGTATTACCAGTCGAGCCACTTCCACTAGAAGAGCTTCCACTACTACTTGATGATCCACTACCTGTTGAAATTCCTTCTAAACTTTTATTTACTCTATATGTTGGAATCCAACCTGTCGATCCATTATAGGCAATTTCATACCATCCACTACTTGCTCCTAATATTTCTATTTCTACACCACAACTTAAAGTTCCTAAATACTCTGTATTCCACGATGGTCCTGATTTTACATCTGTATATGTGTATCCATCTCCATTATATGATTTTTGTAATTGTCCATAAGCTGGTATTCCATTAAATAAAGTTACCCTATCTTCTAAAACCCACGCTGTTCCGCCATTATAATCAATTTCATACCATCCATTTGAATTTCCTATTATAGTTACATTGACCCCATTATATAATACACCTGCTGCTGTATCATTATTCCATGATGCTCCTGTTTGTATATACGTATATCCTACATTAAAATCTATATATCCTAATGGATTTCTAAATCTATATACTGGTGCCCATGCTGTTCCACCATTAAATTCAAATTCAAACCATCCATTTTCAGTATTTACAATATTAATTGTTGTTCCACAACTTATCGTTCCTAGAGTTTTAGTCGGCCATGATGGTCCTGCTACTACATCTGTGTATGTGTATCCATCTCCATTATATGAAGGTACTAATGTTCCAACTAATGGCATACTATTAAATAAAGTTACTCTATACTCAAGTATCCATGCTGTTCCACCATTATAATTAATTTCATACCATCCATCTTGGCTATTAAGAATATTAACCATTGTTCCTCTATATAGCTGTCCTACAAAATCATAATTCCATGATGGTCCTGATACTATATCTGTGTAAGGTAATTGTTCAAATGTTACATATCCTATTTTCATATCTATAAACTCCTTTATATTTATTTTCTTTATTTCATTCTACTCCTATTATTTTCTTTATAATTACAAATGAATTACTCTTATATGACGTTTTAATTACATTTTTATGGTTTTATTTCCATATATATAGTTTTTTCTTAATTAAAAAAGATTCACAACCACGTTAAATGTTTGTGAATCCCTATATTTAAGTAACTCATTGATTATTATGTTACGTATCTAATTTATATTTAAGATTTTGTACATTCTTATTATACCTAATTAATAGAATAATATTTCCTATTAGTAATATTACTATTGGTATATTAGTTATTGGTACATTTCTTAGTGATATGTGAAGTATTTCCTTCATTATAATATTTCCAATAATATTTAATATATATATAACATTTAATATCGAAAATATCTTATATATCTTATTGTTTATCTTCCAAAATTTTCTTGATATATATATATATTCCTAATATAATTAATGGCATTATTAATACTATATTATTAATTTTTATATACTCTATATTTTTTTTTATAAAAATTGTAGGTATAATTACACTAATACTTAGTATTTCAAATATAATTAATATTAATACTTGATATTTTTTTATCATGTAGGATCTCCTTTTTATATTTTAATTATATAATACCACTTTAGGAGGAAATATCTATGCCTAGAAAAATTTTTTTAACTTTTTTAAAGCTTAATTTTACTTTTTTTAAAAAGTGTATTTCTAAAATTAAACTTTTATTTAATATGGTAATTTACCTTTTTTATATTGAAATGTTTTTAGCTTCAGTATATTTTTTTGTTTCTAATACTACTATTTCTAAAGTAATAATGCTACTTATAATATTTTTCTTAATAATTATAATAATTTTATTAAGTTTAATATCATTTTGTTTTTTATATTTTAAACTTCTTCGAATGACACTTAATAATTCCATTAATAAAAAAGTTTAGAGAATTTTCTCTAAACTCTTTTACCTCTCTTAAATTATTATAGTGATTCCATAATCGCCATAAAATCTTCTATATAAGGACTTGCTTCTTCCTCTAAAGAACTTGCATAATTTTTTATATTAGTTAATACTGATATAATTTCCATATATATATCTTCTAAATCTGCACCATGCTCACTACTATCATTTACTGTTTGCGCTTTTGAAATTATAGTTGTTAACCCAGTAAAATATGATACTAACTCTACATTCGTTAAACACTTATCAATTTACTCTTTATAACTCATCTGCTATTGATTCTATTTTAGATAATACTTATTTATTATACTACATTCCTATTTTCAAGTTTCTTCACATTTCTATTATATGTAATAAATAAAACTAAATTTAAAATAAGAAATACTAATATTCCTATACTCAATAAAAAATTAACTTTAGCTACTTCATCTTGTTTAATATAAATTAAAATCATAAACTTAAATATCATTTCACATATAAATATCATATTCAATATAGCAAAGACTTTATATATCATATATTCTTTTAAATCCCAATATTTTTTTGATATATATATATAACTTCCAATTAATATTAATAGTAACTTTAATATACTGTTTATTGAAAATGTCTCTTTCAAAACTGGCATATATATAACAGTTTTATCTAGTATCTTTTGTGAACTTGCTATTATAAATAAGATTTGGATTAAAACTATTATAATTATTTGATATTTTTTTAATAATACTCTTTTCATCTTTCCTCCTCAAATACTACATTTCTATTTTCAAGTTTTTTCGCATTTCTGTTATATGTAAGGATTAAAATAATATTTCCAATTAACATGATAACAAAAATTATATTTATTATTAAATTAACATTTATTATTTTAGGAGAAAATATTATTCTATAGCTATTTATTAAAATATTTAACAAATATAAACCATTCAACAATATAAAAATTTTATACTCTAATCGTTTTTTCATTATCCAAAACTTTTTAATTATATATACATATATAAAGAGAATTATTAAACTAGTTATTATAGTCCCTATTATCTCCTGTTTATTTATACCTAAATAAATTTTTTTATTATGTATATCTCCTAATATAGATAACCCTATTAAACTTTGAATTACTATTAAAGTTACCACTTGATATTTTTTCAAAAAATTATCTTTCATTTTATCTCCATCACCTTCTAAAAAACCTCATTAAAATTTTAATGAGATTTTTTTCAAATATTAAGCTAGAGTTATCTCATCATAATAGCCTTCTAATTTCGGATCAACTCCACCCATGTTTATCCATATTATGTTATTGTTTTTAGGTTGTTGTGTTTTTACAATCGTTGCCTTTAAATTTGCTTTAGCTAAATTATCTATTCCATATTTTTGTTTTATAGCTGCAGGTGTTACTACAAATTGTATAAGATCAAATAACTGACCTGTTTCACCATTTTTATCAAATGAACTATCTATAGCTCTTATTTGATGCCAAGAACTAGTATATAAATTATTTAATAAACTATCTAACTCCATAGATTCATTATTATTCATAGATTCATTATTATTAGAAGAAGAACTTTGTGTAGCATTACTTGTATTTTTGCTCGTATTTTCTTGACTAGTTGATTTTACTCCATTTGTAACTGCTACTGGAGTTCCTTGATTTGTGTTTTTCGGATTTGTTGTAGCTTTATTATTTTGATTTATTGTAGCTCCATTTTGATTTTGGGATGGGCTACTATTTTGCTGAGATGCTTCTGTACTTGAATCTGTACTTTTTGTAACTGTCGCTTGCTCATTAGCATTTATATCTTTTTTATTATTTTGTTTTACATCTGTTGACGTTTTTGTAGCTGTATTAACCTTACTACTTGCTCCTACTTTATCCATTGAATTCATTGCAATAATTCCACCTGCTCCACAAACTACTAGTACTACCACCAATGTAATTATTAATTTCTTTTTCATCCGTAAAATCTCCTTATTAATTATTCTTATATTAATATAACAAA
>NZ_JBOGCC010000244.1:0-2141 GCF_051656525.1 Clostridium sp. | reverse complement strand
TTATAGTTTCCTATAAGGTCGGAGTACATTTTCATCTACGTCTTTACGTTTAGATGTTGGACACTCTTGGAGATTTTCTATTCTACATAAGTAGTTTCAATCTCTACTCTCTACAATGTTAATTAAGTTTTAACTCAATCAATTATCTCGGTATTAGCTTATCCTTATAGGACTTAGCCTCTCTTACCAGCTTATTCTTGCGAATTACTGTGACCGATTTTGCCCAATTTTTCAAAATGTATTTCTACATTAAGCGACATATTTTATCGTTAAGTTCTCAATATTAACAGGAATTTCATATACAATACCTTTGTACTTATACTTAAATATCTGATTACATCTTCTAGCAATAAACTTCTTATATGTATTTAAAGACTTATGTTCCTTAAATATAATTATCCAATAGCAATTATCCCAAAAGAAATAGCAGCCAATATCGACATTAGTATCCTTAGAAACTAAAACTTTTTTCTCATCATAAGCTTTTTTATCATTTACCGTAAGGTCATTTATGATACATCTTACCCTCTGAGTAGCACTTGAAATGCCAATTTCATCAGGAGAAGTCATAGGCACTAAATGAGAAGTTGGAGATGTTTCTAAGTGTTCTAAAAAGTTTCTCTCTACCTCGTTTAAAGTAAAATCCCTTTGAGTAGAAGCACCTAAACCAACTCTATCCTTAAACCTTCTTAAATAAAGCACTAGTTCCACCCCTCAAACTCTTGAAAAGCATATCTACCTTGTAGTATATCAAGTTGTTTTTGTTGAGATTTTTCTAGTCCCATAAGTCTAAGTAGCATATTTGCACCAGATAATTTAGTAAAATCCTTATCAGATACAAACTGTTTTAAACTTTCTTGAGTCATTATCTTAGGTTTAAGGTAATGTAATAACATCGCATGAGATAATATCCTTATTTCTAAACTATTTAAATCAGAAACAAAATATCCATCTACACGATATCTAATTATTAAATCTTCCATCAAGGAAGTAGTAAACGTAATGACGCCATTTGCATAGGTATAATCAACATCTTCAACAAGTTCTTGCTCAGATATTGAGCCAACTATACTTAATATTTCAGAAACACTTCCATCACCTAAAGGATCAAACAGTATTTCTGAGGTAAGACCATCTACAAGTATCTCACCTATTATTGGTGGAGTAAAAGTAAGGTCTTTTCTACATTGCATAAAATCTGTAGTTGCACTATCGAGATAATCTGCCATAAGACTCTCAATAATATCATCTTCAACAAGTAGCCATTCCTTATCATCAATTAAACCAAGGAATTTAGTAAAAACTTTCGTAACTGAAGTTCCTATTATTATCACCACCTAGTTTTATATAATTAAAACATAGACGAGTATTATTCTTTATCAATAGAATCTAACTCAGCATCAGCAACATCAAATATGTCCTCTAAACCAAGAGCTTTACTAAGTATTCTTCTCTTTGAATGAGAATCAAACTTACCCTTCATATATAAGTAAATTGCTCTCTCTGCTACCTTAGAAACAAGCATAGGAGACGCATCAGTGCTTATAAACTTCTCAAAGTTATAATTATCCATATCTAATATTTCTGCTACATAATCTACATCCGTGTTTTCAATTCCAGTGTAAATATCTTTTATACCAAGATATTCTTTTAAATCTTCAACAGAGTATTCATCATCTTCAAAGTCTACAATAGTTATTAAATGCGACTCAAAGAAACCTCTGTATCTATTAGCCAAAGTAACAAGTATATCTAGTTCTATACTTTCCTTTGAACCTAACTTTGCCAAATTAAACTTGTATCTAGTTTTGGGACATTCATAGAATATCTCACCTGTTGATAAACTCATTATCTCAACTTCAAGTGATTTCTTAGCTTTAAGTCCTTGTCTTAAATCTCTTAAACTTCTCTTATCTTGTTGTGTTTTAAACATAATCCTCTTCTCTCCTCTTTAATAAATATTATAAACATATAAAATAGAGTGACCACATTAAGTAGCCACTCTAAATAACTGATTAAGCAGTTATAACATAAGCACCAAATCTAGCAGTAGATAATACACCCAAATGCATCATTCTTTGGAACTTGTATTCTATTTGTTGGTCGTTTCTCTTAGTGCCATCAGTATTTTCTAATACCAT
>NZ_JBOGCC010000243.1:0-2265 GCF_051656525.1 Clostridium sp. | reverse complement strand
TTTATAACATATCCTAGAACAGGAAGTATTGCACTTGAAGAAAGTTTAGTTGATAGAACTAGGAAAGTTTTAGAAAACATAAAGAAGGGACTGCCATATGAGGATCAAATAAAATTTACTAAAAGTAAAAGAATATTTGATAATAAGAAAGTAGAAAGCCATAGTGCTATAGTTCCAACTTATATGAAACCTAATGGATTAAGTGCAGATGAAAAGATAGTTTATACTGCAGTTAAAAATAGATTTATAATGCAGTTTATGCCTGTAGCAGAGTATGAGGAAAGTAAAATAGTTACTAAAGTAGAGTGTGAAGAAGCTAAAGGTGAATTTGTATCTAAAGGTAAAATTCAATTAGTTGAAGGATGGAGACTTGTTGAAAAAATAGAAAGTAAAGATACAATACTTCCAAATGTACAAGAAAATGAAATTGTAGATGTAGCTAGTAGTAAAGTTTCATCAGTAACTAAGAAACCACCTAAGAAGCATACAGAGAAAACTCTTTTAAGACTCATGGAGACTTGTGGTAAGAATCTTAAAAAAGATAATAAAGATGAAGGTGAGGATGAGTCTAAAGAAGAAAATAATAGTGAAGAAATGATGGCATCTATATTAAGTGGATTCAGTATAGGAACTCCTGCAACAAGGGCAGAGACTATAAAGAAACTTAAAGATATAGGGTACGTAGAGACTAAAGGAAAAAGCCTTACATGCACAAAACTTGGAAGAACAATGGTTGAAATATTCCCAGTTAAAGAACTTTTAGACCTTGAATACACAGGAAGACTTGAAAAAACCCTTTCTGATATAGAAAAGGGAAAATTTCAAAAAAATGATTTCTTAGAACTTATCAAGAAATTTACTATTGATGGTGTAAATAAAATAAAAAATGACGTATCAGTATTAAAGAATGTTAAAGTTGAGCTTGAGGAAGGGCAGGAAGCTATAGGGAATTGCCCTGTATGTGGAAATCCTGTTATAGAAGGAGAAAAGGGGTTTGGATGTTCAAATTGGAAAAGTGGCTGTAGATATACTATTTGGAAAGATGATAAGTATATAACTTCTTTTGGAAAGACAGTATCAAAAGAAATGGTAACTTTACTTTTAAAGAATGGAAAAGTAGGGTTTAGGAATTTAAAAAGTAAAAAAGGTAATACATTTAGTGCATATTTTAGATATGAATTAAATAAGGAAACAGGATATTTTAATTGGAAAATTGAATTTATATAATATAAGATGAATTTTGAATAAAAATTTAGTCGATATTTATATTTTGGGAATACTAGTTATGAATAAAAAGAAAATTTCGTTAAAAAAAAAGTACTTTAAAAAATAGAAAAAAATATGATAAACTAATTTAAGATTAAAAATTAAAAAATGGAGGGAAAAGGATGCACGAATTGTTAATTGCAATTTTATGTTTACTAGCAATAATTGATATTGCATTTATAATTGTAGTTGTATTTTTTGAGAAAAAAGATGCAAGTGCAACATGGGCATGGATATTAATTTTAGTATTTTTACCAGTAATAGGTGTTATTTTATATTTTATGATTGGGCAAGGAATTAGTAAGAATCGTAGATTTAAGAAAAAAACTATTTCTGATGGATTGAAAAGTGAGTATTTTAAAAAGATTCAATCAGATGACGAGATAGTATATATCAATGATAAGGATAAAGATTTAATTTCAATGAATTATAGAAATAGTAATGCACTTTATACTTGTGATAATAATATGGAACTTATTTTTGATGGAAAAGAATTATATAATGATATGATTGACGAAATTAAGAAAGCTAAAAAATTTATTCATATGCAATTTTATATTTTTAGAAGTGACTCTTGGGGGAGCAAACTTTTAGATGAAATGATTAAAAGAGCTGAAGATGGAGTTGAGGTAAAGCTTCAAGTAGATGGTATGGGGAATTTCATATCAAAAGATTATATAAAGAGGTTAGAAAAAGCAGGTGGAGAATTTTTAGTATTTTTTCCAAGCATATTAAAAACTATAAATTTAAGAGCAAATTACAGAAATCATAGAAAATATCTTTTAATTGATGGAAGATGTGGTTATCTAGGTGGATTTAATATAGGAAAAGAATATGCCGGGGAAGGAGAACTTGGATATTGGAGAGATACTCACATGAAATTAAGAGGTGAAGTATTAAAGAGTATCGAGTCAAGATTCATATTAGATTGGACATATACTAAAAAGCAAGATATTGATGAAAGCTTTGGTAAATACTTTGAGATAGAGCCAGTAGACG
>NZ_JBOGCC010000242.1:0-1432 GCF_051656525.1 Clostridium sp. | reverse complement strand
GAAGTAAATAATTAATAATTTAAACTGGAGGCATGCTATGTATAAAATTAGAAAAGAACAAGGACATATCAGAATTGATTTAATCACAAATAAAAAGGTTACAACAACTAAGGTGAAAATAATTAAAGACAATGTAATGACAAAAGAAAATTCTAAGATTGTATATTATTAGGAGGTGAAAGTTTGAACAAATTATTAATAGTAATATTAGCCAAGGCTGCTGCTGGTAAAGACACAATGGTAAACCAACTAGTACATGACTTAAATATTCATAGATGCATATCTTACACCACAAGAGACAAAAGAGAAGGTGAAACAGATGGTGTAGAATACTATTTCATATCAGATAAGGAATTTGATAAGTTAGATTCGCAAAATGAATTTATAGAGAAAACTTCATATTATATAGAGTCTGAAGATAGAACATACAGATATGGTTACACTAAGTCAGAATTAAATAAATCCGAAGTAGCTATAATCATTGCTAATCCTCATGGTTATAGAAGTCTACTGGAAACTGAATTCAAAGACAATATACTTTCTATACAAATTGTTCGCAATGATAGAGACAGGGGAATTTCTTATTTGAAAAGAGATGAAAATGCTACGCTTGACGAATTGACAGATAGACACAAGAGAGATAAAAGGGATTTTGAAGATTTGGTTACAGATAGAATTATCTACAATGATAATTACATAGAAAGTTATACAAAATTAGTAAACATAATCAAGGAGGAAATGGAATGTTTAAATTCTATACAATAAGTTGCTTATTATTCATTACAACATTCATATTAGCAGTATTAAGGAGTTATATCATAATTAAAAAATTCGATATAAATATTAAGAAGTCATCTAAAGTTGAGAAAATATACGCTTTCATTAGGTGGATTATACTATTCGCATTCCCAGTGTTAAACTTTATCGTCAGCCTATACTTCTTATTCATAGGATTGTTTGCAGAGGAAAAATTAATAGCTAAAGCATATAAGTCTGTAGAATAAATGATTTATAAATTGTCAATTAAAATGGAAGATACATATGTAAGAATGGGAACAGGTAGTCATAGATTTATAATGGATTTGTTAGATAACTACATAAGAATTAATAATATGTACAGCAAAAGTGAGGTTATATTTAAAATAGAAAGGGTGGAGTAATATGACTATAGATGATATTTTATTAGACTTAAAGCGTAAAATTAAAAGTGATATAACTAATGAAGAATTAGACAAATGTGTATTCATAGGTGAATGTTTAGTAAAACTTAAAGCATTTGAGAATATGTATGCAGATGATCTAAATAGACTTAATTCATATTATTCAGAATGTGAGAAGTCATTTGATTATACAAAAGAATTGTTGGGAGATGAGTAATTGATATTAGGTATAGATGTAAGTTTAGCAAGTAGTGGATATGGAGTGGTAGACA
>NZ_JBOGCC010000241.1:0-2404 GCF_051656525.1 Clostridium sp. | reverse complement strand
CCTACTATAGTTAAGTCTATTCCTTCATTTATAGCAAATACTCTTAAATCATTTATATCTTCTAAATTTATATTCTCACATTTTTCGTAGGATGCTGTTCCACCATTTCCTGGTGCTACATATATTTTAGAAACTCTTTCATTTTGAAGTAATTTAAATGCTATTGCACTTTCACGTCCACCTGATCCGATTAATAATATTTTCATTATCTAAGTCCCCCTTCTTAAAAAGCTTACAAAATATAATATCCTGTAAGCTTTTACTTAATTAATGTTTAAAGTGTCTTATTCCTGTAAATACCATAGATATTTCATGCTCATTACAAGCTTTAATTGATTCTTCATCTCTCATTGAACCACCTGGTTGTATAATTGCTTTTACACCATACTTTGCAATTTCATCAACACAATCTCTAAATGGGAAGAATGCATCTGATGCTATAACATTTGCAGATTTTGCTCTTTCTAAAGCTTCAGTAGTAGCCCAAATTCTATTAACCTGTCCACCACCAACTCCAACAGCAACCCCATCTTTAACCGCCACTATTGCATTTGATTTAACATATTTTACAACCTTCATTCCAAATTCCATATCTCTAAGTTCTTTTTCACTTGGCTTTTTCTCAGTTACAACTTCCATTTTGTCTTTTAATTTTAAATCTTCTTCTTGAACTAAAATTCCGCCATCAACTGTAACCATAAACTTTTTAGAGTTTGGTTTTACTTTTCCTTCTAAAACTCTTAAGTTCTTTTTCTTTTTAAGAACTTCTAAAGCTTCCTCAGTATATCCATTTGCTATTATAACTTCTAAGAAAATTTTACTCATTTCCTCGGCTGTTTCTTTATCTACAACTCTATTTATTCCAACTATTCCACCAAAAATTGATACAGGGTCTGCATCATGTGCTTTCTTATAAGAATCTAAAACTGTTTCACCTATTGCTACTCCACAAGGTGTATTATGCTTTAATGCACAACAAGCAATTTCAGTAAATTCATTACAAACCTTCCACGCTATATCAACGTCTTTTAAATTATTATATGAAAGTTCTTTTCCATTTAAAATTTCAAAGCTATTCATAGCTCCATCATTTTCTAAACTACCATAATAAGCTGCACTTTGATGTGGATTTTCTCCATATCTTAGACTTTGCTTTTTCTTGTATGATACTGAAAGATATTCAGGATATTCTTCCTCTCCTTCTAAAAGAAAATTTGATATTGCAGCATCATAAGCACTCATTAAATTAAATACTTTTCCTGCTAATACTTTTTTAAGTCCTAATGTAACTTCTCCATTTTCTTTTATTTCATTTATTACTCTTTCATAATCCTTAGTATCTGAAATAACTGTTACATCTTTAAAGTTCTTAGCTGCGGCTCTAAGCATAGTTGGTCCACCAATATCTATAAACTCAACCTTTTCATCAAAGCTTAAATCTTCTTTTACTTTTTCAAAGAATGGATAAAGATTAACTACAACATAATCAATAGTATTTATATTGTGCTCTTCTAATGTGTTCATATGCTTTTCATCATCTCTAATTGCTAAGATCCCTGCATGTATACGTGGGTGAAGTGTTTTTACTCTTCCATCTAGCATTTCTGGAAAATCTGTTACCTTATTAACTTCAATAACCTCTATTCCATTTTCTTTTAAATACTTATATGTTCCACCTGTTGAAAGTATTTCTACTCCCATATTTATAAGTTCTTTTGAGAATTCTAAAACACCATCTTTATTAAATACACTAATTAAAGCTCTTCTTTTCATAAACACACCTCTTCTTTTATCTTAACTTTATTGTTTTCAATATTAATTCTTCCCTCACTTATTAATTTAATAGCCTTAGGAAGCACTTTATGCTCTTTTACAAGCACTCTTTTTTGCAAGGTTTCTACAGTATCATCTTCTTTTACTTCTACTATCTCTTGAAGAATAATTGCGCCCCCATCAACTTCTTCATTTACAAAATGAACTGTACACCCTGTATATTTAACCCCTTTTTCTATTACTGTCTTATGCACTCTTTCTCCATACATCTTATCTCCACAAAAAGCTGGAATAAGTGATGGATGTATATTTATAATTTTATTTTCAAACCTTTTTAAGATTTCACCCTCTAATATTGAAAGATATCCTGCAAGAACTATTAAATCCACATTTTTCACTAAATCTAATATTTTATCTGAAGTCTTATTTCCATACTCTTTTTTACTTACAACTTCAAACTTTATATTATTTTCTTTAGCTCTCTCTAATGAATAAATTCCATCCTTGCTTCCTATAACTATCTCAATTTTTGCATTTATATTCCCTGAATTTATATTATCTATAATAGATTGAAGGTTTGACCCTCCTCCTGATGTTAGGACTGCTATTTTAAACAAATCCCTTCACCTCC
>NZ_JBOGCC010000240.1:0-1292 GCF_051656525.1 Clostridium sp. | reverse complement strand
TTTCCTTAACAATATCAGCTTTAATATTAATATTCTTATCAGTACCAGCAATAATATTATTAATAGTAGGATTATTCTGTGGATATAAATATTCTCTTGCAGGAAAGAAAGTTAATTATGAGGGAGTAAATAGTGTTTTCGAGGAGGTTTCTAAGTCAGCCTCTTCAGTAAAGGAAGATTTTAAAAAAGGTTATGAAGCATAGGAATAGGTGAAAAGTCTTGAAAAATTCAAGGCTTTTTTCATTTAGAAATATAAATCTAAATGATATAATTTAATAAATAAAGGGAAGAATTAAAATGATTATTATGAAAGGAGTGTTTATGGAGAATCTTAAGTTAATTGAAAAGTTAAGAAACGAAGTTAATATAAGTAGTGATGAAGCAAAAACTGCTTTAGAGCTTAATAATTTTGACATGCTAGATTCTATTTTATATTTAGAAAATGAAGGGATAATAGAGAAGCCAAGGGTTAGTATATTTTATACAAATGAGAGTATTAAAGAAGATAATCTTAATTTAGACAAAGAAGAAATAAAAGATAGTCGTAAAAGAGAGAATAATTCAGTAGGATTTTTTGAAACTGTATGTAGATGGATAGATACTTTAAATAATATTTTCCTTGAGGTAAAGAAGGAGAAGAAAATCTTTTTAAAGATACCTCTTACAGTTCTTATAGTTCTTTTATTTTTGGGATTTTGGATGCTGATACCTATTATAATAATTGGAACATTTTTAGATTTTGAGTTTTCAATAGTATCAAAAAGAATTGATGAAAAGAAGTTAGAGAAGGTAAATAGGATATTTAATAAAGTGAGTATCAGTGTAAGAAGTATGAAGTTAAAAGTTAAAGAGGAGATTAAAAATGATAAAAATTCTAATTGTTGAAGATGAAGAAAAAATAGCAAGATTTATAGAGCTTGAACTTATGCATGAAGGATATAAAGTATTGAAAGCAAGTAATGGAAGATTAGGTCTTGAAATAGCAGAAAAAGGTGATATAGATTTAGTAATACTTGATGTAATGTTACCAGAAATTAATGGGCTTGAAGTTTTAAGAAGACTTAGAAAAAATTCAGATATACCCACAATAATGTTAACAGCTAGAGATTCTGTTATGGACAAAGTATCAGGATTAGATTTAGGTGCAGATGACTATATTACTAAGCCTTTTGCAATTGAAGAGTTACTTGCAAGAATAAGAACTGCATTAAAGAAGAGAGTAGTTGTGGATAAAAAGAAGGAAGAAGTTTTAAATTGTGGATTAGTATCTTTAGATAAGTTGAAGCATAAAG
>NZ_JBOGCC010000239.1:0-1374 GCF_051656525.1 Clostridium sp. | reverse complement strand
TTGATTTTTTTCCAATAGATACAGCGAAGTATACTGTAATTTGGCCAGATGGAAAAAGTATGGTCCAAAGTGCGACAGCATTTTTAACTAGTATAAAAGAGATTCTAACGATTCTTTGTGTAGTTGAATTAATATATTTAGTAAAACAAATCATATTTGGAACTGGAAGAGTAAGAAAAGTGTTAAGACCTTTAAATGAGATTGTAGAAACTGCAAATAGATTAAGTGGTATGGTAATAGATGAAGAGAAATTTCATAATCTTGAAGAGGCAATTTATAAGATTGAGACAATAACTTCTGATGAGAAGGTTTATATAGGTGATACTGAGCTCAAAGGGTTAGAAGATGCAATAAATAATCTTTTAGAAAGAATGAGGGAAAGCTATAGGCAACAAGCAAGATTTGTGTCAGATGCATCACATGAGCTTAGAACTCCTATTTCAGTAATTCAAGGATATGCTAATATGCTAGATAGATGGGGAAAAAATGATGAAAGTATTCTAGAGGAATCAATTGTAGCAATAAAAAGTGAGTCAGAAAATATGAAAAATCTAGTGGAACAATTATTATTTTTAGCTAGAGGAATTAATGGGAAAATGGGACTTACAATTATAGAGTTTTCTCTTACAGATTTAATGAAAGAAGTATTAGAAGAATCTAAAATGATAGATAAGGAACATATCTATAAGGGAATATTACTTGATAATATAACTATTAGAGGAGATAGTTCATTAATAAAACAAACAGCTAGAATTTTAATAGAAAATGCAGTTAGATATACTGAAAATGGAGAAGAGATTGTAATTAAAGTAGGAGAGAATGAAAAGAAAGAACCATACTTTTCAATACAAGATAATGGAATAGGAATGGAAGAGAAAGATATACCACATATATTTGAAAGATTTTTTAGAGCAGATACAGCCAGAGTACGTAAAGATGGTGGAACAGGACTCGGACTTTCAATAGCAAAATGGATAGTAGATAATCATAGAGGATATTTTAGTGTATTAAGTAGAAGAGGTATTGGAACAAGAATAACAGTATATTTACCACAAGTATTTTAAAAGAAAACTAATCTCTATAAAAGAGGTTAGTTTTTTGTCTAAAAATGTATTACTAAAATTATATACAAAATTATCCAATTAAAATATAATCTTTAAAGGGAAGTTTAAAAAATAATAAAAGTTTTTTTAAAAAAGGTATTTACAACGGATAATAATTATTATATAATAAAATTGTACCAAAGAGGTACGGAAAAAGATTAAAACTAAATTTTTAAAAGTTAAAGTGATTTTTAAAAGTTTAGAGAAATAAATAAAATTTATGTGTGTGAAAATAGAGGAGGAAATTATTATGAAAAAATTTGTTTGTACA
>NZ_JBOGCC010000238.1:0-16291 GCF_051656525.1 Clostridium sp. | reverse complement strand
ATCCTAAATCAACTGGACTACTAGATTCTAAAGCTGCTTTTGCAAAATCTTCTACACCTATTCCAAGTGATTTACCGAATGTTTCAATGAATGACCCACATCCTGATGAACATGCCTCATTTAAAAGAATACTATCTATTACCCCATTTTTAATTCTTAGACATTTCATATCTTGGCCACCAATATCAAGAATAAAATCTACACCTGGTAAAAAATGGTCTGCAGCTTTATAATGTGCTATAGTTTCTATCTCACCTATATCCATATGTAATGCAGATTTTATAAGTGCCTCACCATATCCTGTTACTGTAGCTTTTGCTATTTTTGCCTTTTCTGGTAATTTGCTATATACATTATTCATTATCTCAACTATCTTCTTTAATGGATTTCCTCCATTTCCTCCATAGTATGAGTATATAATTTCATCATCTTTGTTAATTAAAACAACTTTAGTAGTTGTTGAACCCGCATCTATTCCTAGAAATACATTTCCAACTGTATTCTCTATGTTTCCTCTTTTAGCTTTTGCCTTTGCATGTCTTTCATTAAAAGCCTTAAACTCTTCATCATCTTTAAAAAGTTTATCAAGTCTAAGTACTTCATCATCTTTTGCATCAGACATGCTATTTACTTTCTCAATTAAATCAACAAAATCTACTGGTTCCTCTTCTCTTGATAGTAGAGCTGCTCCCATTGCTACAAAAAGTTGTGGGTTTTCTGGGAATATAATTTCTTCATCTGTCAGATTTAAAGTCTCGATGAATCTTTGTCTAAGCTCTGATAAGAAATAAAGAGGCCCCCCTAAGAAAGCTATATTTCCTTCTATTGGCTTACCACAAGCAAGCCCTCCAATTGTTTGGTTAACAACTGCTTGAAGTACTGAAGCTGCAATATCCTCTTTCTTAGCTCCTTCATTTATAAGAGGCTGTACATCTGTTTTAGCAAATACACCACATCTTGAAGCTATTGGATATATTACTCCATAATTTTTTGCAAGTTCATTTAATCCTGTAGCATCTGTATTTAAAAGTGATGCCATTTGGTCTATAAATGCTCCTGTACCTCCAGCACAAGTACCATTCATTCTCTGTTCTATTCCATCTTTTAAATAAGTTATTTTTGCATCTTCTCCACCAAGCTCTATTGCTACATCTGTTTGTGGAATTATTGTTTCTATTGTTTCTGTACATGCAATAACTTCTTGTACAAACTTAACATCTAGCCAGTTTGCCATAGAAAGTCCACCAGAACCTGTTATTGTTACTGATAGTTTTATGTCCCCAAATTTTTCAAAGCATTCTTTCATAATATCTATTATAGTTTGCTTTATATTTGAAAAGTGTCTTCTATATTCACTGAATACCATGTTGTCTTTTACATCTAATAAGACAACTTTAACTGTTGTAGATCCAACATCTAGTCCCAGTTTAAATTTTTCCATTTAATTACACCTACTTTTTCAAAATATTAAATCGCATATATTGATATTATATAATATTCATTATTAAATCAACAAGAAACAAAAAATTTAAGGCAGATTTAAAAAAGATTTAAAATATCATAATTTTCTCCCCCCTCGTATATAATATACAAATAATGACCATAATGTAAATAAATACTATTATTAAGGAGGCTTAAAACTTGGATTATTTTAATGAAGGCAATAAATTATATAATACTCACGAGTATAAAAAAGCTATAGATTTTTATAAAAAAGCTGTAAAATCTAATGATAACCAAGCTTGCTCATACTACAATGCTGGAGTCTGTTTCATTAAGTTAAAAGAATATCCTTCTGCTATAGATATGCTTAAAAAGGCTATAGATATTCAAAGAGAAAGTAAATATTTTTTTAATCTAGGATACTGTTATGCTATGCAAGACATTCCTAAAAAAGCCTTAATTTATTTCAATATGGCTTGGGCTTTAAATAATAAAGATGAAGAGTGTGAGAAAGCTATAAAGCTTTTAATATCTAAATATAAAAAAGATTAGGAATATAAAAATTCCTAATCTTTTTTAGTTCCATTGACCTGCAATACTTTCTTCTTTATGATCTTCAAAAAAACTCTTATTATTAAAGTAATTTCCTGCATTATAAAAAGTTGGATCAACATTTATCCATTTTCCTAAACTCTTAATATATACTTGATTCCATGCATGATTTATATACTCTTCCCCATTATAAGCTTCTCCCGTAATAAGCCTAACTGGAAGGTTTACTGCCCTTGCCATTGCTACATATAGACACGCGTAATCAAAACATATTCCACTTCTTGTATTAAATGCTTCTATTGCACCGCTTTTTAACTTTCTATCTCCTCTCATTATAAGCTTTGCCTTTTCATTATCATATGTTATATGACTACCAACCCACTCGTAAATACTCTTCGCTTTCTCTAAATCTGTTGTATCATTTCTTGTTATTTCTTTTGCTTTTTCATTTATTGCATTATCACTTTTTACTCCTTCTGATAATGTCACCCCATTATAATAAACTATCTTTCCATTTCCAATATCCTGAAGAAGCCCACTTTTTATTTCATTTACTTTAAGCCCACTAATATTTTGCTCTATCTTTTTATAAATATTTATTTTATTAAATATCTGAATATCCTTATTAAAAATATTTGCTTTATTTATAATAACAACAATACTAAACAAAATACATAAACTTAGGAATCCTTTTATAAATCCTAAAATTGCTCCTAATATAACTTTTATAATAATATTATTATCCAGTTTTTCTAAAAAACTTCCTAATAAAACTTTATTTATAAATTTAAAAATATTATATAAAATAAAATTTACTATCATAAAACATATTATAACTAATCCAATTTTAAATAAATATTTAAGTATAGGATTTATATTGATATTTTCTATTAAATTACCTATATATGAATTTACATCATTAAAATAGCTAAATATAAATATCATTGTTCCTATTAGTGCTACACTTCCTGAAATCTCATTTACTGCATAATTTATAGCTTTCCTTCTAAATGCTCTAAGTATACATCTTACAACTGGCACACCTACTACTAACAAACATATTAATGTAGATAAATTTTTTCCCATTTATACTCCTTTAATATTCATCATTGCTCAAAACTTTATTTATAATCTCTTTTGCAGATGAAAACTCATATCCTCTTCCTACTAAATATCTAAAAAGCTTATCTTTTAATTTGTACTTATCAGATTCTTTTCCCTTTAAAATATTATATTTTTTCTCACAAAGATAGATACCTCTTTCAACCTCTTCACTTTTATCAAACTCACTAAGTATTTCTTCTATCAATTCTCTATTAATTCCTTTTCTTTCTAATGTAAATTTTATTTTATTACTTCCTTGATTGAAAAGTTTATCTTTTATATACATTCTAGTATATTTAGCATCATCTAAAAATTTATATTCTATAAGAAAATTTATAGCATAATCTATTTGCTGATCTAAAAACTCATAACTCTTTAGCTTAGTTCTTAATTCTTTCTCTGTTTTATAACTTCTTTCTACAATCTTTATAGCTCTTTCTTTACATTTTGAAAACCCATCTTTTAAGACTGCTTCCTTTATCTTTTCTTCATCTATCTCTAAATTTTTTTTAAGCCCCATTTTATATGCAAGCTCTCCGTCTATTGCAAATGCAAAGTCTTCATCTACGTAGACATTTACTCTACCTTTATTTCTTTTTCCTTCTTCTATTTTAGTAACTCTCCCCAAAAATATCTACTCCTCTTTTCTTCTTAATATGTGAACTGTTGGTTTTACAAGTACTTTCTTCCCTATATCTTTAAGCTCTTCTTTTCTTATATTATTAAGTCTTTTCATATCTTCTACAAACTCTAAAAGCTCTTCTTCCGAAAGAGCCTGATGAAGAACATAATTACAAAGTTCTGCTGAATCTTCTAAAGTACTTATAACAGCTGTTTTATGAACTTTTTTCATTATATTTAAATCTCTATCAGTAAATATAATCTCTTCTTTTATTATTTTTTCTATAATCTCATTTATAACCTCTTCTGTTTTCTCAACATCTTCATCTCCTACAGATGTATATATATAGAGACTTTTTGATTCCTTACTTATATCTAAATGAGTAAAAATATCATATGCATATCCTCTATTTTCTCTAACTTCTCTAAAAAGAATTGAATTTGCACTTTCCCCAAGTCTATGATTTAAGATTCTAAGTGGAAGTTCCTCTTCTTTTTTTAAATCATCAAAAGTATACATATATACTATTGTACTTTGTTCTATATCTTCCTTATAGCTCTCTTTTCTTATAAATCTATTTTTTTCTTTAATTGGCTCTATTTTTTCTTCTTTTCTATCTTCCCAATTTCCAAAATAATTATCTACCATTTTTAAAGAATCTTCATGATCTAATGATGTTACTATTGTTATTACAGCATTACTTGGTCTATAATATTTTTCAAAATATCCTTTTATATCTTCTCTTTTAAAATTCTTGACATTTTTTTCTATTCCTATAACTTCCCATCTTAAAAAACCTTTTGAAAAAGCTGTTTCATTTGTTTTCTTAAAACTTAAATCTTCAATATCATCTTTTCCAGTTCTAAGTTCAGCTAAAATCACACTTCTTTCTTTTTCTATTTCTTCTTTATCGAAAGTTGAATTTATAACCATATCACTTAAAAGTTTTGTTCCATTTTCTAATTCTTCTTCTAAACAGCTTATTGTATATACTGTATTCTCATAATCTGTATACGCATTATATTCTCCACCTAAATTTTCAAGTTCACTATTTAATTCTTCATTATTTAAATTTTCAGTACCTTTAAATAGCATATGCTCAACAAAATGGCTTATCCCTTTTTCTTCTAGCTTTTCATACATAGAACCAATATTAAATCCTATATTTATAGCACCTATTCTAGTATCCTTTTTTATAGTTATAACTTCTAAATTATTTTTTAGTCTATATTTTTTTACATCAAAATTTAATTTTATCATCTTCATCTCCCATTATTACTCTCGCTTTTAAATTAACGTCTTTTCTGTATTTTACAACAAAAATAGTCTTTATAAAAGACGTTTATCTTATATATACTTTTACTTAAATCAAAATTTTATATATAATAGAATTAAATATATATTATTAGGGGGTATTCATACAATATGAAAACAGTTTTAGTTGTAGAAGATGAAATAAAAATCCGCTTCTTAATTAGAGACTATTTTTTAAGTGAAGGCTTTAAAGTTCTAGAATCATCAAACGGTGAAGAAGGACTTCAAGTATTTAGTCAAAATACTATTGATATTATCATTTTAGATATTATGATGCCAAAATTAAATGGTCTAGATTTTTTAAGCATAGTTAGAGATGTATCTAATGTTCCTATTATTTTATTAACTGCAAAAAGCGAAGAAGATGATAAACTTCAAGGATATGCCTTTGGTGCTGATGATTATATGACTAAACCTTTTAGTCCTAAAGTTCTTCTTGCTAAAGCAAAGGTTTTACTTAAACGAACTGAAGCAAAAGTTGATTCTAGCACTAAGGACTTTAATGGACTTAAAATAAATAAATTATCTCATGAAGTTACCTTAGACTCAAATTATATTCAACTTTCACCAAAGGAATATGAACTTTTAGTTTATCTAACCGATAATGAAGGGATTTCTCTATCTAGAGATAATATTTTAGATCATGTATGGGGGATTGATTATTATGGTGATATTCGTACTGTAGATACTAACATTAAGAGACTTCGTGAAAAGCTTTCTTCTAAAGCTTCTTATATTGTCACTGTTAGAGGTAGCGGATATAAATTTGAGGTGAAATAGATGAATTTCAATAACTTTAAAAATTCCTCTTTATCTAAAAAAATATTTTTCATAACTTTTTTTATTATAATTGGACTTTTAGCAATTATTTTAATTGCTCAATCTCTTGTTTTTGAAGGATTTTATGAGAAAAAGAAAACTGAAAGCTTAATTGGTGCTATAAATAAATTCAAAATTGAATATTCAGGTCATCTAAATAATAATGTCCAAATTTATTCTGCACTTAAAAATTTTGAGAATGTTAATGGAGCTAAAATTGCTATATTCTCTTTAAATGGTGAACTTAAATTTATTCCAGGTGAAACTAATGCAGATCAAAATGATGTTGCACTTTTAAAAGATTTTTGTTCTGAAATATTAAAAAATAAAACTATTTTAAATAATGTTTTAGGAGAAAATAAAACTATTTCTACAAGTTTTTATGAAAAAGGGCAATATAAAAATATAGGTATTGCCTCTGCTATATCAACATCTAATCATGTAGATTCAATTATACTTTGTGTTTCTTCAATTCAACCAATTTTAGAAGCAAGTAATATTATTAGTGAATTCTATATTTATATTTTTCTAGGTGCTACAATACTCGCTATTTTAGTTTCTTATGGCTATAGTAAAAAAATTGCTAAGCCACTTGTTCAAATTAATGATGTTGCAATAAAAATGAGTAATATGGATTTTTCTGAAAAATGTGCTGTAAACTCTAATGATGAAATCGGTCACCTTGCAAAAACTTTTAATTTTTTGTCATCTAAATTAAAATCTACATTAGATGATTTAAAAGAAAGCAACTCTAAACTAAAAGAAGATATAGAACGCGAAAGACAGCTTGAAGTTATGAGAAAAGATTTTATTGCAAGCGTTAGCCATGAACTTAAAACTCCAATTGGTATAATTGAAGGATATGCAGAAGGTATAAAAGATGGTGTAGTTTCAGGAGAAGATGCTTCTCTTTATCTGCAAACTATAATAGATGAGTCACAAAAAATGGGAAAATTAGTTTCTAATATGCTCGAATTATCTAAGCTTGAATCTGGTGTTATTAAGCCTCAATTTGAAATCTTTAATATAAATAGATTAGCCAAAAAAATATTTTCTAATTTTAAATTAGATTGTGATGAAAAAAATATACGTATGATTTTTGAACCTAGAACAGATTATTCTTATATAAATGGAGATATTTTTCAACTTGATCAAGTTTTAACTAATATTATTTCAAATTCTATAAAATACTCACCTGAAGGTGCTACAATAAAGTTAACTATTCAGTCTTTAGATAATAAATTTATGACTTTAAGTCTTTTAAATACAGACTCCTTTATTCCTGAAAATGAATGTTCTAATCTTTTTAATAAATTCTACAGATTAGATAAATCTGGTAATAGAGATAAGAATAGTGCTGGTCTTGGCCTTTCTATTGTAAAGAATATTTTAGACCTTCATGAATTTTCTTATACCTTAAAAAGTACTCCTGAAGGTGTTTTGTTTACGTTTAAAGCTCCCCTACAGGTAGTTGAAGAAAATTAATTATTAATATTTTAAGCTCCTTTTGGTAATATTACCTTTATAATATTATTGAGAGGAGTTTTTACTATGAAAACTAAGAAAATTAAATCATTATTTGCTATTTTAATTCTTTCTTTAAGTATTAGTATAACTTGTGTATCTTGTAATGAAACTAAAACTATACCAACTCCTACACAAGCTACTAATAACACTAATCTTAATAATTATTTCCCAATTGTTAAAATGGATCTTTCATCTTCATGAATAAAAAATGGAATCATTGATCCATAATATGGAGCTGCATCTAAATATAAACTCGATGCTATGCCTCTTGAATCTATTCCTCTTGAATGGTCTTAAAGGATTCCAAGTTCCAAGAGAAAAAGCTTTCCATTATGCTGGAATGATTCCTATAAGCTTCCCACATAAATATACTATAACTATTTATGCTTTAAATACTAGCTTAGAACTTAAAATTGGTTTTGGTCTAAATGATTTATATACAGCTATGGACGGACATATTGTTGGTGAAGGAGTAAGTTTACGGTACATACAACACATCTGTAACTAAGCTTTAAATAATAAAAAATACTAATCTAAAATTTTTAGAGTAGTACTTTTTTTTATCTTTAAATCATTCCACCATCAGCTTTTATAATTTGCCCTGTAATATATGAGGCTTTATCCGATGCTAAAAATACAGCAAGTTCTGCTACTTCTTCACCTTCTCCAAAGCGCCCCATTGGAATCTCTTGTTCAAGTTCTTCTTTTTCATTTTTATTTAAAAAACTATTCATCTTTGTATTTATAACTCCTGGTGCTATAGCATTAACTCTTATTTTCCCCATAGCTAGTTCCCTAGCTAAAGCCTTAGTAAAGGTATTTATTCCACCTTTACTTGCAGAATAAATTGTTTCACAAGATGCTCCATATTCTCCCCAAATTGAAGAAATATTTATTATAGAACCTCCATTTGAAAGCATATAATTTGATATTTCCTTTGAAAAATAAATTGTTCCTAAAAGATTTACAGAAATTAATTCTTCTATATCTTCTATACTTGAGTCCATTAATAATCCTATTTTACTTATTCCAGCATTATTAATTAAAATATCTACTTTCCCAAAAGTTCTCAATGTTTCTGTACAAATTTTTCTTACATCTTCAATATTCTTTGAATCTGCTTTTATAAATTTTATATTATAGTTAAATTCTCCTAAAGTTTTTACTGCCTCTTCCATAGCCTTCTCATCTTTAGAATAAGTTCCAATTACCTTACAACCTTCTTCTAAAAACTTTTTTGCTATAGCTAATCCAATTCCTTTTGTAGCTCCTGTTATTATGCTTACTTTTCCATCTAGTTGTAACATTTCTTACTCCTACTTACAAAAAATTCTCATTGCATTTTTATAAAATACTTTTTCTATTTCATCCATAGTAAAATTATTTTTCACCATTTCTTTTATAATTATATCCATTTTACTGCAATCTTTAATCTCTACTTCATTTTCTATTCCATCAAAATCACTACCAAGACCTAAACTCTCAATACCAGCCTTATTTTTAATATGAACCATATGCTTAACTAAATCTTCTACTCTTGTCATTTCAGAATTTGCTACAAAATCTACACAAAAATTTATTCCAGTAAGTCCTCCCTTATTTCCTAAAGCCTTAAGCATTTCATCTGTTAAGTTTCTAGGATGATTTTGTACTTCTCTACTATTTGAATGAGTTGCTATAAATGGTTTCTTAGTATGCTTTACTAAATCCCAAAAACCTTTATCTGAAAGATGCGAACAATCTGGAACTATATTAAATTTCTCCATTTCATCAACTATATCAAATCCTACTTTTTTTAATCCATCATTTTTATGTTTAAACTCAAAATTTGGATATCCTATACTATTTTCATAATTCCAAGTTAATGTAATGGCCTTAATTCCCATCTTTGAAACCTTTTCTACATTATAAGGATTTCCTTCTAATGCTTCTCCCTCTTCTATTGTTAAGCAAGCATATAGTTTCTCTAAATCTAAGTTTCCATTAAATATTTCTATTTCATTTTTATTTTTTTTAAGTTCCTTCATAAAATTTTCATGCATAAGTGAAAATTCTTCAAATGGGCTTCTTTTAATTTCTCCTAAATCTATAAAAAAAGCAAACATTTGCATAAGTGCATCACCTTTTTTTAGCTTTTCTATATCTACTTTACATATACTTTTATTTAAATTTAAATTTTTCTCATAAAATAATCTACTAGCTGTATCACAATGTAAATCTATAAATTTCATTCTTTTACACTCCTTTATTTATAATATATTTTTCTATTATACTATATATTGTCTTTTAAATAAAAAAACCTTTAAAAGATTAATATTTTTAACCTTTTAAAGGATTATTAAAATTAAATAATTTCTTTATTATTCTCTATCTTGTCTGAAAAATCTAATATATTTAATGCAAGACTATACATTAATCTTTCTCTAATATTATTTTCTTCATTCATAGCTACATTAAATTCATCTTCTATTTTTTCATATTTTCGGTTTGCTAAATCTTCTACTAATTTTGATGAAAAATCAGTGAATTTTTTATCAGCAATTTCTCTTTTTAGATTCAAATATAAAACATATAGATCTGAAGTTAAAATACTATTATATGCAAAACATGGTAAATCAAAATCTTTAAGTGTTAATTGATAATTCACTCTTAATTGATTTTCAATTACTGCACATAATAAAAAGAATTTCTTTACTTCAACAAAATCAATTTTTTGATTTTCTGCCATATTTTTTATACTTTCAAACATTCCTTTAACTAATGACATATATTTTTCAGTTAATCTAGTACTTAATTTATTTAAATCACATCTTAAAACAAATTTATTTAATACTATTGCTAAAACCATTCCGCAAAGAACCATAAATATTCTTGTTAATGCAAAACTTAGTACATCTGCTCCTCCTGCTGCCATCGTAATTATACAAATAGTTGCAAAGAAAATTGAATATTTATATTGTTTGATATAACACATAATATATCCATCAATTAACACAATTATCATTCTTATTGATTCTGATTTGAATATAGTTAATAAAATTATTGTAACTATTGCTCCTAAAAGTGTTGCAATAAGTCTATCTTTTGTTTTATACTTAGCTGTTTCATATATAGGATTTACAAGTGAATATATTGTAAACATCATCCAAACACTTTCATCTATTGGCATTTTTATCATTTGAATAATAAAAAATGTTATAGTCATTCCAATAGACAATCTAGTTGCATAACTAATTCCTAGTACATTTTTTGTATCAATTCTAACCTGTGTTACATTTTTTATTTTATTTTGCATATCTTTTAAGCTTTCTTTAACACTATACTCACCTTTTATTTCACGTTCTAATGCATCTGAAATTAAAATTAGACTATTTAATATTTGAAGTCCTTCTTTATTTTTACTTAATTTATCCTTAAATTCTCTGAGAAAATCATAACTTTGCTTATTAAATTCTACAACCTTCATTTTCCCCTTCAAAAGCTTTAAGAAGTTTTCAAAATAAACTTCTTTTAAAAATGTCATTTCCTCTAAACTATCCAAATTTGATGTTAATGAAAGATTAAACTTCTCTAGTCCTGCAAGTAAACTTAAACTTGCCTCACCTTCCTCTGAAATAAAAAATTGCTCACCTCTAGTATCAAAAATCATTGTTTTTAATACCATAAATAAATTGCTTATTTGGGCCTCAATTTGACTATAATCTTTTCCAGCTATCATTAAATCAATTTTTGCTCTCATTAATTGCGACACACCCTCAAATATTCCAATTGAATTTTTATGTATTCTATTTCTATTAATTATTAATTGTGGTGCTATTATTAATATTGCTCCAACTGCTAATGCTGCTAATCTTACCCATTCTTGGGAGTCAGGAACCGGAAAATTATATAAAAATATATATTGTAATACAAAAGGTACATATACTGGTCTTCTATATTCATTACATGTTATATATCCAATTGCAAAAAACATAAGAAAATTTAACGGTATTCCAATTAATAAATTGTGTGTACTAATAAATACAACTATACCCATTCCTAGATTCATAAATAATAATACACCTAAATTTTTAAAAAAATGCGTTGTTAAATCTCTATCTAAATACATCATCATTGAGATAAATGTAGCAATTGCAATAAGTACATTGCTATCTCCAAAAATAGCCTTAAATATGCTAGCAAATAAAGTAATTCCTACAAATGTTATTGTATTAGAAATAACTAATTTTTTTATTTTTTTCTTATCTAGATTTTTAAACATTCTATTCTCCTTTCATTAAAATACTTATTTTTATTTCATATCACAATATACTACATTTTCCTTATCTTATTCAACTATTATCAAATTATAATTTAGTAAATTTTAATTCATATTTTTAATTTTTATTTTACAAATTCCAAATAATCTTCTAATCGTTCTGGGCCTTTTATTACACTTCGTCTTATATACAAATTATTCTCATTGTTTATTTCTATTGACCATTTAATAAGGGCTATTATTCCTTTATTTAACTCAATAGTAGTCACAGTATCCTTATTTACACAACATCCATCATTAAAATAAAGCCCTTCTCCTACCTCTGGAAATATTGTATCATGAGTATGTCCACAAATTATAATTTTTTTATATTTATTTGATAAAAAATTTAGTCTTTTATCAAGTTTCCCACCTTTATTATAATTATTAGCTGGTGTCATAGGTTCTTTAAATCCCATCACACCTTCCATAAAGCTCCAAAAATATCTTACTAAAAATTTAGTTATAGGAATAAATTCATTATTTAAGAAATCTATTTGATGACCATGCATAACTATAATTTCTTTATTATAAGGTTTATAATTTAAAACTAAACTTTCTAAAAATCTAATATTTTTTAAAAGTTCAATACACTCTTCTCCAAAATTTTTTTTAATTTTTCTAAAAGCTTTTATTTGAATATTTACAAAGTTTTTCTTCTTCTTTTGAATATCATGATTTCCATAAAGCATATATAATCTCTTATCAACTCTAAATCGATTTAAAACTCTAAAAACTTCTTTATAAGTATAAGAAATATTAACTAAATTCTTATTTTTCCAAAGTTCATCCCCATCACCAATTTCAATTAAAGTATATTTTTCTTTATAATAATATTTTAATGCCGATAAATAAATATTTCTATTTTCAATTAAAGCATCACTATTATTTCCATTCCCTCTATGAACATCACTAATAAATACAACCTTACTTTCTTTATCAATAGAAAATCTTTCACTTTTTTTAAGTAGTTTTAAAATTCCTTTATCTCTCATATAATCACTTTCCTAGAATTAATATATCTTCAATATATGTATTTATTTTAACAAGTGTTATCTCATATACAAAAATAAGCCAAGACTTAAATTTTCTTGACTTATCTTTTCTATTTTTATTTATTTTCTAAGCTTCTTATCCTTCCGATATTTTTCATCAATATTAATTATAAAATGATCTAGCCTAAACATACTTTTCCCCCATTTTTTTGCTTTCCATTTTTAGTATATTCATCTATTATTATTTAATTTCTTTATTTTTATATTTTTTCTTATCAAAAAAAGAAGCCAAACCTAAAGTAGCTTCTCTCAGCTTTTTAAATTTGACTTCTTTCATAATCTACCTAGGAATTAATCCTATTTTCTTTTGAACTTTTCTTAAAGTTTTTTGTCCTATATAATTTGCTTTTTCAGCACCATTCTTATAAATAGCTTCAAGTTCTTTTTTATTACTTAAAAGTTCTTTTACTCTTATTTGAACTGGCTCAAGCTCATTTACTATAGCTTCTCCTACATCCTTTTTAAAGTCTGCATATCCTTTATCTTTGTATCTTTCTACAATCTCTTCTGGTGTAACACCTTCAATTGTAGAAATTATATTTATAAGATTCTTTATTCCTGGTTGTTCATCAGTATAGTTTACTACACCTATACTATCTGTTACAGCTCTTGAAATTTTCTTTCTTATCGCATCTGGTGAATCCATTAATAATATTGAAGCATTTGGATTCTCTTCTGACTTTGACATTTTCTTACTTGGATCTTGAAGATCCATTATTTTAGCTCCAGCTTTCGGTGTATATCCATCTGGAACTTTAAATGTATCACTATATGTTGTATTAAATCTAATAGCAATATCACGTGCAAGCTCTAAATGTTGTCTTTGATCTATCCCTACTGGTACTAGATCAGTTTGATATAAAAGTATATCTGCTGCCATAAGTACTGGATAGTTAAATAAACCTGCACTAATTGACTCACCTTTATTTATTGCCTTTTGTGACTTATCCTTATATTGAGTCATACGATTAAGTTCACCCATATATGAATTACAAGTTAAAAGCCATGAAAGCTCAGCATGTGCGGGCACATGCGATTGTATAAATAAAATATTTTTTTCTATATCTATACCTGATGCTATATAAATAGCTAATATTTCTAATGTTCTCTTTCTAAGTTCTGCTGGTGTTTGCTTTACTGTTATTGCATGTAAATCAACTACACAATAATAGCATTCATAATCATCTTGAAGTTTTACCCATGATTTTATGGCTCCTAAATAATTTCCTAAAGTTAAATCACCTGATGGCTTTATTCCACTGAATATTACCTTCTTCTTATCTTCCATGAGATATCTCCTTTCTAGCTTTTATTTTGTATAATATATCTATTTATTATACTTTACTTTATCCTAAGTGATATCTTATGTCAAGATGAATAGATATTTTCTTCTAAATTAAGGCTTATACAAAATGCTAGGATAGATATTTTTTCTATCCTAGCATAAGTTTTAAATATACATTTTATGTTTACTACTTAACTTTTTAACTCTTTCTTTTAAACTAGCTAAATCTTTATCTTTATTTTCTATTGCATCATTTATAATACTTGCAATCTCTTTCATATCCTCTTCATTATACCCTCTAGTAGTTACTGCTGCTGTTCCAATTCTAACTCCTGATGTTACAAATGGACTTCTAGTTTCATTTGGTACAGTATTTTTGTTTAATGTTATGCCAATACTATCTAAAAGATTTTCAACTTCTTTACCAGTTATATTTTTATTGTTTAAATCAACTAATATAAGGTGATTATCAGTTCCATTAGAAACCAATTTAAAACCATGTGATTTTAAAGCTTCACTAAGTGCTATACAATTTTCTACAACCTTCTTTGCATACTTTTTAAACGAAGGATCTAAAGCTTCTTTAAAACAAACAGCTTTAGCTGCAATTACATGTTCTAAAGGTCCTCCTTGTATTCCTGGAAATATATTTTTATTTAAATCTTTAGCAAATTTTTCTTCACAAAGAATAAGTCCCCCTCTCGGTCCTCTTAACGTTTTATGTGTTGTTGTAGTAACGAAATGTGCATATGGAACTGGATTTTCATGAACTCCACCTGCAACAAGTCCTGCAATATGAGCCATATCTACCATTAAATATGCATTAACTTCATCAGCTATCTCTCTAAATTTTTTAAAATCTAATTTTCTTGGATATGCACTTGCACCTGCTACAATAAGCTTTGGTTTACTTTCTAATGCTATTTCACGTACCTTTTCATAATCAATAACTTCAGTTTCTTTATCTACACCATATGATACAAAATTAAATAATTTTCCTGAAAAATTAACTTTAGATCCATGTGTTAAATGTCCACCATGACTTAAATCCATTCCAAGAACGGTGTCTCCCGGCTCTAAGATAGTAAAGTATACGGCCATATTAGCTTGTGAACCTGAATGTGCTTGAACATTTGCATGTTCTGCATTAAAAAGTTTTTTAGCTCTATCTATTGCAATTTGTTCAATTTTATCTACTACATGACATCCACCGTAATATCTTTTATCTGGATATCCTTCTGCATATTTATTCGTTAAATATGATCCCATTGCTTCCATTATAGCCTTACTTGTAAAATTCTCTGATGCTATAAGTTCAATTCCCGCTTCTTGTCTTTCTAATTCTTTTTCAATTAATCCATAAATCTCTTCATCTTCTTTTTTTATTTTTTCAAAATTCATCGTATCACCCCAAAAATTATTTTATTTTATAAAAAGTATATGCTCTACCAAGTTTTATTTCAACATCTTTTAAAAATTTAGCTTATATTTTTCTTTTTATATAATTTTCATTACAAATTTATATTTTCCTTTAATATTTAAAATATTTGTTATATTATTATTATGTATTAAACGGGGGAGGTACTTTTTAATGGATATTAATAAACTTTTATTCCTTGCAACTAGAGCTGGAACTCTTATGCTTCAAAGTGGAGCTGAGATTTACAGAGTTGAAGAAACTATTTGTCGTATTTGCGAATCTTATTCTATAGATTCAGTTAATAGCTTTGTAACTCCAACTGGAATTATGGTTTCTATTTGTGCAAAGGATCAAACTTACACTTTAATTAATCGTGTTTCAAGTCGTGGTGTTAATCTTCACAGAATTGAAGAAATAAATGCCCTTTCAAGATATATTACAACTAATACTCCAACCTTTGATTTTATCGAAAATACCTTAAACGATATATCCGAAGAAAAGAGATATTCTTACCGCTTAACTATTTTTTCTTCAGCACTTGCTGCTGCTTGTTTTGCACCTCTTTTCGGTGGAAATCTTCATGATTTTATTATGACTTTTTTTATAGGAGGTTTTATAAAAATTCTATCTATAAAATTTGCTAAATTAGAGCTTAATGATTTTTTTATAAATTTAATTTGTGCTGGAACCGTTGCGCTTTTAGCAATTATTTCCTTAAAGCTCAAATTAATAAATAATATTGATAACACTATAATTGGAGGCATTATGCTTCTAGTTCCTGGGCTAGCTATAACAAATGCTATTCGTGATACTATTGCAGGTGATTTTTTATCTGGAATTACTAAAGCCTTTG
>NZ_JBOGCC010000237.1:0-3248 GCF_051656525.1 Clostridium sp. | reverse complement strand
TGCTTACCATATTTATTACTCATTTTTTCTCCTTTTAATTTATTAAAAAAAATAGCACCTGCTGGCATAGGTGCTATTTTGAATAATTAACGCTTATCTATATTAAACATTTTTATTATAGCATTTATTATATCCATTTCATTTTTTTTTTTAATTTTTGAATTTTATCTTCTAGTGATCCAGTTCTTTTTTCTAACTGCTCTTGGTTATTTTTTTTGAAATTTTCTCTTTCTAATTGCTCTGTGATAAGTAAATTTACTACTTCTGAAATTGTAAGACCTTTATTCTTAGCTAATTTTTTTAAATCTTCTTTTGTTTTACAATCTAATCTTACTGTAAGACTTGCATTTTTTTTATTTTCTAAACCCATTTTTTAATCCCCTAAAAATTCTCTTAACCCTTATATTCTCTATGTCTTACACAAATCCCTTTTTGTCTTACGTAATTTTTACTGTCCCAAAAAGCCAAAAAATATCCCACTAACCCTAAGACCACCATAAAATTAAGATTGAATAAAATAATATTTTAATTTTTTATAATATCTGAAATTTTAGAGATTTAAAAAGTAAGTCTAGATATTGAAATTACTAGGATAGAGCTAATAAGGAAGGGTTCTAGGGAAACCCTAAAACCACATATATTTATAAAGAGCCATTTCGTGGCGGGTTTATATATTCCAATATCTTTCTATAGTTCTTAATCCTTTTCCTAATTTTTTAGCTACTTCTACTTGCTTAAACCCTTGTGTTTTAAGGCTTTTAATAGCTTTTATAGTATCTTGCTTTTGTTGTTCTCTCTTTGTTAATCCATCTTTATTTTTTCTATTTTCTACTCTATTTTTATTATTTCTTTTATATTTTTCTTTTTTATCTATTATAGTTTCTAGTTGCTCTTGTTCTTTAGCTGTTATATCTAATCTTTCTATTAGTGTTATATTTTTATACCAGTAACCACCTTTGTTACGCATATTTTTAGTTACTTTTATATTTCCTTTTCCAACTTCTTCTTGGAACTTTAGAAAGCTTTCTATTGCTTTTGGAATACAACGTAAAATTGCATTTACTTCTGTGTTTTTTAAAGGTTCTGTAAAGCTATTATTTAACTCATATACCATTTCTTTTAACACTTCCGTATCTCTATTGTATATTCCCTCCCAATAAGCATAACAATGTAATATAAAGTTTCTATATCCAGTTACATTTCCTTTTCTTATTTTTACTAATTTAACTATATCCCTAGCTCTTGCTAAATGCAGTGTGTAACTATTATAAAGATTTATTTTTTTATTAGAGGCATTTTTATTGGATTCTTTTTTTACATAACTTTTTTTATGTCTTTCATTCCACCCTAAGTATGTTTCTCTTAAATCGTATAGTGAATATACATTTTCTTTTTCTAATATCATTAATTCGCATTTAGTTTTACTCTTAGAATTTACTGTTCCCCATAATCTCATTAATCTACTACAATCTGTAGCTTGTCTATCTGCTCCTAAATATTTGAATTGGTTATATAGATAATCCTCAAATTCCTGCCAACTTACTAAGGCTCCATAACTACTAGGTTTAATATCCCAATAAATTTGAACACCTCTCCCTGTAAAAACTGCTCTTGTTGGTCTTGGAGCTTTTCCCCAAAATGCAGCCATCCAAACTTCAGCAATAATATCATTTATTTTATTCATTAATTCATTTTTACTTAAATTCTCTTCATGAAAATCAAAATCTAAGTAAAATGCTCTTAACTGTTTTAGATTTTTTCCTCCACGTTTACCATTAAAGCTAGTATTTACTGTAAAATATATATCTATATTTTTATCATCCATATATTTTTCAATTTGCTCTATATTTTCATTTTTAAAATTCTCAAGCATTATCATTTTATTTTCTTTATTTTGTGTTACTTGAATATATCCTTCAAAATCTTTTAATGCTATTTCTCTAGCTATTTTACTCATTTTTTTATCCTTTCTCGGATTTTAACTATCTACCTAAAAAGGAAATTCTATCTATTTACTTCTAACGTACTTTTTGTTAGTATATAAATAAAGAATATAAGTCCTCTATGGACTTTAGATAGGTTTAAAAAGAGCTCTGACGTCGGAAATTAGAAGCTCTTTTTGCGTTATCCGTACAATTTTATTTTGCTTCTTCTATTTTAACACAATATACGACGTCTAGTATATTTATTTCTAGGGGGGACGCCGACATACGTGTAAAAACCGGTAACTTGATGGAAATTAAATCCATTAGCTACCGGTTTTATTAATTTTCTATTAGTTTTTGTATATCTATTTCATGTATTGGACTTGGTATTGATTCTAAATCTATTATATATTCACCAAATCTTTTAATATGGCCTGTCATATAAGGGCTCATAGATTTAATATCACGAAGAGTTACTGGAGTACCATTTTTACTTAATTGCTCAATAGCATTATTTATATCAATGACATTTTGTAATATAACAGCATTTGATAACAACTCATTATATTTTATAATCTTATTTTGTTCTTCTGGATCATTTTCAGCAACTATGCCTTCTCCACCAAAGAAAAACCACTTAGAAAATCCATTATAAGCTTCTGTTTTATTTGTACTTTCTGTTATTTTATTTCTAAGTGAAACATTTGAAATAAATTCTAATAAATATATAGTTCTGATTACCCGTCCTAACTCTCTAAATGCTTGAAATAATTTATTCTTTTTACTATCATTATTTAATTTTCTAAGCAGTGTTGATGGGAGTATTTTACCTGATTTTATTGATAATACTACTTGGAATAAATCTTTATAATGAGTATTTATAAGATTCCAATTAATTGTTTCTTTAAAGAGTGCTTCTATATGATTATATTGTACTTCTTTATCTACCTTATAAAATTTCAACTCTTTCCAATTACGTATCCTGGGCATTAACTTGATACCTAACATATATGTAAGTGCAAAAACTGTACTTGATTGTCCTTGAGTATCTCCATGTACTATATTAGGATTTATATCAGATTTATTTTTCAATAATCCATCTATGATATATACAGCTTCCCATACTCCACAAGGAATAAAATGACTAAATAATGCTATATATGTATCTGAAACATGGTGATATGCAATAGCACCCATTCCACCATATCTTATATGATTTTCTGATAATAAATTTTGAGAATACATATCTATTTGTGTTCCATCTGCTGCAACTACATTAATATCTCCCCATATTTTAGGTAATGAACATTTATTATATTCATT
>NZ_JBOGCC010000236.1:0-11890 GCF_051656525.1 Clostridium sp. | reverse complement strand
TTTTGTTCTAATAATGCCCCTAAAAGATGAATTGTATCAATTTGAGGACTTTTATTTCTCATTGCTATACCATTTGCCTCATTTAAAGCTTGTTGTACTCTTAATGTCATTTTTTCTACATTCATTTTATTCACCTCGTGTTTATTTCTTATCTTAATCTTATTATAACCTCAAGGTCAAAGAAGGTCAAAGAAAATTTTTCTTCAAATTCCGCCATTTTTTCCGATTTTTTTATGTTAAATTATAATTTTCTTCAATTTTCTTTTATTATCTTATTATTATGTTTTCCTTTTTATTAATTTATATTCTAATTATTATCTTAAACTATTTAAAATTTAAAAGGCTAGAAGATTAATTTACTTCTAGCCTTTCTTTATTCTTCACTTTTTAATTTTTCTCTATACGATAATATGCTACTTAAAAATATAGTTATACATATAACACTTGTTATAGATATGATTATTGAAAGTATCCTAGCAAGTTCTGTCAATGGAACAATATCTCCATAACCTACAGTTGTAAATGTAATTATTGTATAATAAAATAAGCTAAAATTTCCATTTGTATTACTAAATCCTGTTCCTCCTATAGTACTTACAGCACAAACACTTAAATAAAGACTCAATATTATCATTCCCAATATTAGAACTGATACTATCATAACTCTAGAAAATGCTAACTCTTCCTCACCTTTTTTCTTAATAGTTCTTGGATTAATGAGTATACTAAATATAAGCTTCATATTTAATATATAACTTATCCCCATTCCTAAAAGAACTATATATCCGATCTTTTCAAACTCTTTAGGAAACATAATTAAAACTGACATATATATGCTTATTAGAAAATAACTTAATAAAAAATCAATTCTAAAATCTTTATTTTCACTACTTCTTATAAAACTATTTATTCTTTCACTAAATAATAGTACATATCCTATAGCGTAAAATATCAAAATACAACTTCCGACAGTAATTATTATCTTCAAAATAAGCTCTAATATTCCATTACCTCTAAACTCTAAATTACTACATACACCTGATGTTATACTCATAAAGGTAAAAAATTCTGCAACTAAAATTAATACTCCTACTATCAAATTTTTAACTATTTTTCCACTAGTAAAAATTTTATAATATATTATATTTATACTTTTTACAACATTCGCTATTTTTCTTATAATTTTATTATTCTTTTTAAAATTTCTTTTTACTATTATAATAACTGCAATAAGTGTAGTTATACAAACTAAAAAATATCCCATTTTTACTCCTTAATTTTTAATCCCTCTTCTTTATAATAAAACAAAAAAACTTGCCTCAGCAAGTTTTTTTAAATATTATTTTGTTCCTGTGCTTCATTAGAAAAATCATAGTCTGAATATTTCATATTAACATCATTTATTTTTTCTAATATATCAATCCAATACTCTTTTTTCATTACTTCTTTCTCTCTAATTGCTCCTTCTAAACCACTTAACTCATTTTCATTATGTTCTTTAAATACAGTATTTATCTCGTTTAAAAAACTTTTTATTTTTTCTATATCTTTTCGTTCTTTTTCTTTTAAACTATACTCTTTTTTATTATCTAGCATTATTTTTGCTAACATATTATTTAAATATTCCTCTATTCTATAAAATACATCTCCTTGTAATTGACTATTCATATTAATTTTTTTTCCTGTAATTACAGGCTTCTCTTCAAAAAAACTATAATCACACCAAAGATTTGTTATACTATTTGACATAATTTTAAAATCATTGTAAACGTATAGAATCTCGACCCCTTGATACTTTTCTTTTTTTAATATCACTTCTAAAACTTCTTCACTATTTTTTGCCTTATTTTTTACTTTTATTAAATCTGAATACGTATCTTTTAGTGCTTTTTCCTTGTATATATGCTTATTTACACTTAAATAAACATTCATTCCTAAACTTATTAGAAGTATACTTATCACTACTTTAAAATAATTTACCCTTCTCATTTCTTCAATCCCCCACATGATAATTTTATCATATCCCCTTCTCTTTTTCTATTAATTTATTAATTTTTTGTTAAAAATAGAAGGATAAATTCAAAATTTATCCTTCTCTTCTATCTGGCATCATTTCTCTAAACATTTTTATACCAGTTGATCTATCTATTTTTTCTTTTTTAATATTATTCAATTTTTTTACCATATATGGTCCATCTTTAAGAGATAATTCTTCATCTTCTCCTGTTAATATCCAAATTATATTTTTCTTATTCCATTTAACTGATAACTCTTTTTCCCCCTCACCATCTGTAAAGTAAATTACTGGTCTATTAGTTAATCTATTTTTCTTTAGGTATTCAAATACTGGTGAAAAAGCTGTTGAACCTAATGAATCAAATCTATCTTTAAGTTCATTTATAGAGTTTACATCATATACTCTTCTTACCTCACTATCACATTCTATAATTTTAACCTTTGCACGTCTTGATTCTGCAATTTGCATTACTTCAATTATAATTTTCCTAAACTCCTCTTTACTAACACTACCACTAATATCAACGGCTACAATTATCTCTGGAATTTTATCTCTAAGTCTTCCTCTTAAATCTAATCTTTCTCTTTGTCTTCTATCTAATCTTGCGGTAGTTTTTTTATATCCTCTTTCTATAGATGGAATAAGTTTCTTTAGAATACTTTGCCATGGAACTTCTGCCTCACCTTTATCTTTCATATACTCTTTAATACTTTGAGGAACCTGTGATATATCCACTCCATTTATAGTTTTATTCTTTATACTATCTTCTAACTCTTTAGATATCTCTAAATTTTCCCATATATCGTGAGTTGTTCCTATATCAAATCTTCTTTCTTCATTATCACTTTCTACATTTTGTTTCTCTTCTTTTTTTCTTCTCTTTATTTGTCTATCTATTTCTTTTGCATAATATTCAACTGGCATATCTTCTTTAAGTTCTATATTATACATTTTTTGTACTCTATCTAACCTCATAGCATCCATTGGTAAATCTTTTATAAATTGATTTATTGATACATCTAACGCTACATTTACAGCCTCTTTTGAAAAAGAATTTCTAAGTTCCTTTTCTCTACTATAATGTGAAAACATTATATGGTATATTTCATGTTTAAATAAAGCTCCCATCTCTTGTATAGAACATTGAAGAAACAGGTATGGATTGAAAAACATTATATATTCAATCCCATTTGGGATAGTTCCTAAAGGACAAGTTAATTTAAGATTTATTTTTCTTTTTATCTTTAGCATAAAACTTCCAAAGAATGCATTTTCACCTTTCATTAAATAAATCACAACTTCTGACACTAGATCAAAAAACTCTTTTTCAAAATTTGCATCATACTCTTTGGTTTTATTTATTACCAAAGCTCTTCTAAAAAGACCTTCTCTCTTTTCTTCGAATCTCATTAAATCACTTCCAAATCTTAATAATCATAAATATTAAAGAATGCATTTAAGAATTCATCTGTATCTAAAAGTTCTTCATAAAGTCCATCTTTAAAATCTCTCTTTATTTCTTTCATTATTCCAAGTCTTAAATCTCTTGGATAAAGATCTAAAAGACTTCCTACAATTTTTATTTTTTTACTTCTCACTTCTTCATCTTCTAAATAATTTAATACTTTCTTTATCAAAATATACAACCTCGATGTAGACTCTTTTTTTATCATTTCTTTCATTTCAGAAGTCAACACATCAAATTCAAAAATTTGATTTACTTCTATCATTTGTTTACTATTTTCTTTTATGAAATTCATAAAATCTAATGCTATTTCATTTCCAACATTACCTTTTACAATATTCATAAAAACATCTTCTGTATACATTCTTTTATTCTCTTTATATACTCTTAATACCTTCGATACTCTCTCAAAACTTCTTGGACTAGGCTTTATTTCTCCATCTATTGTTTTAGTAGTTAGATAGTCTGGAAAAGCTGAAATAAATTGAATTACTAAATCATCAATATGATTATCTTTCATTCCCCATTTCATCCACTCCTTAGCATCTGCTTCCATATCTAACCAAACAAATCTATCTTTTTGAGCTAAATCCATTTCAACTACATCATATCCGTCTCCACCATATCCATCACTACTAAATGGATTTACAGCTGCAATTACTTTTATTCTTTCATCTATATAAAATCCATTTATCTCTCTATTTAAAATAATATTCATTAGTTCTTGTTGAACTGCATGCTCACATCTATTGAGTTCATCTATAAATATTATTACATCATTTCCTTTTTTAGTTTCTTCATCTGCTAAAGCTAACTTATTATGAGTTGCATAAACTGTTCTTCCATCCTTTATTGTAGGAAGCCCTCCAATTTCTCCTTCTTTTAAAAGGTTAGCATCTATTGTTATAAGTTTTGCATTTTCTTCTTTGCTTATTTCCTTAACTAAAGATGTTTTTCCAATTCCACTTTCTCCAACAATAATTGGAACATCGCCTACACTCATTACTAATTTAATAGCATTTTTTATATCTGAATATTTCATACTTCACCACTCTCTTCTATAAAACACAATCTACAATATATTTTTTAGCCGTTCTATCACCATAAGTTCTTACAAAATCTAATTTATCCATTTGCAATAACTCTAAATCAATAAAATCTTGCATATATTTATGAGTCATTTCATTATTTTCTAATTTTTTTCTTAATACTTCTACAACTAAATCTGGATCTATTGAATCATAAACATACTTTACTACATTTATATTTACATCTATAAAATCTGCAATTTCATCATAAGAGTAATTTGAAATAAAGTTTACTGCCTCTTCATTCTTACTTATAGCTAAAACTTTACTTTCCTTACTTGGATTTTTTATAAATTTTATAGCTCCCCAATATTTTGATATTGCTATATCTTGAAGTTCTTGCTCAGGATTTTCTATATATTTTATTGCATCATAGTCTTTTTCTATTGCCATCTTCTTTATTTCATAACTAGGATTTTCTACATATTGAATTGCCCATCCCTTTACAGAAACTGCTCTTTCAATTATTTTATTTGTCTTGTTTTTTATATACTTTAATGCATTCCAAAGATTAGTAACTGCAAGTAATCCTGCTTCTTCACTTAAGTTATCTATATATTCAACTGCTAATGGATTGCTTTTTACTGCAATTAACTGAAGTTCTTCACTTGGATTTTTAATGTCTTTTATTAAAAGACCATTTCTTTTAAGTTCATCTGTTTTTATTTCTTTTTTCTCATTCATAATTTTTCCACCTTTAAATAATATTTATAATTAATAAATAACTATTCTCTTATGTTATATTCTTATTTTAGCATTTCTGACTATATTACTCAAGTTAAATTATATCCATAAAATCATAATTTAAGGGACTACCAAATGGTAGCCCCTCCTATTCTCTATATTTCTCGGTTTCTTTTTTTATAGAAAGTAATAAACTATTTAACTCTAATACATCTCCATCATCTATTAGTTTGTTAAGAGCCTTCTCATATCTACTTGCTTCAGCTATTTTCCCCATTGATATAAGATTCATTATATTATTCATTATGCTTGATATTATACCTGATTTAACTTCAAATAATTTTTGTGCATCTTTTATCTCATCTTTTATCTCTAACATTTCTTCATCTAAAATGAATGCTGCATCTGCTGCTGTTTTTAATTTAACTTTCAATTCTGGCGGTATTTGTTTCTTATATTTGTAATTTAATGAATGCTCAATAGTTGCCCAAAAATTCATTGCAAGAGTCCTTATTTGAAATTCTGCTAATATTTCAACTTGCCCATCTACAAGATTTACAGGATATTTAATTATCATATGATAACTTCTATAACCACTTCCTTTTACATTTCTTACATAATCTTTTTCATAAAGAATTGTCATATCCTTTCTTGCTCTTAAAAGCTCCACAACTTTATCTATATCATCTACAAATTGACACATAACTCGAATTCCTGATATATCTTCCATTTCAAATTTAATTCTCTCTACAGGAATTCCAAATTTATTTGCTTTCTCAAGTATACTAGAAATCTCTTTTACTCTACCTGTAACAAACTCTATAGGAGAGTATTCATTTCTTTTTCTATATTCTTTTCTTATACTTCTTAATTTTACTTTTAACTCTTCTACAGCCTGTTCATAAGGCACAAGAAAAGTTTTCCAATCATTTACTGCCATAAAAACCACCTTACTTTTTCTCTACTCATAATTATATCAAAAAAGTAAGGCTATGTATAAATATTTTTATTATAATAATTTTATTGGATCAAAATCTAAATAATCTGAAGAAGTCATTACATATTCAATATTATTTCTAGTTCCAGTTAATATATTTTTAAGTCCGTATCCATGAATATGTCCATATATAACCTTCTCTATCTTATACTCCTCTAAAATATCTGTTATCTCTGAATCTTCAAACCTATCATTTGTTGGTGGATAGTGTAACATTACAATAAATTTTTTATATCCATTTTTCTTTGCTTCATCTAATGATAATTTTAATCTTATACATTCTCTTTTATATATTTTTTCATCATGCTCTGTATACTTTTCATTTCTAGGAATCCATCCACGTGTTCCACATATTGCATAATCTTCATAAATATAATAATTATTTTGAAGAAATTTAGTATTTTCAAAAATACTATTTAATTTAGTTATACTCGTCCACCAATAATCATGATTTCCCTTTGAGATTATTTTTTTTCCTGGTAATCTATCTATAAATTTTAAATCTTCTTCGCTTTCACTCCATCTCATTGCCCATGAAATATCACCTGCAATTAAAACTGTATCTTCTTCTTTTACTTTACTTAACCAATTTTCTTTTATTTTTTCATCATGAGATGCCCATTTTTCACCGAATATGTCCATTGGTTTATCTGTATTTAATGCTAAATGTAAATCTGATATTGCGTATAACGCCATATATTTAATCACCTTTCTGTTTCTATAAATTATTATTTTTTAAGCTTTCTTTTTTCTTTTCATTATATCTTTATCTTTATCCATATTCAACTTTTCTAAAAATTAAAAGACTGATTGCATCTCAACCAGCCTTTGGTAATCATTTACATTCTATGCGTACTCCTTTATGAATCTTGGAATATCTTCTATCTTTTCATTATTAACATTAATAAATATTTTTACACTATACTCTTCACATAATTTTGATAACTTAAAAAATAATTCTCGTGTTTCTTCTAAAGAACATTGTACAATACTCAAAAGCCCATCTATATACACATGTTCAATATCATAATCATTTGATAATATACCACATAAAAACCCATAAAAAGCTATACAACCTTCTATTTTAAATTCCTCTGTAGATATAAATCTAATTTCCCTATTTACAAGCCTTGCATTAGTGCTATCATCATCTATAAATATTATATTACCTCTAGCTTCTTTTCTATATTCATTAGCTTTCTCTATAAGCTTTTTAGTTTTTCCAGCACCTCTTTCACTGCAAAATATTTGAATCATTTTTCTCAACCCCTATAAATTCTTTTAATTAATTATATTCACACTTATCATTTTTATACTCTGATATTTTATTATTTTTTAAAAGAAACTATCTCTCACTACACTTCTACCTTCAATTTCCACATCAACATCTATATCTATATCTACAATACTAAGAATATTTCCTTTTATTAAATGTGGATATTTCATTTCTAATAATCTTTCTATACCCATTATATCTATATTTTTCCTATTAAATCTATCAAAGAATTCTTCTAAATGTGCTTTTATTCTTTTTTCTTCACCATCTTTTATATTTTTTAAAGATTCCTTATCTAATACAAATCTTCCTTGTTCTTCTGCAAGTGTTGTTCTTATATTTATATCTTTTTTTAATAATACCCTATTTCCATCATAATCTATATTTGTTTTTGTTTTATTATTTAATATCTCTAGTGTTATAAATCCTTTATCCATTTGTGGATTAACGAGTTCTAATGTTCCTGTTTTTATATTATTGGCTAAAATATTATAACTTAATCCATCGAGCATACTTATTCTTTCTTTCATCATATTATTTTGTAATATAACACCACCACTTAGCTCTACTCTTTCATCTATAACATCTTTTCTTACTTCAATTGCTCCTAATAAAGAGTAATTTGTTCCTATTTCACTTTTAGTTATATATTCATTTATATTTGTTACTATTGCTCTAGGATTTGCCTTATTTTTTTCTACTAAATCTGTTAAATATAATCCTAAGTACTCTTCATCTGATGCAACTAAATTAAGTAATTTATTTACATCTCCAAAATAAACAAAAGCATATGGTCTTACTAAAAATTCTTGATCATTATTTATAATGTCTAAAAACTTTCCAATTCCAACTTTTGCAGCTCCCTCTGTAAAAATTATCACTCTATTTTGTGTATAATTTATCTTATAACTTGATGCCATATTAACATCTCTTATTGCTTCTAATGTTGTTTTTCCTGTACCCTTATATATTATTCTCTTTCCATTATCAGAACTTTGGTCATTATTTCTATAGGGTTTTACACAATCCATATAAATTACAACATTCCCAAGTGGGTCTAAATCAAAGACCACACTTGTAACAAAAGTAACATTATTTATCTCCCTATAATTATAACATCCTGCTAACATAAGAATTATAGCTAAAATTAAAATTCCTAATTTTATTATTTTTCTAATCTTCCTCATTTTTTTTTTCCTCCCAAAGTACTTCCTTTGAAATTCTTCCCAATTTACCTCTAAAAAAAACATCTTTAAATTTAAATTTTTCAAAACTTCCTAAAGGAAATAAATAAGGATATCCACCAGTTTCTAATTCAGCTATTTTTCCTATAAATACGATACTCATTGAGAAAATTCCTGGAAGACCAAAAAAGCCTCCTATAATTACAAAAACCATTGCCCATATAGATAAAGCACCATACATTTTAGGAATTAAGAAATAACTAAGCATACTTAATGCTATAACTATAATCGTTATTCTTGATGCAATTCCAGCACCTACAGCTGCCTCTCCAAGTATCAATGCTGATACTATACTCATAGCACTTCCTATTGGCTGTGGAAGCCTAAGACCAGCCTCTTTTATTATCTGAAAAGAAATCATCATTACAATAACTTCTAGCACTGTTGGAATTGGAATTCCTGCCCTTGAAACTGCAAGTCTAAATAAAAATAATGATGGAATTAAAGAAAAATGATATGTAATTATAGCAACATAAATTCCAGGCATAAATGTTGCTATAAAAAAAGCAAGCCATCTTAAAATTCGTGTAAAATTTGCAAATACTCTATTTACATAATAATCATCTGGCATTTGAAAATTCTCTAAAAAAAAGTATGGAATTGTTATTACAAAAGGAGTTCCATCTACTAAAATTGCAACTCTTCCTTCCATTATCTTTGCAGCAATTTCATCTGGCTTCTCTGTATATCCTACCGTATCAAAAATTGATTCTTTATTTTTCAATTTATCCTCAATATAATTTGTATCTAATAAAAATTCCATATTTAAGCTTTTAATTTTTTCTCTTGCATACTTAATCAATCCATTAGGAGCCACTCCTTTAATATATGCTAAACAAACTACGGTCTTACTTTTTTCTCCTACATATGTAGGCTCAAATTTCAAGTTAGGATTTTTCATTTTTCTTCTAAGAAGGGATATATTATCAACAAAAAGTTCATTAAATCCTTCTCTTGGTCCCTTTAACACATTCTCTGTTATTGGTATTCCAATTCCACGTCTAACCATTCCCTTTGCTTCACAAAAAAGAACTTCTTCTTTATTATCAATAAAGATAACCACATCTCCTGATACAATATGTAAATATATATCGTCTAAATCATTTCTATTTTCTACATAGCTTGCTATATTTATATCTAATACATTTTTAAGAAGATCATCAACAGTCTTACATTCATACTTTCTCTCTTTTAAAGGCATTACTATGTATTGACTTATAAACTGTGTACTGCACATATTATCTACAAAAACTAATGTAGCTTTTCCAAGTGAACAATTCACCTCTCTATATTTAACATCAAAGCTATCTTTAAATTGTTCTTTTACAATATTTAAGTATTTATTCATTTTCATCACCTAAAAATATTATCTCTTAAAATATGTTTAATATTCATTTTTTTGCAAATACTAGATTTAAATACTATTTCATAAGAGGAGCGATGTTTTCTTGTTAAAATTAAATTCTAGACATTATATATTTTTTATATTAGCAGTTTCAACTATAGGACTTAGAACATATTCTTCAGTTTTTTTACGTATTGGAGTACGTGATACCTGGTTAGCTACTTTTTTTGCTAGCTTAATTTTCACGCTATTTTTTCTTTTTATTATTTATACTTCTATTAAGTGTAATACTTATAAATTAGAAGAAGTTTTTTCCACTGTTTATCCTAAATATTTATGTTACTTTCTTGTATCTCTAATTCTCTTAGGCTTTTTCTCTAGTTGCATTGAATCTGCTTCTATTTACTCTAGTTCAATTCATACAAATAACTTCATCGAAACTCCTATTTGGTATTGTCTTTTATTTTTCTTTATTCCTATAACATATGTATCTACTAAAAATATTAAAACTATTAGCTATATAGTTTTAATTTGTATGTCTATAATTTTATTTACTTCATTTATTATGTTTGTAGCTCTTTTTCACTTTAAAGATTTTTCTATTATTTTTCCTATTTTATTTAATGGAATTTCAAAGGAAATAATTCTTTCTTTCTTACTTTCACTCGGTTCACTATCTTCTATTATAATTATTCTTCCTTACCTAAGATTTATATCTGACTCAACTAACTTAATAAAATACTCTCTCTTAACATGCTTATTTATTATTATTTCCACTACACTATATTTCCTTTCGATCATTTCCACTTTTGGCCCATTACGTGCTGGAAATATATTTTACCCTGAATTTATTAATTATCAACGTCTTCAAATAAATGGATTTATCGAATGTGGTGAATTTTTTTATATTTTACGAACCGTTTTTATCTACTCATTAAAATATCTGCTTTCATTGAAAGCAATTATGATTATTCTAAAAAGTAGAATTCATCATAAAAGACGTTTTAATATAATCTTTTCAATTATATCTTTTGTCATTACATTTTATTGTTCAAAAAACCAATTTTTTCTTTTTAATACATTACGATATTATCAACTTTTCTTATTATTAGTTTTTTTCATCATTCCTTTTATAACCTATATAATTTTCTTTATAAAAAAAAGAAAATCAATTTTCAACTAAAAATGCCTTTCAAAAAAATTTGAAAGGCACTTTCTTTTATTCATATATAAAACTTTTAAGTTTTTCTTTTGCTTTATCTAAATCATATACAGCATAATATGTTGATGTATTCTTTAATGGACTATACGTTCCATCTTCTGGCAATCTAAGTTGTACTAATGGACTTTGTAATAATCCTACACTACCTGTTCCTAAACTAATAAGTTCAGTTGATGTAAAGCTTGTCTCCATATATGGTAATAATTCTGTTAAGATTCCTGGTATTTTAGATACTGAAACATTTCTAACTTCATTTAACATAGCTTCCATAACATTTCTATGTCTTTGAGTTCTTTGTTGATCTCCACCATTATATCTTATTCTTGAATATGCCAACGCTTGTTCACCATTTACTCTTTGCATTCCTACACTTGTTATTCCTACTCTTGGCAGCTCTGTCAAATCACCTTGTGTAATATTTAAACTCACCCCACCTATTGAATCAATTATTTTAGGTAAAGATGTAAAATTTACAGTTACAAAATCTTCAATATTCAAACCAAAATTAGCATTTAAAGTTTTTACTGCAAGTGCTGGTCCGCCATATGAATA
>NZ_JBOGCC010000235.1:0-15080 GCF_051656525.1 Clostridium sp. | reverse complement strand
TAAAGAAGATTCCAAAAACGCCTCCTATAAATCTTTCAAAACTGATCATATTTTCACCTCATATTACTTTATCTTTTAGATTATACACTAAAATTAATTTTAATTCATACATTTATCTTACATTTAATTTTATATTAATTTAACCAAGCATTTATGTTAATATTTTATTAATATTAACATTTTGCTTGGTTTTTTCTATTTTAAAATTTTAGCTAAATACTTTCCTGTATATGAGTTCTTCTCTTTTAAGATTCCTTCTAATGGTCCTGAATAGACAATTGTTCCACCTTTATCTCCACCTTCTGGTCCTAAATCTACTATATAGTCAGCACATTTTATCATATCTAAATTATGCTCTATAACAACCACTGTATTTCCCCCATCTACAAGCCTTTGTAAAATTTGTACTAACCTGTTCACATCATCTATATGTAACCCTGTTGTTGGTTCATCTAGGATGTAAAATGTTTTTCCTGTACTTCTTTTTGACAATTCATATGCAAGTTTAATTCTTTGTGCTTCACCTCCTGAAAGTTGAGTTGATGGTTGCCCAAGTCTAATATATCCAAGACCTACATCATACAATGTTTGTAATTTATTTTTTATTCTTGGAATGCTTTCAAAGAATTCTAATCCCTCTTCAACAGTCATATTTAAAACATCATCAATAGTTTTACCTTTATATTTTACTTCTAGTGTTTCCCTATTATATCTTTTTCCCTTACATACTTCACAAGGAACATATACGTCAGATAAAAATTGCATTTCTATTTTTATAATTCCATCACCTGTACACGCTTCACATCTTCCACCTTTTACATTAAAACTAAATCTTCCTGGTTTATACCCTCTCATTTTAGCTTCTGGTGTCTGTGTAAATAACTCTCTAATTATATCAAATGTTCCTGTATAAGTTGCAGGGTTTGAACGTGGAGTTCTTCCTATAGGACTTTGGTCTATAGCAATTATCTTATCTATATTTTCTGCCCCTTTTATTTCTTTATGCATTCCAACAGGATTTTTACTTTTATTTATTATTTTATTTAATCCCTTATACAGAATTTCATTAACTAATGTACTTTTTCCTGAACCTGAGACCCCGGTTACCATTGTTAATGCACCTAAATTAAAGTTTGCAGAAACATTTTTTAAGTTGTTTTCACTAGCCTTTACAATAGAAATCTTATTTCCATTCCCTTTTCTTCTTTTTTTAGGAATTTCCACTACTTTCTTTCCTGTTAAATATTGTGCAGTTATAGAATTATCCTTTTTCATTATCTCTTCTAAAGTTCCTGCTGCAACAATTTTTCCACCATGCTCGCCAGCACCAGGTCCAATATCAACAATAAAGTCAGCTTCTCTCATAGTATCTTCATCATGTTCAACTACAATTACTGTATTTCCTACATCTCTAAGGTTTTTCAGCGTTCCTATAAGTCTATCATTATCTCGTTGATGTAGTCCTATACTAGGCTCATCTAAAATATATAATACTCCCATAAGAGCTGAACCAATTTGAGTTGCAAGTCTTATTCTTTGTGATTCTCCTCCTGATAATGTTCCAGAACTTCTTGAAAGATTTAAATAATCAAGACCAACATTTAAAAGAAACTCTAATCTGCTCTTTATTTCCTTTAAAATTTGGTCACTTATTATAGCCTCTTTTTCACTTAACTTAACAGAATTTATAAACTGTAACTCTTCTCTTATTGGCATTTCTGTAAATTGAAAAATATTTTTATCCCCAACTGTTACTGCAAGAGCTTCCTTATTTAATCTAGCTCCCTTACACTTAGGACAATGATTATCACTCATATACTGTTCAATTTCACCTTTAATTACATCAGAATTAGTTTCCATATATCTTCTTTGAAGTGAATTAATTTCACCTTCCCATGCTACATTGTATGTTGCCTTAATTCCATCCTTAACATAATCAACCTTAACTCTCTCTCCATTAGTTCCATAAAGAATTATATCAACTATCTCTCTATCTAAATCTTTTATAGGTGTCTCTAATTTAAATTTATATTTCTTAGTTAATGATTTTAAAATAGCATATGTCCAAGAATCTTCCTTAGTTCTTCCTTCACCCCAAGATGCAATAGCACCTTCTTTAATACTTAATCCTCTATCAGGAATAACTAAATCCTCATCTATTTCAATTAATGTTCCAAGTCCATCACAGTGATCACACTTTCCAAAAGGTGAGTTAAATGAAAACATTCTTGGTGCAAGTTCTTCTATACTTATTCCACAATCAGGACAAGAAAACTTTTCACTATATAATGTATCTTCTTTTCCTACCTCATTTACAATAACAAGGCCTTCACCAAGCTTTAATGCAGTTTCAATAGAATCAGTAAGTCTACTTTCAATTCCTTCTTTAATAACTATTCTATCAACAATAGCTTCTATATTATGCTTCTTATTTTTATCAAGCTTAATTTCATCTTCACCAATCTCATATACTTCTCCGTCTATACGAATTCTAACAAAACCATTCTTCTTTACGTTATCTATAATCTTCTCATGAGTTCCTTTTCTTCCTCTAACTAAAGGAGCTAAAATTTGCAACTTAGTTTTCTCAGGAAACTCCATAACCTTATCTATAATTTGGTCTATAGATTGTTGACTAATAATCTTCCCACACTTAGGACAATGTGGAATCCCTATTCTTGCATATAATAATCTTAAATAATCATAAATCTCTGTTATAGTTCCAACAGTAGAACGTGGATTTTTACTAGTTGTCTTTTGATCTATAGATATTGCAGGAGATAACCCTTCAATATACTCGACATCAGGCTTATTCATTTGCCCTAAAAACTGTCTTGCATAAGCTGAAAGAGACTCAACATATCTTCTTTGTCCCTCTGCATAAAGAGTATCAAAAGCTAAAGATGACTTTCCAGAACCAGAAAGCCCTGTAAAAACAATTAACTTATCCCTTGGAATCTCTAAATCAACATTCTTTAAATTATGTACCTTTGCACCCTTAATAATAATCTTATCTTTCATTTTTCATACCTCCCTTATCACTTTATACTCTATATTTTATTGTAAGCTTTTTTACTAAATTCAATACAAACATTAATTTACTTATATTAGAAAATATTCTTCAAATACTAATTATAACACATATTTTAATTAAGAATTAAGAATGTAAAATTAAGAATTTTTTCATTTCTAACCTGCATCATTTTATAATTATAGTTCCTATTTTCTCACTGAATAATTAACCTATTGGCTCTTCCTACAAAAAATTTATTCCCAATAAATTTTGAGCTCTCAAAAAAGGATTGGCACCGCCAATCCCTCATAATTCTTAATTCTTAATTTTAAATTCTTAACTATTATTTGCTCTGCTCTCTAATTATCATCTTAGCAACTTCTTCTGCAACGTCTCCTGTTAGTCTAACGCATTGTACTTTATGCTCTGGAGTTCCAAGTGTCATTCCTCTTGTTAATACTCTACAGCAAGTACTCTTATTATCTTCTCTAAATTTATCATGTAATTCTCTTGTTAATTCCATTGCTTTTGCAACTTCAGCTCCACTAGGTTCATTTCTTCCAAACATCATTCCAAGTATCATTATTCCACCTGATAATGCACCACAAGTACACCCAGCTCTTCCCATTCCTACTGGAAATCCTGATGCCATTTTAACTACATCATCACTAATCTCAGGCATAAATTCATCTTTTAAAACTTTAACTATTGCTTCTGAACAAAAAAATTCTCCTCTTTGATAATACCCTTCTGCTTTTTCTCTTAATTCCTTAATATTTACTTCTTTCATAATATCCTCCTAATTTTAACTAAACCATTTTCCCTTTAAATTATATCATCTTTTCTCTATCTTTATATTATTTTCTATAATCAAAAATTTTTAGCTCTATTCAAGTTAATCTTCCATCGTTTTTAAAATATCATCAACAAATTGATCTAATTTATTCTCTGTTACTTCATTTAATGAAGATACTATTGTTACTTGCTCATTTAATATTGTCATATCCTTCATAGTATCAAATATTTTTCTCATTTTAGACCCAGCCCTTGGTGCCCATGAACCATTTTCTATTATTCCTACCGTTCTTTTTTGAAGATTCAATGCCTTCATATCCATTAGAAAATTTTTCATAAGTGGGAATATCCCTAAGTTATATGTTACTGATGCTAAAATAATATGACTAAATCTAAAGCTTTCTGATATAAGATTCGACATGCTAGCTTTTGAAACATCATATACAAATACATTTGTCATTCCTTTTTCAGCTAATTTTGTTGAAAGTACATTTACTGCATTTTCTGTATTTCCATACATAGATGCATAGACTACTAATATACCTTTTTCCTCTGGTTCGTAACTACTCCATTTATTATATTTATCTAAAATATACCCTAAATTACTTCTCCATACCAATCCATGCAATGGACAAATTATTTTTACATCTACATCAGAAACTTTTTTCAATAGTTTTTGAACATAAAGACCGTATTTTCCTATTATATTAGTATAATATCTTCTAGTATCATCTAACCAATCCCTATCAAAATTCACTTCATCATTAAAAATTTTCCCATCTAAAGCTCCAAAGGAACCAAATGCATCTGCTGAAAATAATACTCCATCAGTTACATCAAAGCTCACCATAACCTCCGGCCAATGTACCATTGGTGCTGCCATAAATGTAATTTTATGTTTACCAAAACACTGCATATCTCCTTCTTTTACTACTATAGCATTATCTTTAACTGGAAAATTAAATTGTCTCATCATCATAAATGCTTTTTCTGAACTTATAACTACCACATCTGGATATCTTAAAAGTATTTCTTCAAGAGATGCTCCATGATCTGGTTCTATATGATTAATTATTAGGTAATCTAATCTTCTTCCATCTAAAGCATATTCAATATTTTCTAAAAACTGACGACATACTGACCAATCTACAGTATCAAAAAGAACTGTCTTTTCATCTAATAAAAGATATGAATTATATGAGACTCCTCTTTCAATAGGATGAATATTTTCAAATAATTCTAATCTTCTGTCATTTCCTCCAACCCAATATAAATCTTCCGTAACTTTTCTAACACATTCCATAATACTAAATCACCTTTCTATATCCTAGTAAAGTTATCTTTTTCTCCATAGAATAGATACTTCTATCTCTCTAAAAGTTATTCCTTTACTAATTTCATTTTCTAGATCCCTAATCTCAATATTATACTCATATACACATATTCATCTAAAGTGCCATCTCTCTTACCTATAGATTTTCTCATTCTCCATTTCTATTTTAAAGTACATATTTAAAAATTTCAGCAAATATCTTGAATAACCAATTGACGCTCCTGCCTATTTTGCAAGGTCTTCAATTAGTTTCAAATATTTTTTTCGTATATTTTAATTTCATATCAGCAACTTTAAATAAATTTATTTGTTGAGATAATGATCTTATTTCCATTTTATCATAATGATCTCTAAACTCAAATTCTTTACAATCTTTTGAAAATAGAAAAGACTATCATCTCAATATTTCTCTGAAATGATAATCTTTTTAATTTAAATTGCTACTTCTTCATCATATCCTTCTAAAAAGCTTAAATTTAACTGTTTTCCTCTTAACTTATTTAAAGCATATAATATTTTATCTACTGTTACTATTATTATTGGGAATAAAATAAATGCTAATACTACATATTTCATACTTCCTATAAATTGCATTGGTGTTTGCTTATCTATATTAAAAAATGAATATGGGAAGTATCCTGTTATTTTACCCATTCCTATAGCAAATATCATATATGCAATTGGCCATATTTCCCATTTAAATATTTGTTTATATCTATATGTTCCTTTTGGATAGAAAAATAACCAATCTAATACAAACATCAATGGAGTAAATCCATGTAAAATACACGTTTCAAACTTATCCCATCCAACTTGCTTCCATTGTGCATTTAGTATTAACCAAAATACTGCTGCTGCAACTAATATGTACACAGTTAGTGCTCCTCTAACTCCTCTTTTATTAAATAATTTTATTCTATTATCTAAAAACGTATCATTTATAAACCAAACTAAAACGAATATATTACTCCATTGAGTAAAATAATCAAAGTATCCTAAAACTCTACCTATAGGATTAACAATATCTGGTTTTATCCATACTTGCATTACAAATGAAATTACTAAACCTAGTATTATTCCTAAAATAATAAGAGTTCTCCATACCTTTTTCACTGCTTTCATTTAATCACCTATCTATTTTTATTTTTGTATTACTTAAGAAGTATAATAAAAATATTTTGACAATCAAAGTATTTTCTTTGAACAAGCAGTAAATTTTTTAATTATTTTTAAAAAAGAATGACTCTTTTAACCCTAAGTCATTCTTTTTCTATTAATCTATTTATTTTTAAGCTTTTCAATTATATCTCTAAGTTCTGCCGCTCTTTCAAATTGAAGATTTTTAGCTGCATCTAACATTTCATCAGTATATTCCTTAATTAACTTTTCTTTTTCTTTCTTAGTTAATTTCTTTTCTTCCTTAGCTTCATACTTAGCTTCCTCTTCTGAAACTTTAGTTGCTTCTATAACATCTCTAACATCTTTTATTATTGTTTTTGGAGTTATACCATGCTCTTTGTTATACTCCATTTGAATTTCTCTTCTTCTATTAGTTTCTTTTATAGCTCTATCCATTGAACCTGTAATATTATCTGCATACATTATAACTTTACTATCTGCATTTCTAGCTGCTCTTCCTATAGTCTGAACCATAGAAGTTTCTGATCTTAAGAATCCTTCCTTGTCTGCATCTAATATTGCAACTAATGCAACTTCTGGAATATCAAGCCCTTCTCTTAACAGGTTTATTCCTACTAATACATCATACTCACCAAGTCTTAAATCTCTTATTATTTTCATTCTTTCTATTGTATCTATATCAGAATGCATATAAGTAGTCTTAATTCCAAGCTCAGTTAAATATTTAGTTAAATCTTCAGCCATTTTCTTTGTTAATGTAGTTATTAATGTTCTAAATCCACGCTCTGTTGTTTTTAAAATTTCACTATATAAATCATCAATTTGTCCTGTTACTGGTCTTATCTCTATTGGTGGATCTAAAAGACCTGTCGGTCTAATTATTTGTTCTGCAACTACTATTTCATGTTCTTTCTCATATTTTCCTGGTGTTGCACTAACAAATACTACTTGATTTATTTTTTCTTCAAACTCTTCAAATTTAAGAGGTCTATTATCATATGCACAAGGAAGTCTAAATCCATATTCAACTAATGAATCTTTTCTTGATTTATCTCCTGCATACATCGCTCTAACTTGTGGAAGAGTTACATGACTTTCATCTATAAACATAAGAAAATCTTCTGGGAAATAATCTATTAATGTTTTTGGTGGTGAACCTGCAGGTCTTCCATCTAGAAGTCTTGAATAGTTTTCTATTCCACTACAATATCCCATCTCTCTTATCATTTCAATATCATAATTAGTCCTTTGCCTTAATCTTTGAGCCTCTAAAAGTTTATCTTGTGAATTTAATTCTATAAGCCTTTTTTCAAGTTCATCTTCAATCTTTCCTATAGACCTTTCTATAACTTCTTGTGATGCAGCAAAGTGAGATGCTGGTGTTATGTGCGCATGTTCTCTTTCTCCTATTATATTTCCTGTAAGAACATCAAACTCTCTAATCCTCTCTATTTCATCTCCAAAGAATTCTACTCTTATTCCCTTATTAGACTGTGATGAAGGAATAATATCTAAAGAATCTCCTCTGACTCTAAAAGTTCCCCTTGAAAAATCAATATCATTTCTTTCATATTGTATAGATATAAGACTTCTTATTATGTCATCTCTATCCTTTTCCATACCTTTTCTAAGACTTATAGTAAGTTTCTTATATTCATCTGGATTTCCAAGACCATAAATACACGAAACTGATGCTACTATAATTACATCTCTTCTTTCAAAAAGTGCTGATGTTGCTGAATGTCTTAATTTATCAATCTCATCATTTATTGATGCATCTTTTTCTATAAATGTATCTGTTTGTGGTACATAAGCCTCTGGTTGATAGTAATCATAGTATGATACAAAATATTCTACTATAGCATCTGGGAAAAACTCCTTAAACTCTGCACATAATTGTGCTGCAAGTGTTTTATTATGTGCTAGTACTAATGTAGGTCTTCCTTCTCTTTCAATAATATTTGCCATAGTAAAAGTTTTACCTGAACCTGTTACCCCTAAAAGAGTTTGATATTTATTTCCATCATTTAAAGACTTCACTAATGTATCTATTGCTTGTGGTTGGTCTCCCATAGGTTTAAATTTTGATTTTATTTTAAAAGTATCCATTTTAAATTCACCTCTCTCTTATCTATTTCTTCAACATTTCCTGTTTCACTTTTAATATATCAGCGAAATTCTTTTTATTTAACTCTGAAACTGGTATTACTAATAATCCCAGCCCTTTATTTAAGTCTTTCTCTACTGTTATCTCTAATTCTCTATGCTTTTTTAGGATTGTCATTTTTACTTCACTATAAACATAATCCTTCATTATATATATTTCTTTCTCACTCTTAACCTTTATTCCATTTATATTCTTTATAATATCTCCTGCTCTTATTCCCGCTTTATATGCAACTGAGCTTGGAACAACTTCCATAATACATACTCTTCCTGGAAGACTATAAAATTTCTTTTTACGCTTTCTCTCTCTTCTTCTTTGGATATCTAACATCACTTCATATAGGACTGGTATTAATACTAATACAACAACTTCTCCAATTACTCCAAACCTACTTATCTGCGATAAACCACATAAAACCAAGCCATATATGAAAATTATAATCCCTGACTCTCTTCGTTTTTCTGCCTTAGTTTTAGTAAAAGTAATTCCGGAATAATTTAATACTCCATAAAAAGTCATCATAATTGCTATACTTGTTTCCATTAATAATTTTGTACTAGGACTAGATAATATTGGCCACCAACTTGGAGTAGAAACACTATGTACAACTGAAGATGATACAGAGTTACTTGTTACAAAAATAAGTAACCCAATAGGTAAAAACCAATACCTATTTAAAGCATATCCTCCATATACTACTCCTCCAACTTTTGAAAACACAGGAACAGAACCTGTACTTCCATCTATTAAAACTAAAATTCCTTCTGTTATGTATAAAATTCCTATAAATGCTGTTAACGCTACTATGTCTATTCTAAAAGGTTCATTTATGTTTCCTCTATGTATAAAATGAACATATATAATACTAAATATACCAAGGATTGAACCACTATATGCAAATGCTCCAAACCGTGGCTTTATAAACATTAGTATTATTGATATTATAAAAATTATTTGTATTCCTGAATTCTGTTTAAATGCAATTCCAAGTCCATTAGATAACAATCCAAGCAGTAATCCTGCTAAAATTCCTAATACTAACTGAGATAATGTCAATTCTAAAGGAGAGTTTACACTCTCCCCAGAAATCATTTTTTGCATTTTAGAAACTTTTCTATTTTTTGTGTAAAAAATAATTGATAATATTATCAACACTCCTAGAAAAAATGGTTTAACTACAACTATCGCTAGGGATTTTAATGTATATATAACCAACCCCACTTTAGCCCCTCCCTAAGAATTTATTTTTTGATTCATAACCTCTATTGCTTTTTTAAGTTGACTATCTGCCTCTCTATTATATGGCTTATTCAATACTTCCTCTGGAATTTCAACTATTACATCTGGTGCTATTCCAGTCTTATGAATATTTTCACCATTTGGCGTATAGTACTTTGAAATAGTTACCTTTAATGCACTTCCATCCTTAAACTCTACCGGTGCTTGAACTATCCCTTTTCCAAAGCTATTCATTCCAACTATTGTTGCAGCCTTATAATCTCTCAATGCACCTGTCACAACTTCTGATGCACTTGCACTTCCACCATCAATTAAAACTACTAATGGCATTCCAATTGCATCTCCACCTTTTGATTTTTCTACAACTTCCTTATCATACTTATTAATTGTATAAGTTATAGTCTTATCATTCTCTATAAACTGTGATGCAATTCCAACAGCCTCATGTAAGTATCCTCCCGGATTTCCTCTTAAATCTAAGATTAAACCTTTCATCCCCTTACCTTTTAGCTCTTGTATCTGTTTTTTCAAATCTTCTGTTACACCTAAATTAAATCCTGTAATACTAACATAACCAATGTCCTTATTTATCATCTCTCCTGTTACGTCTTCTGTTTCAATTGGTGCACGTTTAATTTTAAAAGTTTTAAGAGTCTTTTCACCTTTTCTTTGAATTTCTAAAGCTACTTCTTCTCCTTCTTTCCCTTTTATTAAACTTCCTGCTTTTTCTGTGTCACTGCCTATCTTCTCACCATTAACACTTATTATTTTATCACCAGCTCTAAGACCTGCATTCTTTGCTGGAGAGCCTTCCATTGGATTTATTATTTCAACCTTTCCATCTTCAACTCCAATGTATACTCCAATCCCTACATACTCCCCTGAATTTTGTTCATTATAACTTTTATATTCTTCCTTAGTCATATAAATAGTATAAGGGTCATCTAATGCATTAGTCATTCCCTTTATTGCCCCTTCTAATAATTTAGTATCATCAACTTCACCATCAAAATTTGCAATTAATGCACTTCTTACATCAAATAACTCACTATATTTTTCAGTATTATTCATTTCTTGCATAGCATTTTTTACCTTAGAACTTATATTAGTTAATACTAATCCCTTAGTTGCCGCTATATTTCCTAAAGAAAAACATCCCACTGCAATTAATACTCCACTAAGACCTATAATAACTCTCTTACCCCATTTATTTTTCATATATCTCCCCTTTTTCTCCATTTTAACCATAAAAATAAAACTCAGTGAAATTTATCCACTGAGTTTATTATACATTATACTGTATTTAATTTCATATCTTTTTTATACTACTAAGAACTTTCTTAATGAGAAATAACTCGCTATTCCTCCAACTGCAGCTCCTGCTATAGCAAATATCCATAGCAATGTTGTGAATATATATGATGTTCCTACTATATTTACATATAACATCTTACTTGTTATCCATGTAAAGAATCCTTGATATGCTCCTGCTATCAGCAATGTTGATAACACCGCCCCAACCAGTCCTATAATCATTCCTTCAATAATGAATGGCCATCTAATGAACCAATCTGTTGCTCCAACAAATTTCATTATTCCAACTTCTCTTCTTCTTGAGTAAACAGTAAGTTTTGTTGTATTCATAATTAAGAATACTGCAACTCCAATTAATATTAAGAATAGAATTCCTCCTACAATATTAACTCCATTTACTATCTTAGTTATTGTATTTATTAAGTCTTGTTGATTTCCTATACTATCAACCCCTGGCATATTCTGCACTGCATTTGCAACTGTCTGTGCATCTTCTGGCACTTTCAATTGTACAGTAAATGATGCTGGGAATGGATTATTTGCTAAAGTATACCCTTCTAATAATCCTTTATTATTTTCAGAGCTTTTTTGGAAATTAATAAACGCTTGTTCTTTTGATACATATTGTACATCTTTAACTTGTGGCATATCTTTTAGCTTAATTTCTAAAGCCCTTTGATCTGGCATTGTTATTTCATTTTGTAAAAATACTTTAAGTTCAACTTTTGATTGAACTCCATTTAAAGCTAAACCTACATTCTTACTTACTAAAACAAATATCCCCAAAACAAAGAAAGTAATAAGAACAGTTATTATAGAAGCTAAACATATAGTTTTATTTCTTTTTAAACTTTTAAAAGCATCACCTATAAAGTGACCTACTGTATTAATCTTCATCAGTATATCTACCCCTCTCTTCGTCTCTTACAATCACACCTTTATCAATAGCTAAAACCCTCTTCTTCATGTCATTAACGATTTCTTGCGCATGAGTTGCCATTAATACTGTTGTTCCAGCTTTATTTATATCATCTAATAAATCCATTATTTCATTTGCTGTTTGTGGATCTAAGTTTCCTGTGGGCTCATCACAAATTAAGATTGCAGGATTATTAACTATAGCTCTAGCTAATGAAACCCTTTGTTGCTCTCCCCCAGATAATTCATTAGGAAACATTTTATACTTGTGAGATAATCCAACTAGTGATAATACCATTGGAACTCTTCTTCTAATCTCTTTTGGGGATGCTTCTACAACTTTCATAGCAAACGCTACGTTTTCATAAACATTTAAAGTTGGTATAAGTCTAAAGTCTTGGAATACCATTCCAATCTTTCTTCTGTAATATGGTGTTTTTCCCCTAGTTATATCTGCTAAATTTTGACCAGTCGCTTCTATTGTACCACTTGTTGGTTCAACCTCTTTTAATATCATCTTTATGAATGTTGATTTACCTGCACCAGATGGACCAACTAAGAATACAAACTCTCCTGAGTCTATAGTTACATTTACATCTGAAAGTGCTTTTACATTATTATCATAAATCTTTGATACATTTTTAAATTCAATCATTATTTTACACTCCTTATAGAATTAAACAAAAATCCCTTCTTGTCCATTATAAATTTCATTATAACACATAGATTATTCATATTTGTATAAAAATTTATTAAATTTTTCTTTTACCTACAAATTATTTCCTTATTTTTAATTTTTATCAAATCCTTCTCCAAAAACTTCATGAACCTCTCCAACTGTTATAAATGCTTGCTTATCTATCTCTCGAATATGATTCTTAAGTTTTATGAACTCACTTCTTCCAAGAACCGTATATATTACAAATCTATCTTCTTTAGAATATCCTCCAAAGCCTTTTAGACAAGTACATCCACGTCCTATTTCACCTATAATAAATCTACTTATTTCTTCATTTTGTTCACTAATTATTATAACTTGTTTACAAACATTAAATCCTTCTATCAGTTTATCTATTAAAATACCTAATAGTATTACACTAAGCATTGCATAAAATCCTAAAGTTAATCCAAAAGTTATAGCTGCTGCAAGTGTAATTAAAAAATCTATAGCTAATAAACCTTTTCCAATATCCATATGAAGATATTTATTTAAAAGCTTTGCAATTATATCTGTTCCACCTGTAGACCCATTTGCATTAAATACTATCGCCATTCCAATAGCTGAAATTAATGTTCCAAATATGGTTGCAAGCATTAAGTCTTGTGTCAGTGCAACTGGATTTAAAAATTTCTCTATAAACCATATTATCACTGATAATAGTATGCTTGCATAAATAGTTCTTCCTCCAAAATTTCCATCAATAAACATAAATGCTATTCCAAATAATATTAAGTTTACTATTAATGTTATTAATCCAATGTCAATTGAAGGAAGAAACTTATTAATAACAATTGCAAGCCCTGTTACTCCACCTGCTGCTAAATCATTTGGTGCAAAAAAATAATCTACTCCTACTGCAACTAAAATTATTCCAAAAGTAATCATAATATAATCTTTAACTATATCTTTTTGCATATATGCCTCCTCTTATTCTATTGTACCAAAGCCCTTTCCTACAACATCATGTGCTTCACTTACTGTTACAAAGGCATCTGGCTCATGTTCTTTTATAAATCTTTTTACTTTCATCAGTTGTGACCTTCCCAAAACACAATATATTACATTCTTCTTATCCCCTGTATAACCACCTTCACCAGTAAATACAGTACAACCTCTGTCTACATCATTAATAATATATTCTTTTATATGTTTTGTTTTATTCGTAAAAATTATTACTTGATGGCATGTACTATATCCTGAAATAACTTTATCAATTATTATTCCAGTTAAAAGAACACATATAGCAGCATAAATTGCTTTTTCAATTCCAAATGTTATTCCACTAACAACAACGACCACTATATCTACCATTTGCATACCTTTTCCCATATCAATATGAAAAAATTTATTTAAAATCTTAGCTATAATATCTGTTCCTCCAGTAGATGCATCTTGTGTAAAAACAATTCCAAGACCTCCACCTAAAAGTAAACTTCCTGCAATAGTTGCAAGCATTAAATCACTAGTTAATGCAACTGGTGTAAAAAATTCTTCTACAATCCAGCTTATACCTGATATCCCCATTGCAGCATAAATAGTTTTTCCTCCAAAGTTTCTTCCTATAAAAATAAATGCAACTCCAAATAAAATAATATTTAGAATTCCCATTACTAAACCAACATTTAACCCTTTAAAATATTCACATATAACAACTGATATTCCTGTAACACCACCACCTGTTATATTGTTAGGTATAAAAAAGAATTGAATGGCTATAACAACCATTATCATCCCTATTGTAATAATTGAATATTCCCTCAGTTTTTCTCTCATCTGTTTTCCCCTTACCCCTTTTTTAATTTTATCCATAAAAATAACAGTATAGATTCTCTCTATACTGTTATAACATACTTATCTTATCTTTTGCAATTTATTGCCTTTTTTGCCATTTCAACAATATCTTTAGCAGTTAATCCATACTTTTCTAAAAGTTGATTTGGTAATCCACTTTCCCCAAATGTATCTTTAACTCCAACTCTTAATACTGGCACTGGACAGTTTTCAGCAACTACTTCTGCTACTGCTGAACCTAATCCACCAATTATGTTGTGCTCTTCAGCTGTTACTATTGCACCAGTTTCTTTAGCTGCTTTAACAATAAGTTCTGCATCTATTGGTTTTATAGTATGAATATTTATAACTCTTGCATTAATGCCTTCATTTTTCAATATCTCACTTGCTTCTAAAGCTGCATCAACCATAATTCCAGTCCCCATAATAGTTACGTCATTACCTTCTTTTAAAGTAACTCCTTTACCTATTTCAAACTTATATTCCGGTCTATCATTAATTATATTAACTGCTGCTCTTCCTAATCTTACATAGCAAGGCCCGTTTATTTCAGCAATAGCTTTAATTGCTGCATCTGTTTCAACTGCATCAGCTGGATTTATAACTATCATCCCTGGAATACTTCTCATTAATGAAATATCTTCAATTG
>NZ_JBOGCC010000234.1:0-4808 GCF_051656525.1 Clostridium sp. | reverse complement strand
ATATATGGCTGGCTTCCTTATTATAAATCCTATGAACATATTTTTAGACAAAACGTTCCTTTCTTTGATTGCCTTTAAAAACCCTGTAATACAATCTATTATCGTTAGATAGAACAAGACTCTAATATCTCCATCTATTCCACCAATAGCACTCACAAAACCTGCACTAAGCCAAAAAATTGAATTTTGTATATAATTAAGCAAATTTTCAAATATATTTTTTATTTTTCTCCCCTCCAACTTTTGACAGTTCTATTTCCAAAGAATCCTCCTAAATAGACCATTATTATTTGATACATCCTATCGTCTATAGGAAATATTGGAGATTGCATTTTAAATATAAACCCTATCCACATTCCTATTAAGTTACTTATTAAAAATGCACAAAATATAAATGCGATTGTTGGAAAAACCATGCTAACTGCCTTTTCTAGATTAGTTCCTCTTTTGTTGCTAAAATCCTCAACCTCTAGTTTTTTTAATTCTATTTCCATTTGACTTTGAGTATTTTTATCTGGAATAAATTTATTAATTATTTTTAAAACTTCATCAACTATTATCACAAACCCTCCCTTAACTGCTTAAATTTTGTTTCTATATTCTTTTTAAGCAAATACACATCAGCATGTTGCAAATGCCCTAATATGCTGTATAAACTCCTTCTAACTTCATCTGTTGTTATTTTACCTTGCTTTAATTTTTTAAACATATTTTTAATTAGTTTCTTTTGCCTTATCCATGTACTTCTTCTTAAATTTATTCTATTTATAAAATGTTTGTAACCTACAAAATCAACGCCTTTGAAAACAGGGGCTATTCTTGTCTTGTGATTTAGCTTCAGGGCTAAATTTGAGCTTAAATAGCTTTCTATTTCATTTAAATACCTATGTATATTTTCTTTGGATTCATCTAATATAATAAAATCATCCATGTACCTTATATAATGTTTAATTTTTAATTTATGTTTTACAAACTTATCAAATTCATTTAGATAAATATTTGCAAATGTCTGCGATGTTAAGTTCCCAATTGGAATACCAACTCCAGTTCCATTATCTATTATATGTTTTAATAAATTTAATGTATCAGGACATTTTATTTTACTTTCCAAAATATTTATTAAAATAGCATGATTTATACTATCAAAGTATTTTGCAACATCACATTTTAGATAATACATATTTTTATGTTTTGAATTAAATAACCATGTCTTTAGAACTCTAGAAGCTTTGTGCGCTCCTTTTCCATTTAAACAAGCATAACTATGTTCATAGAACCCTTTAATAAATACTGGCTCTATAACAGAATTTACTGCATGTTGTAATACTCTATCTTTAAATGGTAAAGCCTTTATGGTTCTTTCCTTTGGAACATACACTTTAAAAGTTCTATAATCTCCTTGCTCATAGCTTTTCCATATAAGCTCATTCTGAAGTATTATTAAGTTCTCTTCAAGGTTATCTGTATATCTTAAAACTTCATTTCTATATCTTTTAGATCTTCTCGCTAACAAATAAGATTTGTGTAAATTGTTAAAATCATATATTTTATCGTAGAGATTTCCTGTTCTTTTCATTGTTCTCCTAAAATTTTTCAGCTATTCTTTTCAATTTCTTACTAGGAATAGCTTTTATTTTTATAATTTGCCTTTCGGACAGGTCTTTGACTCTTGACTCTCTATAAATATATAAAGCCCTTGCTATAAATCCTTAAACTTATAACTTTGTTTGACTAGAAGTCATGAGGCACCACGCAACCCGATGTTGCTATTCACATTCCACGGATAATTGTTCGCATTCACACACGAAGGCCCAGCATTCGTAGAATTATTCCAATTGCCACCAGCGATAAGCGCAGCTAAAAACCAATAGAGCCAAAAACCTAATTTATTATTTAAGCAAGATTCTTTATCCAGCCTCCCAGCATAGACCCGACTTCATTTAGTTTCTCACTTATTATTTTGTATCTGTTCAAACTTATATACCTTAAATCTTTTGCAAGTCTGAACTCATATTTCAAAAACTTCAACTCACAATCTGCATCATATAGATGCCCTTTCTTTTTATCTGATTCTCCAGCTTTTATTAATCTTCTTATTAATTCTCTTAATGTATTTTTTAATCTTGTAATCATAGCGTATCTTTCAGATCTAGGAAATTTTTCTAAAATATCATAGATGTATAATTCAAAATCATAAACTTTTTGTACAACACTAAGATGTGAAACTCTTGCTATCATTTTGTTACCTTCCTAATACTTTTTAATTTAAGTCCGCAGCTTTCCAGCTACGGACAACAGAGTTCAGACTACAGAGAGTCTGAGGCACCACGCAACCCGACGCTGCTATTCACATGCCACGGATAACCGCTCGCATACACACACGAAGGCCCAGCATTCGTAGAATTATTCCAATTGCCACCAGCGATAAGCGCAGCTAGTCCATCTGCGTAATAAAGGTATAAACTACCTTTATTTACTGTTTTACCATTGTAGTTAGCACTTTGAGCATTCTTCCAACCCCAAGAACCAGTTTCAGCTGGCCTAACCATTAGATTAGATAGCCACTCATTTACATTTCCAACACAATCTTTTAATCCAAATACACTAACCGCATTAACAACATTACCAGTTAGGGTTCTGGCTGTGTTACTTCCAGCAGTCCATGCCATATCGTTATTGTTTTCTCCTCTTGGAGAGCCATGCGCACCTTTATACCACTCATCAAAACTTAACATTCTCTTGCCTACTCTAGACAATGCCTCATTAAACAAATACCAGTTAAACCCTTCAGAGCCAGTTACAGGATTAACACCTTTTACTGACACTAATTTAGTTGAAGGCCCTGAAGATTGATAAATGTCAACCCATAGACTATTACCTACATAAACCATTCCTTCTGGTTCTGATTTTGGTCTATGTTGAGTAGTCCAAACAGAGAATTTAAGTATATCTAAAGTTGTATTTGTTTCCCAACCTGCACTCCATTCTGTTCCATCAGTTCCTACTGGATTTAAATTATCAGATATTTTTCTACAAACCCCGTAATGAAAACCACCAATTTTTCTAGAATTGTTTGCTGTATATCCTGCAGGAAAAGTAGAATTAAGAGAAATTTTATACTCTTCATCTAACTTCCCGCCTCTATCACAAGCATAAATATAATAATCTTTTCCATCTTGGAAGTTAGATCCAGAATCTAAATTTGATACAGTTAATATTTTTTCATTATCAAGTATAAAAATAGACTCTTTAACAGTTATAATTGTACCTGGTAGTATTTTTAAAGTTCCTGGTGAGACATATTCGATATATGCTTTTTTAGGAGCTATTATCTCCTGAGATAGTGTAGCTATTTTTTCTGCTGTAAGTCTTGCTCTTTCGTCTATTCTAGATGTGTCATTAACTAAATACCTAGCCATTGTATACCTCCATAATTTCGCTAATATCTATTCCTAATCTATCTAACTCAGAGTTTTTATTTGCGATTGTTAAAACATCAAATGTATATGGCTCTGCGAATGTTATCTTAGTTGTAGAATCTTCTCCATTTTGAATAGTTTCTATATTTAAAGCTCCTGTAACATCCTCTAAAGTTAATTCTGGGTTATGAGGGATCATTATATAATTATCAACCTTTTCCAAGATAGGAATATTTATATTTCTATCTTCCAATAAATTATTTAAATAATTTTTAAAATCACTCTCTCTTAATTCCCCATTAATCACCATTTGTTTTATGTTGTAGTAGTCTTGTTTAGTTGCAATTCTTTTTGGAAAACCAATCATTTTTTATATCCCTCCCTATATTAAATATCCATCTAAATAAAATGGCAAACTTGCTTCTGACAAGGCAACAAAGTAAACCTTTCTAACTTTGTCGCCTATATAAAATTTTCTACGGTCATTTCTATAGATTCCTGACTAGCGTATGATGGCAGCTTAGCCCATAGCTTCTGACCACTGTAAAATGGTTCTACTTTTCCGCTAAACAAAATCCCAACCTCTCCAATCGGTTTAGTTTCTGAAGCTTTAATTCTAACTCCTGGAATACTTGGTATTACCAGTGTACACATCCTAAATTCTATCTCTTGCCATTCTTTGGTAACTCTCATTTTACCACCCCTATTTTAGACAGATAATCTCTTTTTGCTATATTTTCTTCTATCTTTTTTTCGATTTCGAAAGTTTCGAAACCATATTTAATATACTTTTCTTTTTGCTCGGACAGTTCTATGAACTCATCTATTAATCTATTCATTTCTTTATCAACATCATCTTGAGTTGCTCCTTCTTCCCAAGCATTAGTTGTTTTATTCCATACTTTTTTAAATAAATTATCAGGAGCAACCACTACTATAATTTTATTATTTTCAATATATTCTCCATCCAGAAGCAATTCAGTTTTATTATCTAGTAGAATTAACTCTTCTCTAGTTTTTTCTCTAATTACTCCAGAATCTAATATCGGATTTTGAAATTCTACTTCAGTTGAAACGTGATCAGACATATCCCAACTAGGATAAAACTTTGTTGGATTATCTTTAAACTCACCATATGAGTTTACAATTGGTCTTGCTACTATTTGCAAGGTTTTTATGTCATAAATGTATATAATCATGAGTTCTCCTTTGTAATTTTATTTTTTATTTTTCTAAGTTTTTATGTTGGGTAAATTATACAATTTATACAAAAACTTCACTTTTTTATAAGTTATAAAACCTTGATTTTACTAGCTTTTTAAAAATGAGTACCTGGATAAATCGTCTATAGCTTTAACGATTTTATTAGCTTTATAAGGTATATAAATC
>NZ_JBOGCC010000233.1:0-64987 GCF_051656525.1 Clostridium sp. | reverse complement strand
TTCTAAATCCATCAAAGAAGTTTATAAATGGCATTTTACATTTAATAGCTGCTAAGTGAGCTATTGCTGATAAATCCATTACTTCTTGAACTGAACCTTCAACAAGCATAGCACAACCAGTTTGTCTAGCTGCCATTACGTCTTGATGATCTCCAAATATACTTAATGATGATGTAGCTAATGCTCTAGCTGCAACATGGAAAACACCCGGTAATAATTCACCTGCCATTTTATACATGTTTGGTATCATTAATAATAATCCTTGAGAAGCTGTATAAGTAGTTGTTAAAGCTCCTGCTTGTAACGCTCCATGAACTGCTCCTGCAGCTCCTCCTTCTGATTGCATTTCTACAATTTTAACTGGCTGCCCGAAAATATTTTTCATTCCTTTAGCAACCCACTCGTCTACATGTTCTGCCATTGGTGATGATGGTGTGATTGGAAATATTGCTGCTACCTCAGTAAATGCATATGAAATATGAGCTGCTGCCGTATTTCCGTCCATTGTTTTCATTTTTCTCATCGCGTGACCCCTCTTTCATTATAAAAAATTATAAATTTAGATTTCTCTTTAAATAAAGCGATATTTTATTTAAAACTTTTTCTATAATAAATAAAATTAAATTTCAACATTTAAAATCGAATTTTATTTATCTAAATAGTATGTGGATTTTCCACATATACTATATAATCAGATTTTTCTATCTTCCTACATAGTACTTCCTATCTCTTATTATTATATATCACTTTTTTTTTTTTGCAAGTTTTAAAAGGAAAAAAATGAGTCATTTTTCTCCTTTTATTCATATATATTTTTTATTTTTGGTTTTTCTCTATCGTAGTCATAATAAGGTTTATTATTCCTTTAACTCCATCATTCATTTGACTTTTATTCATAGCCTCTAATAGTTTTTGTTTACTGTTTTTTAACATACATATTTCACTCATTAATCCACCCTTTACTAATTCTTCCTCCTCTACTACTAAAGAGAATCCTTCTTTTTTAAATGAATTAGCATTTAAAATCTGATCTCCTCTACTTTGATTCCTAGATAGCGGAATTAATAGCGTAGGCTTTTTTAATGCTAAAAATTCAAATATTGAGTTTGCGCCCGCCCTTGAAATTATGAAATCAGCTGCTTGCATTAAATTAGGTAATTCTTCACTAACATATTCAAATTGCTTGTATCCCTTTTTTCCTTCTAAGCTTTTATCTAAATTCCCTTTTCCACAGATGTGTATCATATTATTCTCTTTTAAAATTTCGTCTAAATTTTTTCTTACCTCATCATTTATTATTTTAGCGCCAAGACTTCCTCCCATTGCTAAAATAATATCTTTATCATCAGTAAATCCACAAGTTTCTTTCCCTAAAATCTTTGAACCATTTAATATTTCATGTCTTATAGGACTACCTGTTAAAACACCTTTTCCAGGCTTTACATGTTTCAAACTTTCTCTGAATGTTACACATAACTTATCACAAAATGGAGCCGCAAGTTTATTTGCAAGCCCTGGTGTCATATCTGATTCATGTGCTATTACAGGTATTTTTTTAATAGATGCTGCTATAACTACAGGTACTGTTACAAACCCTCCTTTTGAGAATATAATATCAGGCTTTTCTTTTCCTAATATTTTTAATGCTTGTGTAATCCCTTTCATTACTTTAAATGGATCAGTAAAATTTTTAACATCAAAATATCTTCTAAGCTTCCCTGATGATATTCCATAGTATGGTAAACCTGCCTTTTTAATTATATCTTTCTCCATACCATCTTTACTTCCAATATATTTTATTTGGAATCCTAATTCCTCTAGGGATGGAACTAAAGCTAAGTTTGGCGTAACATGCCCTGCCGTTCCTCCTCCTGTCATTATTATCTTATACTTTTTCAAAGTGTTCACTCCTTATCAACTAAATCTAAAGCTTTTAATATTTAATTGGATTTTCTTGTTTCCCATGTATTCATTTATATCTGGATAATATATTATATCCATTTTGAAATTACAGTATCCTCCAGAGTATTGTAACTTTAAAAACTCTTCTTCACCAAAGGTTTCTTCAAACCCTTCTTTAAATTCGTCATATTTATTAAAATTTACTCCATCTATAGTTTTACCATTTTTCATCTCTATTTTAAACCTTAAAAATCGTTTTTCTTTTCCCATAAATGAAATTTTCTTCACACTTATAGCTTTTTCTCCAAATGTTGGAGAATTATTAGCCTTTCCAAAAGGTCTCATCTTATTTATCTCATCTAATATTTCAAAATTTAAATCTTCTAAAGAAAGTTTTGTATCTATGAATGTTTTGGGTATTATATCCTCTTCTGTTAATGTACATATTTTATTTAACTTCTTTCTAAGAGGAACTATATTTTCTTCTTTTAGTGAAAGTCCTGCTGCCATTGGATGACCTCCAAACTTCTCCATAAGTTCTTTACATCTACTAAGTTCTTCAAACATATTATACTCTTCAATAGATCGTCCTGATCCTTTTGGCATTTCATGACCCTTTGTTAATACTATCGTTGGTAAGTTATAACTTTCCCTTATTCGTCCTGCAACTATTCCTGCTATACTTTCATGAATACTTCCTTCATATACTACAATAACTTTATCTTTTTCTTCTAATTCTGCTAAAACTTTCTCTTTAACTTTCTCAACACTTTCTACCGTTAAATCTTGTCTTATTTTATTTAACTCATCTAACCTTTTAGCTAATTCTTTTGCTCTATTTTCCTCTTCACAAATAAGAAGTTCTACTGAAATATCTGCAATTTCTAACCTTCCTGTTGCATTTATACAAGGACCTATTACAAATCCAAAATGATATTCATTTATTTCTTTATTATCTAATTCTTTTACTTTTATTAATTCTTTAAGTCCTATTTTATCCGTATTATTCATACGTTTTAATCCTTCTTTTACAATAATTCTATTTTCATCTAATAAATCAACCACATCACATACTGTAGCTATAGCTGCATATTCTAAAAGATTAACAGCTTCCTCTTCAATTCCATAAGCTCTATAAAGACCCTGAATAAATTTAAATGCTACTCCTGCACCACAAAGATTTTTAAAAGGATATCTACAATCTTCTCTTTTAGGATTTATTACTCTATCTGCACTTGGCATTTTCTTTATTTTAATTCCATCTTTTTCAACAAAAAGAATATCATGGTGATCTGTTACTATTACAGTCATTCCAAGTTCTTTTGCAAGTTCTACTTCTTCAAATGCTGCTATTCCATTATCACATGTTATTATAATTTCTGTTTCTTCCTCTTTAAGCTTTCTTATTCTATCTTTATTCATACCATATCCTTCACTTTCTCTATTAGGTATATGATATTTAAAATTTGCATTTAATCTTTTAAATCCTTTATATAATATACTTGTACTACAAACTCCATCACAATCGTAATCACCATATATTACAATCTTTTTTTTAGAATCTATTCCATCTTTTATTATTTGAACACTTTCCTCTAAATCTTTAAGAAGATAACTATCATGCATATTTTTTATATCTCCATAAAGAAAAAGAGAAGCTTTTTCCATGCTGTCTATTCCTCTATTACTTAAAAGTCTTAAAGTAAGCATTCCTTCTTTATTAAACTCTTTAGATAATTTCAAAAATTCAGTCTTTTTATTCTTTAAAAGCCACTTCTCTTTCATCTATTTCTCCCTATTCACTTTTAAAAAGCATTCCTTTTTCTAAATTCTCTGCTTCTTCGTTCAACCCTAAATATCTTAAAATTCCATATGAAAACTCTAATGCTGTACTTGGCCCTCTACTTGTTAATATATTTTTATCTAATACAACATTTTTCTCTAAGTACTCTACTAACTCCTCATTTACTAGTGACTTTGGATATGATGTAACTTTTCTTCCTTCAATAATATTAGCTTTCTCTAAAACTATTGGTGCTGCACAAATTGCTGCAACTAATTTTTCTTCCTTATTCATATATCTGACTAATTCTATAATAACTTCATTATCTCTTAAATTTTTAGACCCTGGCATTCCACCTGGTAGAACTATACCATCATATGTTTTTATTTCTCCATCTAGACATTTATCTGCTAAAATCTTTATGTTATGTGCACCTGTTACTTCTAAGTTTTCTACGCCTATCATTACACATTCAATATTTCCACGTCTTAAAACATCTACTACTGTAAGTGCTTCAATCTCTTCAAAACCTTCACTTAATAACACTCCAATTTTTTTCATGTCTTCACCTCATTATTTTTTTATTAATTGAATAGTCTTAACTTCATCATCCATATTCATTTCAATTACACTTGAACCTCTACCTGCTCTATTTTGTAATTTTAAGTCTTTTATAAATATTTTGTTTTCAACCTTTTCTTTAGTTATTACTGAAAGGTCATAATAGTCATCTTCTAAAAGATTTGCATATACTACCTCTTCACCATCTTTTAATGTTATTCCTGTAACTCCTGATGTAAATTTTCCCATATGTGTTATACCATTTGCACTAAATTTTATAATAACACCTTTTTTAGTAAGCATAATAATATTTCCATCATTTAATGAATTTATAAATGTTATAACTACTCTATCATCTTGTGTTTTTAGCTTATAATAGCCTCCACTTGTATAATCACCTTCAAATTCTTTTAATGATGTTTTCTTTATTATTCCCTTTTTAGTAATTGCATACACTCCCAAATCTTCCTTATACTCTTTTATAGAATATAATTTTATTATATTTTCATCCTTTTCTAATCCATCAACTATCTTATTTAAAGCTATATCCTCTTCTATTACTTTCTCTAACATAAATGATTTTATCTTAAACATATTTCCTTTATCTGTAAATAACAGTAACTCACTTAAATTATCTGTGTACACTTTAAGTCTATCATTCCTACTTATTCTACTTGATAATTTAAATATATTTTTATTTCCAAGGGCTATTCCAAATTCTTTAAATTCTAATTCTTTTTTATATTCATAACTTATAACTTCGTCATTTTCAGATAAATTAAATAAAAATTTACCTAAAAGATTTTTCGGCGTATTTTCTACTTCACCAATTTCTAAGTCAAATTTTAACCCTTCTTTAGTTATAACATTCAAGAAGGTTTCCTTTTCTTCCATTTTAAATAAATTTACTTTTACTAATTTTTCATTTTCTTTTAATTTTATAGCCTGAAGCTTTGAGTAACTTGTTTTAAAATTATCTAAACTTGTATTTTTTATCATTCCTATATTTGTTATGAACTGAAGATAATTACTTGGGTTTAATGTTGTTACTGAAATTACATTTACTATCTTTTCTTTTTCTAAGTCAAGACCTCTAGTAATGTCTTCTAATCTTTCACCTTTATCTTTCCATTTACCTTCAACTATATTAATACCCTTAGTTTGATACATATTCCCCTTATCTGTAAATATAAGAAGTGTATCTCTCGTATTAGATTGAATTAAAAATCTTAGAAAATCCCCTTCTCTATAGTCAATTTCCTTTTCATCAGCATTAGATCTTAAATAATTTTTGTGAGGCATTCTTTTTATGAATCCTTCATTAGAAATAGTTACCATTATGTCTTCAACTACAACTAATTCTTCCATATCAATTTTAGCTTCACTATCATCTTCTATTATTCTAGTTCTTCTATCATCTTTATATTTTTCACTTACTTCTATAAGCTCTTTTTTTACTACTTTTAAAAGTTCTTTCTCACTTCCAAGTATCTTTTTTAATCTTTTAATAGTTTTTAAAAGTTCATCATATTCTTTTTTGTATACATTTATTTCAAGACCTGTTAATCTATAAAGCATCATTTCTAATATTGCATTAACTTGAATTTCTGTAAATTCAAATTCATTCATTAAATTAACTGCAGCATCTTTTTTAGATTTTGAACCTCTAATAGTTTTTATAACTTGATCTAAAACATCAATTGCTTTTATAAAACCTTCTACAATATGGAATCTTTTTTCTGCAATAGATAATTCTTTAGTACTTCTTCTAAATACTATTTCCTTTTGATGCTCTACATAATATTCTATCATCTTCTTTAAGCCCATTTTTTCTGGCTTACCATCTGCTAAAGCTACCATATTAAAACTTATATTACATTGAAGGTCTGTCTTTTTAAATAAATACTTTAATACTTTATCTACTGTCTTCTCATCAGTTGCTTTTTTAAACTCAACAACAGCTCTTATTCCATTTCTATCTGATTCATCTCTTATATCAGTAATACTTTCTAAAACTTTTGAATGCTTCTTATCTCCTGTCATCTCTGATATAATTTGAAGGATTCTTGCCTTATTTCTTCTATATGGAAACTCACTTATAACTATTCCAAGTCTTCCATTTTCTAATGTTTCTATATTAGTTTTAGCTCTATAGCTCACTTTCCCATCTCCAGTTTCATAAGCTGCAAGAAGAGACTTTTTCCCTATAAGTATTCCACCTGTTGGAAGGTCTGGTCCCTTTATATATTCCATTAAGCCCTTTGTATCTATTTCATTATTATCTATATAAGCTAAAACACCTTCTGTAACCTCTCCTAAGTTATGGGGTGGAATATTAGTTGCAAGTCCAACTGCTATTCCAAATGCCCCATTTACTAAAAGATTTGGATATCTACTTGGAAGAACCTTAGGCTCCATTTCACTATCTGAATAGTTTGGTACCATTTCAACAGTATCTTTTTCTATATCTTTTAACATTTCCATTGCAATATTTGATAGTCTTGCCTCAGTATATCTCATTGCGGCAGCACCATCCCCATCAATTGATCCCCAATTTCCGTGTCCATCAATTAAGGGATTCCTTGTACTAAACTCTTGCGCTAATATTACCATTGCTTCATATACCGATGTATCACCATGAGGATGATACTTACCTAAGATGTCCCCAACTATCCTAGCTGATTTATAGTAAGGTCTCTCTGGATATGCTTTTAACATATATGCTCCATAAAGTATTCTTCTATGAACTGGCTTTAATCCATCTCGTACATCTGGAAGTGCTCTATCTTTAGCTACTTCTATTGCATAAGGTAAATAGTTATCAGGCATTGCCTCTTCAAGTGGCACTCGGATAATATTTTTATCTACTGGTATCTTATTTTCTATCTTTTTAGCCATTTTAAAATCCCTCCTTCTTAAAACTCACCATATTTATACATATATTTTCTTCTTGGTTCTACTATATCACCCATAAGTAATGAAACCATTTTTTCTGCTTTTGCTGCATCATCTATAGTAACTTGCATAAGTGTTCTCGTTTCAGGATTTAATGTTGTATCCCAAAGTTGGTCTGGATTCATTTCCCCAAGACCTTTATATCTTTGAATTAAAGCACCTTGCCCAATTTTCATTTTAACGTCATCTAATTCATCATCTGAATAAGCATATTCAAACACTTCCTTATTTTTAACCTTTTTATACACCTTATATAAAGGAGGTTGTGCTAAATAAAGATGTCCATTTGCAATAAGTGGTCTCATATATCTATAAATATATGTCATCCATAATGTTCTTATATGATATCCATCTACATCAGCATCACTCATAATAATTATTTTGTTATATCTTAAATCATCTTCTTCATAATTATCTAAAGTACCTGTACCAAGTGCAGCATTAAATATTTTAAGTTCTTCTGATGCAAGTACATTCTCAAGCTTTTGCTTTTCAGTATTCATTATTTTACCCTTTGATGGCATAATACTTTGAAATCTTCTATCTCTTGCTTGTTTTACAGATCCTCCTGCTGAATCTCCCTCTACAACAATAAATTCATTATATATTTTCTCTTTTCCTGTACATACAGCTACTTTTCCTGCAAGTGGTGCTGTTCCTTTACCAATCTTTTTCTTTTCAGCTTCATTTATTTTCTTAATTTTTTCTCTTCTTTGCGCTGCTGCAAGTGCATTATTTATAATTTTTGTTCCAAGTTCCTTATTATCTTCAATCCACTCACAAAGCTTTGTATATGCAAGTTCATTCATCATAGTATAAGCTTCATTATTTCCAAGCTTTGTTTTTGTTTGTCCTTCAAATACTGGATTAGAAATTTTAATTCTAACTACAGCAGTCATTCCTTCTCTTAAGTCATCCCCTTCAAATTCCTTATCCTTTTCTTTTACAAGTCCAAGTTTTCTTGCCCATTCTTTAAATGCTCTTGTCATTCCTGTTTTAAACCCTGTTTCATGAGTTCCTGCTTCTGTAGTTGGAATATTATTTACATAACTTGCTATATTATCTGTTGAGGAATCTGTAAATTGCATACAAACTTCTCCCTCCATAGCTATTCCTCCAATTTCTCTACTACCTTCAAAAAGTATTGGATCTTTGTGAAGAGGTGTTTTACTTTCATTTAAATATTCTATAAAATCTAAAAGTCCTCTTTCTGAATAATATTCCTTCTTAACTACTTCTGATTTTCTATTATCTATAAGCTCAAGTCTCATCCCCTTATTTTGGAATGCAAGTTCTTGAAGTCTTTCGTCTATTATGTCAAACTTAAAATCATTTACTTGAAAAACATCCTTATCAGGAAGAAATGTAATTTTAGTTCCTGTATCTTTACATTTCCCAACAACCTCAAGTTTTGTTACTGGTGTTCCTGGCATATCTTTTTTTAATTCTTTATCATATGCATATTCAAATCTCTGTTTGTAAATTTTTCCATTTTGATGTACTTCAACTTCAACCCATTTTGATAAGGCGTTTACAACTGCTGCTCCTACTCCATGTAATCCTCCTGAAGTTTTATAGTTCTTATTATCAAATTTCCCCCCTGTATGTAATTCTGTATACACCATCTCTACACCACTCTTATTTTTTATAGGATGTATTCCTGTAGGTATTCCACGTCCATTATCCATAACCGTTACACTTTTATCTTTATTTAATATAACAGTAGCCTTATCTCCATATCCATTAGATACTTCATCTATTGCATTATCCAATATCTCCCAAACACAATGATGTAAACCCTTAGTCCCAGTAGACCCAATATACATCCCTGGTCTAACTCTTACTGGTTCTAATTTTTCTAATGATGTTAAAGATGTTACATCATATGAGTTCTTATTATTCATCCTTTTCTCTCCTTTACTTACTTTCTTCTACATCCTCTTCTATAACTTCTTCTTTCGGATTATATATAGGCTCTAATTTCTTATAAATTTCTATAAGTTTTTCTAATGTTTTATCTCTATCACTATTTTCTATTGATTCTATAAATGTTTTTTCTTTAAAACCATTTAAGTACATTGGATCATAATAATTCTCCATAAGATTTATACACGCCTCTTTATAATTTCCTGATTTTATCATATCTTTATATGCTTCAACTTTTTTCACACTTAAATATTTTTTTATTTTATCCATTGCTTCTAAAAGTTCATTTACACTATTTTTATCTTGAATATACTCTTTAGTTAATAAATCACATCTGTTTTCTATAGAATCCTCTATCCATACTTTATTACTATTCATAATTTTTCCCCAAATATTATCTGGTATTATTATTCGTCCTATTCTTTTACTTTCACCTTCTGTAAAAACCAAATTAGATTTTCTTTTTTGAAGTGCATGGAAAACTTCTGCTTCAAAAGTTTTCTGCGTATTACATTCTCCTATAGATACAGACCCTAAAAGAGAACCTCTATGATTAGCTGCACCTTCTAAATCTAAAATATCTATTCCTCTTCTATCTAACTCTTTTAAATATTCAGTTTTTCCAACTCCAGTTTTTCCATATAAGACTATAAAGTTTACATCTTTTATTACTTCATTAAAATGATCATTTATATATCTTCTATATCCTTTATAGCCACCTTTTAATTTATAAACTTTTAATCCTAAAGAATATAAAAGAGAATGTATACTACTACTTCTCATTCCACCTCTTGCACAAAATATAACAACTCTTTTTCTTTCAACTGAATATAAATTTTGAAATTTTTCAAAAATCTCCGGCAGTCTTTTACTTATAAATTCAATTCCTTTAGTTCTTGCTTCCTCTACACTATTTCTCACATATAGAGTTCCAACTTCTTCTCTTTCACTATCTAATAATACCGGAATATTTATTGCACCTTTTATTGTTGCCTCTTCAAATTCTTTTGGACTTCTAACATCCACAAAAATTAAATTTTCATCATTCATTATTTCTTCGTAATCTACTATATTAAACAATTTAAACCACTTCCTAATTATAATATTAATATATTATCATATATTGCACTTTTAAAAAACATATAAAAATATTTAAGGTCCGCCCTTTAGGCAGACCTTAAATATCATTACAAGTCACAAATTTCAACATTTCGTACGTGTTTAGTATGACTCCATTCTTTTTTATTCTTATCAAGGATACCTTGAATTGTAATCGGAATCCAAGATATTGTATATAGTCCATATAATATAAATCTATAAAATAACTTGAAATCCTTCTTTCCTAAAATCAATAATGTTCCTAGTAAGAAAATTACATTGTATACTATTCCTGCAATTATCCAACCATGTACTGAAGGAATAAATTTTGCAGCTATCGGAACTAGAAAAACATTTAGAGAATATAAGAATATCACTATAAAAAATCCATTTGATACTTTTTTCTCTAATCTCATTACTAATGGAGTAAGTATAAATTGCGCTATTATGAACACTTTCCAACCTACATCACTAAACATACTTGCTATTGTAAAAACTCCTGATGTATGTAACATTCCTTGGATAACAGTTAATACTGCTGATATACCTAATAATAATGTAACAAAAGGTTGCATTACATATAAGGCACAGTCAAATATATACCACTTTCTTTCCTTTATAGCCTTTTTTGTTAGCTTAAAGAAATATCTTGAAGCTACATCTGAAAAACCTTGCATCCATCTTTTTCTTTGAGCCCAAGATTGTTTTAATGTTAGTGGTTTTTCATCAAATATTTTAGCATCATGTGCCCATCCAACTTTTTCACCATTTGATACAAGCTTACATGTAAATTCTAAATCTTCAGTTAAGCAAGTAGCACCCCATCCAAGCTCTTTTAAGATACTCGTGTCTATAGCAAATCCTGTTCCTCCAAGTTGATTTGAAAAACCAACGTTTCTTCTTGCTAATTGGAACATTCTGTTTTGTGACCAAAATGCTATTGAATATGCTGCACTTATCCATGAATCGTTTGGATTTTTACTATCAATATATCCTTGTACAACTTTATAACCCTCTGACATCTTTGAGTTCATTTCTTTTAAGAAGTCTTCATGTACCAAGTTATCTGCATCAAAAATACAAATAGAATCATATTGTTCTTCCATTTCAAAAAGCTTTGCAAACATCCACTCTAAAGCATATCCTTTTCCTCTTTTGTCCTTGTTAACTCTTTCATATACCTTTGCACCATGTTCTCTAGCAATTTCAGCTGTCTTATCTGTACAATTATCTGCAATTACAAATACTTCATACATATCTTTAGGATAATTAAGCTTCTTCATACTATCAACAATACCTGATATTACAACATCTTCGTTATGAGCTGCAACTATCATCGCAAACTTTCTTCTTGGTGTATAGTCTTTTACATCTTTCTTTCTAGCTAAACCTATAATACCTAATATTAAATAATACATAGTTATAAGAAATACTAGTACTTGAAATATAGCTGTTACACCATAAATAACGTTTCCCATTAAATTCACTCCTAAATGACAAATGGAAATTATTTCCCCATTCATTTCTCTATTTTATTTATAAATGTACGTCCTTTTAAATATAATTCAATATAGGTTAAAAATCAAGTATCTAATTCTTATTTTTATCTTATTTTTATCTAAAACTACCTCTTTTTCTCACTCACTCTAAATTCTTCCCTACCAATCTCAAATTTCTAAAATTTTATGTTAATTTATTTAATATAAAGCGTTCTCTCAATTTTTATTATATCATAGAAGAGTCTAGCAAAAATATAATTCCTACTAGACTCCATCTTCTATACTATTCCTTGCGCCATCATAGCTTCAGCAACTTTCATAAATCCTGCAATATTTGCTCCTGCCACGATATTTCCTTCTACTCCATAAGCTTTAGCCGCTTCACTTGAATTTTTATAAATATTAATCATTATATCTTGTAACTTTTCATCAACTTCTTCAAAAGTCCATGAAAGTCTCATACTATTTTGTGACATTTCTAAAGCTGAACATGCAACTCCTCCTGCATTTGCAGCTTTTGCTGGTCCAAACATCACTTTATTATCTAAAAATACACTAATAGCATCTAAAGTAGATGGCATATTTGCTCCTTCTGAAACACAAATTGTTCCATTTTTAATTAATTTCTCTGCATCATCTTTATTTATTTCACCTTGTGTTGCACATGGAAGAGCTATATCACATTTCACATCCCAGATATTTCTGTATCCTTCTACATACGTAGCTGTTGGTACTTTCTCTAAATATTCCTTAATTCTTCCTCTTTTAACTTCTTTAATCTCTTTAACAACTTCTAAGTTTATTCCATTTTCATCATAAATATATCCATTAGAGTCACTTAATGCAACAACTTTAGCTCCAAGTTCCGTTGCTTTTTTTGTTGCATAAATTGCAACATTTCCAGAACCTGATATTACAACTGTTTTTCCTAAGAAGCTTGTTCCATTATCTTTAAGCATTTCTTCTGTAAAATATACTAATCCATATCCTGTAGCTTCTGTTCTAACTAAGCTTCCACCGTAAGTCAATCCTTTTCCTGTTAAAACTCCTGGTGTATTCAAATTTCTTAGTTTTTTATAATATCCATACATATATCCAATCTCTCTACCACCAACACCAATATCGCCTGCCGGTACGTCTAAATCATTTCCTATATGCTTACATAACTCTGCCATAAAGCTTTGACAAAATCTCATAACTTCATTATCTGATTTCCCTTTAGGATTAAAGTCAGATCCACCTTTTCCCCCACCTATTGGAAGTCCTGTTAATGAGTTTTTAAATATTTGCTCAAAGCCTAAAAACTTAACAATACTTGCATTTACTGTAGGATGGAATCTTAGTCCGCCTTTATATGGTCCTATAGCACTGTTAAACTGTATTCTAAATCCTCTATTTACAATTACCTTTCCACTATCATCAACCCAAGGTACTCTAAACATTATTTGTCTTTCAGGCTCTACTATTCTCTCTAAAAGTCCCGCTTCAACAAACTTAGGATTCTTATCAAATACAGGAGCCAATGAGTTTACAACTTCAGTTACTGCATCAATAAACTCTACTTCTCCTCTATTTCTTTCCTTTACTTTTTCTAATACGCTTTGTACATACTCTTTACCGTTCATGGCAATTCCCCCTTTTTATTTCTTTGTCTTTGATTTATTTATATAATACACCTTTTTTAAATTTTTTTCCATAAAAATAATTTGTTCATATAAATTTTATCACTTCAATATTTTTCAGAGTATTTTATTAAATTAATATTATTTTTATTAATTCAATACTATTTTGAATTATATCCTTATTACTTTGGAATAATATACTCTATATATTTTTATTGAACTTAGGAGGATTTTTATGAACTTTGGATATGCTTGTATTCCACTTGGAACTAAATATAAAACTACTAGAAAGTTTCTTCTTAAAAATTATTCAGAAGATATTCTTAAAACTTGTATTGAAAATAATTTATCTGATTTATTAAATATTTTGAAATATAACGTAAATAATGATATTCATATGTTTAGAGTAAGCTCTGATATTATTCCCTTTGCAAGCCACACAATTAATACTTTCCCATGGATGGATATATTTAAAGAAAAACTTTTATCTATAGGAAACTTTGCTAAAGAAAATAATATAAGACTTTCTATGCATCCAGGACAATATACAGTATTAAATACACCCGATAAAACTATTTTAGAAAAATCTATTTCTGATTTAACTTATCATTGTAACTTTTTAGATTCTTTAGGCATTGATAAAAAAAATAAACTTATTTTACATATTGGTGGTGTTTATGGTGAGAAAGATTTTGCCATAGAGCGATTTATTTCTGCTTGTAAAAATTTAGATACAAAAATTATTGATAGATTAATCATTGAAAATGATGAGAAAAATTATTCTTTATATGATGTTATAAATATTTCTCATAAAACGAATCTCCCAGTGGTATTAGATAATTTACACTTTTTTTGTAAAGAACAAACAGAACCTTCACTTAATGATTTTAAATTAGCCTTCAACACCTGGGATTCTTCCCATGGCATTCCTAAGGTCCATTATAGTCAGCAAGCTTTAAATAAAAAAATAGGTTCCCATTCTAACACTATAAGTATTCCTATTTTAAATGATTACCTTAACCTAACCTCTTCTTATAATTTTGATATTATGCTGGAAGTTAAGGATAAAGATTTTTCGGCTTTTAAATCTACTAACTTACTTTTAAATAATAGAGATTTAGATAATTTAAACAAAGAATTTAATCGCTATAAATATTTTTTATTAGAATATTCAAAGGAAGCTTTTGAAAAAGGACATGATATTCTTTTTAACAAATCTTTTTTAGATTTTTATAACTTCTTAGATATCTTAAAAACTACTCATAAAAATAATTCAATGAATTCTTATAAATTATTCATTGAAGAATATCTAAATTTATCTTCTTCTGAAGAAAACTACCTAAAAAAATTATTTCTAAATGAAGATATAGCTAAAATAAAAGCATATCTTCTAAAACTTTCTCTTCGCTCGTCATCTAAGAATATATTGCAAAATTATTTTCTCTTTTTTTAATTAAAAAAGGATGCAAATTCTGCATCCTTAAACATTCTGTACAAATTCTTCAATTAATTTTATTTTTTTCCCCTTTGAATATAATACTATTGGAATTAATACAACCACTCCGCCAAGTGTTCCTAAAATTATATCCCACATAGTATCATCTAGACCATTTTGTGCTGTCAAATTAAATAATGAATCTGTTGTAAACTCCCATACTTCCCAAAGTCCTGCAACTGCTACTAAAAACATTATTGTAAATATTATTAACTTAGTACAATTAATATCTTTCTTTTCTTTTATATCAAACATATACATATAAAAAGCTAATGCTATAAATCCAAGTATTATACCTGATGTTAAATGTAAAAACTTATCATAATGATTTATACCATAAAAGTTCCATACATTTGCTAAATACATTGATAAAAATATAAATCCTAAAGTTATCTTATAAATTATACTTGATTTCTTTAAGAAACTTTTTGGATATATAATACTAATTAAAAATAGTGTTACTCCTATTAATAAAAGCCTTCCTATTTTTTCTCCTCCTCTAGCATATAAATCATATACTGCTGTAAGTACTAAAAGAATATAAAATCCATATGTAAGTTTCTTATTTAATTTATTCATTAATACTCCCCCTCTCTTATTAGCTATTCTTATTATATAACTTCTCTTATCTTTTTCCATCTTAAAATTTTCTTATTTTTTAGTAATTGATATATAAAACAAGCTTAATAAAGAAAATCTCCCTATTAAGCTTATTGTTTACTTTTAATTCTATATTTCTTTTTCTAACATATCTAATAATTCATTAAATCTCTCAATTGTTTTTTCTATTGGTTTTGGTGTAGTCATATCAACACCTGATTTTTTTAATATCTCAATTGGATAATCAGATCCGCCACTTTTTAAGAAATTTTTATATTTTAAGACTGCATCTTTTTCTTTATTTAATATTGAACTTGAAAATGCCGATGCTGCAGCATATCCTGTTGCATATTGATATACATAAAAATCTGAATAGAAATGAGGAATTCTTGCCCACTCTATATCAATCTCTTCATCAACTATCATATCTTCCCCAAAATAATTAACATTTAACTCATGCCATTTTTTAGAGTACTCTTCTGTTGTAAGAGGATTCCCTTCATCTATCATTTTATGTGTATAATATTCAAACTCTGCAAACATAAGTTGTCTAAATACAGTTGTTCTTATTTGTTCAAGTTCTTGGTTTATAAGATATAATCTCTTATTTTTGTCTTTTTCATTATTTATTAAATAATTTATTAGAAGTGATTCATTTGTTGTTGATGCAATTTCTGCACAGAAAATAGTATATCCTGCATAAGTATATGGTTGATTTTTATTTGAATAATATGAATGAATTGAGTGTCCCATTTCATGTGCTAATGTTGATACATCATTTAAATCATAATTATAATTTAATAACACATATGGCATAGTATCATATGACCCCCATGAATAAGCTCCACCACGTTTTCCTTTGTTCTCATATTTATCTATCCAACCATTATTTATTCCTTCTTTAAATATATTTATATATTCTTCTCCTAATACATCTAAAGCTTTTAGAATTGTATCTACTCCATCATTAAACTCTATATGCTCTTTTTCTATTTCTATTACAGGCACATATAAGTCATACATATGCATCTCTTCTAATCCTAAAAGTCTCTTTTTAAGTCTTACATATCTATGAAGTGATGAAAGATTTTTATTTATCGTTTCAATAGCTTCCTCATATACTTTAACTGGAATATTATTAGGCTTTAATGCAGCTTCTATTGAGCTTTTATAATTTCTTTTTCTAGCTACAAAATTATAATTTTTAAGTGCTGATGTAAGAGTTGTACCTAATGTATTTTGAAGTGCCTTATATTCTTTAAATAAAGCTTTAAATGCATTTTTTCTAACTTCTCTATCTTTTGATTTTATAAAGGCTGAATAATTTCCTTCAGTTAATCTAACTTCTTCACCTTTTTCATTCTTTATAACATCAAAAGTCATATCAGCATTAGTTAGTATTCCATGAATATTATCAGGTGCATTTAAACAATCTGAAACACCTGCTAACATTTCTTCAAGTTCTTTAGATAAAGTATGCTCTTTTCCTTTTAAAATATCTTTAAACATAAATTCATATACTTTTAAATCTTCATTTCTTTCTATCATTTTAAAAATAGCCTCTTCACCTATCTCTAAAATTTCTGGTACAAAAAATGCTCCATAGCTTGAAAGCTCTGCCATATAACTATCTATCTTATTTTTTATTCCTTGATTTTTATTATTTGAAGTATCTTCATCACTTTTCATATGAGCATAAACGTATAATTTTTCAGCTTTTCTTGAAATTTCTTCATCAAGCTTTAAATATTCTAAAAGTTTACTCTCATTATTTAACTTTCCTTCAAACGATTTTAAATCTCCTGCCTTTTTTTGAACTTCATCAAATTCCTTTGTAAACTCTTCTAAGTTTTTATAAACCTTATCTAATTTCCATTTATCACATTCTAAAATTTCTTCTCTTTTTTTTAGTTCCATCTTTATCGCTCCTTTATCTTTAAATACTATTATAATTAAAAAAGCTGTAAAACAGCTTTTTTAAGTTCTTATTCTTCAGTATATTCTCTTTCTTTATCTCTTATATCTTCAAACACTTTTACCATAGCATCATTTATTAATTCTATAACTTCACTTACCTTTTCATTCATTACTGAATATTCTTCATCATATGGAAAAGTTATTATAAAGGTTGGATTAAACTCTTCTAAATCTTCCTCAATTTCAAATCCTTTATTCTTAAAACTATCTACATCAAATAAATCGTAAATTGCTGAGAACTCCCATTCTTCTACATCTTTATTTGTATCAAACTTTAAAAAAACTTTATTATCATCAACATAAAATCTTTTAACAAAAAGTGCTCCATCATTTACACTAAAACTTCCTAGCTCTTTTGTTATAAATCCTGTTTCTTTATCTTTTTCCATTAAAACTAAACTTGAAAAATCCATATATATTATTTCTCCTTTTCCTTATCTAATATATTTATTATCTTCATTATAATGGTAAACCTATAAAAATATCAACTCTACCTATTATTTTACTCTATTTTATATTAAATATTCTTTACTTATTGGTAAAATATGGTAATATTATTGTATATTTTACTTTAAGGGAGGAATACTTTTATTATGGTATATGATTTAAATGTAATTTCAAAAAAAAGCTCTATTACTAGAAAGGAAAAATTGCTTAACCAAAAATATAAAAGAAGACGTATTGCCTTTATATTTTTAACTTTATTTTTAATCTCTTTAGTATTTATATGCTTTAAATTTATAAATACTAAAGAAAAACTCTCTTCATCAAATACAGCTGTAGAGCATTATTTATTAAGTGGATTTAAACCTGAATTTTCTAGAATAGATAATTTAGAATTAATTTTTTCTCATACTGACAAATCTATTTATAAAGTTTCTGGAGTAGATTCAAATAATAAATTTAACTATCTAGAAATTTGTCTAAAAAAAAATAAGAACACGTGGAACGTTGAATACTTAAAAAATTTAAAATAAATTTTTATTTCTTGCAAATAATTCGCATTTATGTTTATAATGGTTTGGAAATGTTTTTTAGGAGTTGATTTTTTGATTAATATAAATAATCTTTCATTTTCATATACAGGAAAAGAACCTTTTATCATAAATAATGTTTCTTTATCTATAGAAAAAGGTTCTTATGTTTCTATTATTGGTGAAAATGGAAGTTGTAAAAGTACTTTATTAAAATTAATGCTTTCGCTTCTTCATCCGATTAAAGGAAGTATAAGTATAAATACAAATAAAATTGGATATGTCCCTCAAAAGCTTGATAACTTTAATTCTGAGTTTCCTATCTCAGTTTCTGAAATTTTGAAAAACCATTGTAAGATTCTTAAAATTAAAGATTTTTCTATAATTAACAAAGTTCTTCGTATAGTTGATTTACTTAAATTTAAAGATACTTTAATTGGTAGTCTATCTGGTGGACAACAACAACGTGTTTTTATAGCTAGATCTTTAATTGGAAATCCAGACCTTATAGTTTTAGATGAACCTTCAACTGGAGTTGATAGCAAAAATGTAGAAATTATTTACTCTATATTAAGAGATTTAAATAAAAAGGATTCTAAAACTATTTTATCAGTTGAACATAATATAGATATAGCATTAAAAAATTCAACACATATAGTGCAGGTTATAGAAGGTATTCCAACTCTTTATTCTAAAGAGGATTTTATTTTAAAACTAAACAATGACATCAACCCATTAGAAAGAGAGGCCTAATATTATGTTTGAATTAGAATTTATGAAAAATGCCTTTATTGCAGGATCTATCATTTCTATTTTATGTCCATTTATAGGTTTATTTTTAGTGCTAAGACGTCATTCTATGATTGGTGATACCTTATCTCATTCTTCTTTTGCTGGCGTTGCAATTGGGCTTGTTATTGGTGTCAATCCACTAATAACCACATTTTTATTCACTACACTTTGTGCTATTATTATAGAATTTTTGAGAGGTTATTATAAAAAATATGCTGAGCTTGTTATGTCTATTGTCCTAACTTTAAGTTTAGGTATTGCAATAATTTTAATTAGCAGTGGAAAAGCATCTACAAGTGTAAATTCATTCTTATTTGGTAGTATCTTAACTGTTACTAAAAATGATATCTTACTTATTTTAGGAACTGGAATTATTTCTTTAATTATAATGTTCTTCATTTTCAATAAACTTCTTTATATAACTTTTGATGAAGAGGGTGCTAAAGTTTCTAAGATAAATGTAAAGCTTATAAATTATCTTTTTACTATTGTTATAAGTGCTACAATTTCTATGTCAATTAGAATTATGGGGATACTTGTTATATCTTCAATTATTGTTGTTCCTGTTGCAACTGCAATACAACTTAGACAGAACTTTAAAAAGACTCTTATATTCTCTATAATCTTTGGATTTATTGATATAATGGTTGGTCTTATTACCTCATATTATATAGATAGTGCTCCTGGTGGTTCTATTGCCTTAGTTTCAGTTATAACACTTATTATAGTTTTAATTTTGAAAAAATTTCTAAAAAAATAGGAATGGAAAAAATCCATTCCTATTTTTTGCAGTTATCACAAACTCCTTTCATTTTCAAACTATGTTCTGTTAATGTAAACCCAGTTTTCTCTTTTACTATTTCTTCTATTTGTTTTAGTGGACATGGAACTTCTACCTCTTTATGACAAACATCACACTCTAATATATGTTTATGTGTTTTTCTATGTAATTTATAAACCCACACTCCTGTCTCTAAAATAAATCTATCTAATATATTTTTTTCTAAAAATATATCTAATGTTCTATATACCGTACTTAGATTTACATTTTGACCTCTTCCTTTTAAAATATTGAAAATCTCTTCTGCACTAATACTTTTTTCTTTATCTAAAGAAAAAATTTCTAATATTTCACTTCTTCCTTTAGTTATCTTTAAGTTATTAACTTTCAAAATATTATTAATATCCATAAGCTTCTCCACTTCTTCACTCTACTTTACTTAATTAAAATATTACCACTTTTCTGTAATTTTTTAAATAGCTTCTTTAATTAATACAATAAAATATAATTATTTTTTTATTTACTTAATATTTAATAAGATACACTCTTTATTTTATTTTTTACATTTTTTTCTCTTTTACTCTTTTCATTCCATTAATAATAGTGTATATTATTAAATAGAGTACATCATATATCAAATAGAGTACTTTATATTATTAATTATGTTCACTAAAGGAGATTATTATGTCAAATTGTATTATCGCTCAATCTGGAGGTCCAACTTCAGTTATAAATTCAAGTGTTGTAGGTTTAATAAAAGCAAATGAGGAACTTAAGCTTTTCAATAACGTTTATGGTGGCTTAAATGGTATTGAAGGAATTTTAAATAAGAATATTGTAAATCTTTCAGATCTTTCAGATGAAGATTTAAAATTATTTCAATATACACCATCATCGGGGCTTGGTTCTTGTAGATATAAATTAAAAAATATAGAAGATTGTTCTAATGAATATGAAAAATTAATCTTAATTTTAAGAGAATTAGATATAACAACATTTTTCTATGTAGGTGGAAATGATTCAATGGATACTGTATCTAAACTATCTAAGTATAGTATGGAACATAACCTTAATATCAATTTTATTGGAATCCCTAAAACTATAGACAATGATTTAATGCATACAGATCATACACCTGGTTTTGGGAGTGCAGCTAAATTTATATGTACAACAGCTTTAGAATGCTATTTAGACTCTTCTGTATATACTAATAATGGTATATTTATACTTGAAACTATGGGGCGCGATACAGGATGGCTTGCAGCATCAGCTACACTTGCTAGAATAGACAACAAGCCTATTGCTGACTTTATATATGTACCAGAAGTTACTTTCGATAAATTAAATTTCCTTCAAGATGTTAGACGTAAATTTAAGGAAAATAATAAAGTATTTATTGTTGTTTCTGAAGGAATTAAGGATTCTACTGGAAGATTTATATCTGAATTAAATGTTTCCTCTGACGATTCTTTTGGACATGCTCAACTTGGCGGTGCATCTGAAATTTTAAGACATATAATTTTAGACTCTGGTATTACAAAAAGAGTAAAGGCTTTACAACTTGGTATACTTCAACGTTGTGCTATGCACTCTGCTGCAAAAATTGATATAGAAGAAGCTTATTTAGCTGGTTATGAAGCTTTAAAATATGCTAAAGATAATCTTAATGGAGTTATGGTTTCAATAGAAAGAACCTCTAATATTCCTTATAAGACAAAATTCTCTCCAGTTAATGCGTCAAAAATCGCCAATAACGTTAAATATCTTCCAAGTTCGTGGGTAACTTCTGATGGAAATAATTTAACTGAAGAAGCTTATCATTACTTTAAGCCTCTAATAGGAAATTCACCAGATTTAATCTTTGAAAATCATCTGCCTAAATTCAAGGCATTTACAGTATAAAAAAAGCGAAGTATTTTCTTCGCTTTTATTTTTTCTTAGATATCTCTTCTAATCCTTCTAGTAAAATATCTACTTCTTCTTTTGTGTTATATGGTCCTAAACTTATTCTAAGCATTCCAGGCATTTTTTCATTCTCATCATATAAAAACTTACAAACCTCTTCTTCACTTAAACTCATAAGTCTCCTACAATAAGGATGTGCACAAAACCATCCATGTCTTGCTGCTATTGCTCTTGTACTCGATAAAAACTTTGCAAGGTCCATATGATATATACCATCTAAATTAAAAACACATATTCCAAGTTTATCTCTTGTATTTATAGTATCACCATATATTTTTATATTTTTAAAATTACTTAAAGAGTGATTTAAATATTTAAATAATTCTTTTTCATGACTTAAAAGCCTATCATATCCAATTCTATCAATTTCCTTTAATGCTGCTACTAAAGAAACTACACCAAAATAATTAGGTGTTCCTGCTTCATTTCTTTCTGGTGTATCTAAATATTTAATCTCCCAATCCTTAACAAGCTCTACTATTCCACCACCTTGTTTATCAGGACAACTTCTATTAAAATCATCTTTTGGTCCTATAACTACTCCACTTCCAAAAGGTGCATAAATTTTATGCCCTGAAAAAACTAAATAATCTATATAATCATCTTCTTCAAAACCCTTCATATCTATTTTCATATGAGGAACTAACTGTGCCCCATCTACTACTATTTTTCCGCCAGCCCTATGAACAAGCTTTGCAATCTTATGAATATCATTTACATATCCAGTCACATTTGATGCACCTGTTACAGTTAAAAATTTAAATTTCCCATTATATTTTTCTAATTTTTTATTTAAAGAATTATAATCCAGTCTTCCTAAGTTATCTACCTCTATATAATCTACTAATGCATTTTTTCTCCATGGTAAATCATTAGAGTGATGTTCCATTCTTGTACTTAAAACTATCCCGCTCTCACATAATAGTGTATTTGCTATTCTATTTATTCCATCTGTAGTATTATTCACAAAAATAGCTGTATAATCATTTTTATTTGGTACATTAAAGAATGTTAATATATAGTCCCTGCATTTCTCATAGTTCTCCGTTGAAATAGCTTGTTTTTGTCCTGTTCCTCTTCCTATGGAACCATAACTTTCTATTAATTCTGTAACTACATTCATTACATTTTTTAAAGGAGGTGTTGTCGCAGCATTATCAAAATTTATAGCAGTCTTATATTCTAAATTTGGTAAAAGTATTTTACTTTCTATTCCTAGAAATTCTTCTCTTAATGTATTTCCCTTTTTATCCATCTGTATCCCCTCCACTAATATAATATTCACCCATATACTTTTTGTTCTAAAAACTCCATTTTTAGAATATTATAAAAGTAACAATAGTATACTCTTTTCATATATCTATACTATAGTATGTTTTGGAGGTAAATTATGTATCCAGATTTAAAATTTATGAATTCATCTAATGATAATATAGTATTTTTTCCTTTAGAAAATATTAGTATTAATAATGGTTTCTTTACTCCTGAAGAATTTATTGAAGAATTTAGAACTTCAGCAACTTCTGTTAATCCATTAAAATTTGATTTTAGAGAAACTTTAATAAATTCTAATATAGACAATAAAGAAGAAGAACTTAAAGAATTAATTAGCTATTATGAGTCCGACTCTAATGTTTTACGATCTAATCTTAAGTCATATAACGACAATTCTAATCACAGTTTTGAAAGTTCTACTAATATACCTTTATCTAGTGATATTTTACGTGAATTAGATTTAAATATTGATGAAGAAATCTTAGAACTTGATAAAGAATTTGAAGAAAACTATACTTTAGAATCACGATATCCAAACAAATGTAACCCTAATATAATATTTAATAATATTATCCAATATAAGCCTAGAATTATGAGTATATTTAATGCTTATAAAGTTCCTATGCCTGTTGCTAAACAGCTTATGATGCAAATTATAAATAGTACGATAAAGCAATGTAATACTAATCAATCTAATACTATTTTCCCAAAACCAGGACAAAATATTCCAATATTTTATAAGCCAAAAGAAATGAGTGATTTGAATGATGTTTGATAGATTAAACACACTACCTAAGCTTAATACATTAATCCGTATTCTACATGCTTCTCCTGATATGGGAGAAATCAATATTTTTGCAAATGGTAAGCTTCTAATTAGTCATCTTAAATTTAGTATGGCAACTAATTACTTAACACTTCAACCTGGATCTTATAATATAGAAATTTTTAAAGTTTCCAATAATAATAAACCAATTTTTTCATATAAACTTGAAGCCATTCCAACTATGATGAAAACTCTTTGTATAACTTCTCAAAATGGCTCAATTCATTTAGCAGATTTAAAGGATAATTTTAAATCCATTAGTTCTGATACAAGCAACTTAAGATTTATAAATTTATCCCCTAATTCTCACTTACTTAATTTAAGCCTTTGGCAAAATAAAACTCTCTTTAAAAATGTAGAGTTTTTAGAAAACACATCTTATTCCCCTTTAACGCCAAAGACTTATACTTTCTTTTTATCTAGTACATCTTTTAATGGACTAAAAAAAAGAATTCCTAAAATTTCTCTTTATAAAAATGAGAGTTATACACTTTATATTATTGGACTATTAAACGGAAAACCAAGTCTTGGATATATTCTTCTTAAAGATAGATAGCTTTTTAAATTTAGAATTTAAAATTAAAAATTTCGAACTTCAAAAAATAGTAGCTTCAATTATCTTGAATGCTACTATTTTTTAAATTTATATTTAATATATCTATAGTCCTCTTCTATAAGCTTAATCGTCATGCCTAACAATTCCTCTTATACTCTTAAAAAGTATGGGTTTTATTTCATCTATATCACATGGTTTTTTTAAAATTATTGCATTATAAGCTACACTTCCTACAAGTTCTACAATCATATAAATTATAAGTTTACCTTCCTCTTCTGTGTATCCTCTAGTCTTCAGCTTCTCTATAAATATCTCTAAAATTTTCCTTATTCCATCTTCTTCCTCACCATCTTCTACTTCTTTGTATAATCCATCTCCAAAATTCTTTTTTATAACTTTTAGCATTATTTGATTTTCTTTAAAATATTCTATTACATAGTTTGTGAAAAAAAGAATAGCTTCCTCAAATTTTTCTATCTTTTGTTCTCTTGTTTTTTCTAAGGCTTCTTTTGCAAGTCCATGACTTTTCTTTAAAACAATTTTATTTAATAAATCATATTTATCTTTAAAATAAAGATAAAAAGTTCCTTTTGCAACTCCTGCTTTTTTTGCTATTTGGTCAACTGTTGTATTTTCAAATCCAATTTCTATAAAGAGCTCATAAGCTGCATTATGAATATTTTTTTCTTTTTCTCTTTTATTTTTACTAACTAAACTTCCCATAAACTCTCCTCTTCTTTTCTATCATTACCTTTTATTTTAACATTACTTTTTTAAATTTCAAAGATTAATTATGTAAAATTGATATAGCTTAGCTTACATAGTATAATATATATATTATTGTATAAAGGAAGGTAGCTATACATGATAGTTTTAAGTTGTAAAAATATAAAAAAAAGTTATGGAATAGATGAAGTTTTAAAAGATGTTAACTTTAGCATTAATGAAGGAGATAAAGTTGGACTTATAGGACCTAATGGTGAAGGTAAGTCAACTCTTTTTAAAATCTTAGCTAAAGAACTTTCTTATGATGATGGTGAAATATTTTTAGATAAGAAAAAGACACTTGGTTATCTTTCACAGCATTTAGATTTAAGCTCTGCTACTACTGTCTATAAAGAAGCTGAATCAGTGTTTAGTGAACTTTTAAATATAGAAGCACGTCTTAAAGATTTAGAAACTAAAATGAACGAACCTTATGATGCTAGTCAAAAAGCATATCATGATGATTTAATAAAAAAGTATACAACTCTTCAAGATTTATATTCTCATAAAGGTGGATATACTTATAAAGGTGAAATCCATCGTATCTTAAAAGGTCTTGGATTTTTAGATGGAGATTTTGATACTCCCGCTTCCTCTTTAAGTGGTGGTCAGAAGACACGTCTTTCTTTATGTAAGCTTTTATTACAATCTCCTGATGTAATTCTTTTAGATGAACCTACTAACCATTTAGATTTAGAAGCTATTGAATGGCTTGAAGAATTTTTAAAATCTTATAAAGGAACACTCCTTGTAATTTCACATGATAGATTCTTCTTAGATACTGTCACTAATAGAACATTTCAAGTTATAAATGGGCATGTTAATTGCTATAATGCACCATATACTAAATCATTAGAATTACAGAAAAAAGATTATGAAAATAAGCTAAAAGCTTTTAATCTTCAACAAGCTGAAATCAAAAGACAAGAAGCAATAATTGAAAAGTTTAGATCTTTTAATAGAGAAAAAAGTGTTAGAAAAGCTGAAAGTCGTGAAAAAGCTCTTGAGAAAATACAGCGTTTAGATGCCCCTGATAAAGATAGAGGTCCATCTAAAATAAATTTTGAATCATCTACAAGTAGTGGTTATGATGTACTTCATATTGAAAATCTTTCAAAATCCTTTGATGATTTAAAATTATTTCAAAATGTATCTTTTGATTTAAAACGTGGAGAAAAACTTGCTTTAATTGGAGCTAATGGTCGTGGAAAAACCACTCTTTTAAAAATGATTATGGGACAGATTAAGCAAGATAAAGGTCTTATAAAACTTGGTGCTAATGTTGAAATTGGATACTATGACCAAGAGCAATCAGATTTAGATCTTAATAAAACTATTTTAGATGAAATTTGGGATTCATTTCCTCATTTAACAACAACTAAAATAAGAACTCTTCTTGGTTCATTTCTTTTTACTGGAGATGATGTTTTTAAGGAAATAAAAACTTTAAGTGGTGGTGAGCGTTGTAGAATTAATCTTCTAAAACTTATGCTATCTAAAGCTAACTTCTTGCTTTTAGATGAGCCTACTAACCATTTAGATATTATTTCTCGTGAAGCTTTAGAAAATGCTATTTTAGAGTATGATGGAAGTATGCTTATAATCTCCCATGATAGATATTTCTTAAATAAGATAATAACTAAGATTATTGAACTTGAAGAAGATGGAGTAAAAGAATATTTAGGTGATTACAGCTACTATATTCAAAAGAAGGAAAAACCAACAAGATTCCAAACTGTAGAAACTCCTGAAAATGAAACTACTAAAACAAAAGCAAAGGCTGAAGAAAAGAAAGTAAAGCTTGCTCAAAAAGAAATTAGAGTAAAAAAACTTCGTTTTAGAGAAATTGAAGGAGAAATTTCAGATACAGAAAAGCTTTTAGAAAAGCTTAATAATGACCTTTGTTTAGAAGAAGTTTATTCAAACCCTGAAAAAGCTCTTAAAGTGAATGAAGATATAAAAACTACCTCACAAAAAATTGAATCTCTTTATGAAGAATGGGAAGAATTAAGTGAACTTTTAAGTGAACTTTAAAAAAATGCAAAGCCTAAAATAAAAGGCTTTGCATTTTTTTATTTACTTCCTGTTGAACCAAATCCACCTCTATCTTCATTTCCAAAGCTTTCTACTTCTTCAAATTGAATTGTTGGCATTACTTCCATTATTCTAAACTGTGCTACTTTATCACCCTTATTTATTTTTGTTATCTTTTCTCCCGCTTCTAACTCTTTTCCTTGAAGAAGATATACTGGCATATGCCACTGGTCATTATCTCCTATATATGTATCATCTACTATACCAATACCATTTGTTTGAATTATTCCCCATGTTTTAAAAGTCGAACTTCTTGGTGCTAAATGTCCTTCCCAGTTCTTAGGTAATTCTAATGCAAATCCTAGGGGAATCATATATCTTTCGCCCTCTTTTAAAATCATATCTTTATTAGCATATACATCAATCCAATTTCCTTTTGATATTTTCTCTAATTTTTTTGCATTTTCAAAATATTTAATTCTTAATTTCATATAATCATCCTTCTTTCTTTAAATAAATCTACCATTTTATAGTATTATAAAATGGTAGATTTCATTTATAAATATCTTTTAAAACTTTGTATATTTATTTTTTTCTATTTATTATGCTAATAGTACTCTCTTTATTATAATTTGAAATATTCACTTCATTCCATGGTTTATATACAGGTTTTTCATAGACTTCTTTATTTACTATTTCAATAACTCTATAATTTCCTTGCGCTAAGTTATCAAAAACAACTTTTCCATCAGGCCCTGTTATCTTTGACACTTCAAGTTGTGGTGATACTCCATTTATCCTATATAAATTTACTTTTGTATTCCCCATTCTTTCTATATTATTTGTTTCTAAAAATACATCTACTATTATTTTACCTAAATTATTTTTTAATGTCCATGTTTCATTATTCACAAATTCCCCTCCTAAGTCAACCTCTTACTCATAGGATATGTCTTACTCCTGATTTTTGGGAATATTTTAAAATAAAATTGATAAAATATTTCCTAACGTATTTATATAGCTATAATCTTTAAAATCAAATTCTTTTTTCTTTATTGGTACCGATAAATACAAACATCCTGTAACTTTTTCTTTATTAACTAATGGAACAATACATATAGAATTCAATTTAACTATAGAATTTAGTTCTTTCCTTGCTTCTTCTAAATCTATATCATATATTCCCTTCTCTAGCTTAACTACTTCTTCTATGAGCTTTTTATTGAATGGGAGTTTAACTTTCCATCCTTCTTTTTCCTCTGTGATACCCATTTCATACTTTATAATTCCTTTATCTACTTTAAATACTAAACAATTCCTACTATTTGTATTTTTTAGTATCCTTCTTAATATTTTATATAATTTAAACTCTTTTCTCATATCACTTTTAATTACATCTATCATTTCTACTAAAGATGAAATTCTCTCATAATCAATTGATGAAGTTCCTGTAATTATTCCGGCAAGCTTATCAGTACTTTCTGTTCTACCATCAAATTTTTCACTCCAAATTTTCACTACATTTTTTGTTTCTCTTTTTGCAGCATACAATGCTTGATCTGCTTTTTGTATTAATTCTTCCTTTTTTTTAGAATGTTTTGGATAAGTAGACACTCCAAGACTTACTGTTACATCACGTCTACCTCTTAATATATTTTCTTCTTGAATTTTTTTTCTAATATTTTCGGCTTTTCTAAAACTAGCATCTTCATCATCGCTTGGACAAATTATTACAAATTCTTCTCCACCATATCTTGAAAAAATATCTTTTTTCTCAATAGTATCTTTAACTATCTCTGCTATTTTTTCAAGAACTATATCTCCAGTTTGATGACCAAACTTATCATTTATTCCTTTAAAGTTATCAATATCAAAAATAATAAGAGAAAATATTTTTTCTTCATAGTTAAAATCTCTTATAATATTATCCATTGTTTTTTCAAAATATCCTCTATTAAAAGCACCTGTTAATTTATCTCTTGTAGATGTTATAGTAATTTTATATTGATCTAATAAAAATAATAAGGTTGTTTCAAACTCTTTTATACTTTCATAAGCTTCTTCATTTATATTATTTATAAGCTTATCTGACATAAGTATAAGTTCTCCTTCAATATTTTTATAGAAAGCTCCTTCTCCATATTTTCTTTTTAATTTTTTATAGAGACATGATTTTATATTATTTGGTATAATTTCATCATAAATTTCATTACTACTTATATCTTCATTACTTATTATAAAAAATTCAACATTAATCTTTCTATCTAATATTCTTTTACTCGCATCTTTTTTATCTATTCTATAAGTATATATAACTTCTCTTTTATCATCATTTTTTAATGTCAATATAGCTGATGTTGCAATAGTTGTCCTTATTATATATTTCATCATACTTTCTATATTATGAATTACATCTTCTTTAAAATTTTTCAATACTATCTCTATATTTTCAAAATTATTTAAATATATTTTTTCATATTTTCCCATAATAACTTTTTTAAACTTCTTATTCTTTATCATCTTACTTACTTTCATTTGCTCTAAAAAGTTTTCTATTTCTAAATCTGTTTTTATAAATGTATTTATTTCTAATCCCATTTTAAGTTTTTCATTTGCACAATATAAAAAATGTTCTAAGAACATATAAAAGCTATTACTTCCTAAAATTTTTCTTCTATCTTCAAGTCTTTCTTTTTTTATATAATTTGAAAGAAGTATTAATCCTTCATAATAATTTTCAAACGCCAAATTATATACTCTATTTTTCTCGTAGTTTTCAGCTATTAAATAATATATATCTATTTTTTCCATACCTTCTTTTGTATTCGTTAATAGTCTTATACTTCTACTTATTAAATAATTTGTAGAGTTTCCTTTAAATCTATTTATTAATTTTAAATAGATTTTCTCTTCAATAGTTGCAAGATTTATTTCCTTCTCTAATTTACTAAATATTTCCTCAGAAAGGTTTTTATATCCCAATTTATCTAATATAATTACAACTTCAAACATTTTATTATTATAATTTTTCTCATTTGAATTTTTTAAAAATCTTTCAATAGTATTTACTTGTTCTATTACCTCTTTTTTAGTTTTTAATGCACTTAATAATAATATATTTAATTCAAAACTAAAATGAATACTATTTCTCAATATAATGTACTCTTTAAAATCTATCTTATTTATTTGTTCTTTAAAATTCTCATAATCACCTAGTGCATAATAATATAATGCATAAATTATAGTATTATCCCTCTTTTTATTTAAATCTATCAGTATATTTTTATATTTAATTATCTCACTTATATCTCTTTCTATTACAGATATATATATTAAATATTCATATAAAATCTCTCGATATCTTTTTAAATTTTTATTCCCTTTTATTAACTCAATTCCATTTAATAAATATTTTTTTGCCTTTTCTCTTTTATTAATATATAAATTTAAATTAGAAAGTTCCACTAATGTATAATATTTTACTGTGTCCATCTTATTTTTTATACTATCTTTTAATATTTTTCTTAATATCCTATCTCCAATTTCTAAATTCTTATCTCTCTCTATTAAAAGTTTCGCCCTATTTACTAATGTCTCATAATACTTTTTCCCATCAATACTTTTTTTAAAAACTTTCTCGCAATATGAAACATACTTTTCTGCCATCTCATAATTTCTATCATCAATAGCATAATTAAATAACAATAAATATATATCACCTATAGTCCCTATATAATTATATTTTTTACAAATTATATATGCTTTATTAGAAAACTCTATTGCCTCTTCCTTATTTCCAATATATTTTAAATAAATAGCTTTTATTAAGAAGTATTTTACATATCCAAGTTTATAGTCTATATTCAATAAATTAAGTTTTGCTATATTCATGTGTTTAAAGGCTTCTTCATAGTTCTCTTGCTCTATATTTATTTTAGCTATATTTAAAGAACTTTCTATTATATATGAATAATTACTTAGTTTTACTGATTTTTCTTTTGCCATTTTATAAAACTTAATGGCTTCTATATATACCTCCATCCTCTCATATATATTTCCAACTTCATATGCTATATATAACTTTTCTCCCTCACTTAAATACTCAAAAATTCTTTTATAAAGATTTATTGCTTCTTCAAACCTACCCTCTTCAACTAATTTTTGACTATATTTTTTAGAATAACTTATCATTTTATCATATTCTTCAGCCATTTCTAAATGATAAATTAACTCCCCATAATTCTCATTTAGAATTTTATGATTCTTTTCTAATAACTGAATAAATTTTAAATGTCCTGCTATTTTTTGTTTTTTATTCACTCTTTTATAAATAATTTTTTTATAAAAATATTCTTTAAAATCAATATTTATTCCCTTATCATCATAACTTTCTGCTATAACATTTTGACTTTTTAAATTATTATAAGCTTCTTTCTCTTTTTCTGTTATAATTATATTTTCTAAAAATACCGCTTCTTTGATAGAGTAATTATATATTGCTAGCTTTTTTAAAACTGAACTTTCAAAAAAATCTAATCCTTCAATTTTTTCTATATATTTCTCTTCTAAATATGAAATTGAATTAAAATGTAAATCTATCTTTCTATATTTCCATCTTCCATTTTTAGCTATGCTTAAACTCCTATATTTATACATATCAAAAATCTTCTTCATTATTAATTCTGGATTACCTATTGTATCTTTATAAACCACTTCTACTATTTCATTTATTTCATTTTTTGCTTTTAATATTTTTTCAACCATTTTTCTTGTATAATATTTATTTAACATACTTATTTTATATTCTGTTACACTTTTATTGAATATTATATTATTATAGTATTCTTTAAATTCATCAGTTTCAATACTTCTATCTACTGTAATTAAAATCATAATATTCGATACATCCTTGCTACATTCTAAAAATTGCTTTAAAAATAATTTTGTTATATAATTTCTTTTTTCTAAATCATCTATTATCAAGACCAATGGTCTTATCCTAGTATGTTCTTCAAATAATTTAATACCTGTATTTATTATTTTATAGCATTCTTTAAAATCATCCATTGATGATTGATTGTATCCCTTACTTAATCTTTTAGAAAATTCATCCATAAATTTTATAAATTCTTTTCTAAAACTTCTAGTATAATTAAATTCTTTAGCACATCTATTTGATTCAATTATTACCTCTTTATCTTTTTTAGAAATTGAAAATATTGATGTATTATACTTATACTCCAATCTTTTTTTTATCTCTTCTAATATCTTCGTTTTACCAACACCTACACTACCATCAAAAACTATAACTTTATAATTTGTATTTCCAATAATAATATTTTTGTATTGATCTAGTACATTAGAAATCTCAAGTTCCCTTCCTACTATATCAATTTTAGACTCTATCCTATCAACTGACTCTTTTATAAATTTTTTATATCTAGCAAAAAATTTATTATTAAAACAATCAATTAACTCCCCAATATCTGATTTACTATTTTTAATTTCTTTTTGTAAATCTACTAATATTCTTAATTTAAAATCTTTCCTTATATTAAATATTTCCTTTAATACTTTATAAAGTTCTTCTATATTTGTTTCTTTACTAGAGTCAATTTCTCTATTACTAATTTCTGTAGTCATATTATACTTATTAAATCCATTTTCTAGCTTTCCAATCTTATCTAAAATAATACTAGGCAATTTCACTCTATAGTCTCCATCAGTAAAGCAAACATTTATTTTATCTAAGCTTAAATCTGAATAAATAAATCCATTTAAATTTAATGTATTTAATTTACACATTAAATCAAATAAAATTTCAAATACATTTTCTTCACTAACCTCTAAAATATACTCTAATAATTTTTTTTCAACCTTATAGCTTTCACTTATAAATCCATATTGCATCTTTTCTAAATTTATACCATCTATCTCTTTTACTGTAAGTAAACTCTCTAAATTATATATTCCTTCAAAATTAAAGTTCTTTAGACTTTGAAAATTATTACATAAATATGTCTTTATCTCTTCTGTTATGGTATCATTATTAAAAATTAAAACTCTACATTTTTTCTTGAATATCATATCAAAAACTTCATATTCTAAAATACCATTATAAGTTTTTAACTTTTTACATACCTCATATCGTTTATTTATAACCCTCATATTCTCACCTTGCATACTTTTAAATTAATATCTTTCCCTCTTTTTCTCTTTTAATCACTTCTACAACTTCATTAAATTCTAGTGGCTTTGAAAAATAATATCCTTGAATTATATCACATCTATTATTTTTTAGAAATTCGAATTGTTTTCTTTCTTCTACCCCTTCTGCAACAACTAAAAAATTAAACCTATGGGATAATTCAATTATAGTTTCTATAATGTATTCACTCTTTTTATCTTTATCTATATAATCAATAAAACTCTTATCTATTTTTAATATATCAATTGGAAGAACTCTTAAATAATTTAAAGATGAATATCCTGTCCCAAAATCATCTAATGCTATTGTTACACCAATATTTTTTAATTGCTTTAAAATACTTATATTTCTTTCAGTACTCTCCATAATAATACTTTCTGTAATTTCAATTTCAATATTTTTAGAATTCACTTTTCTTTTTTCTATCTCTCTCTTTATAAAGTTTACTATTTCTGGATCTTTTAATTGAACTTCTGATAAATTTATTGCTACTTTAAAATCTCTATCCATATGATTTGTAAGCTCTTCACACATTTTTATAGCATCCTTTATTATATATTTACCAATTTGAATTATCTGACCTGTACTTTCAGCCACTCTTATAAATTCCATTGGTGATACAAACCCTAAATGTTCACTTTTCCATCTTACTAAATATTCAAATCCTATTATCTTCTCTTCTTCTGATAAATATTTTGGCTGAAGAACACCATATAATTCTCCATTTATCATAGCTTTTCTTAAACCTTCTTTTATATCTAATTCCCTATTTATCTTCTTTAAAATTTCATCATTAAAAAACTCATATCTATTTTTTCCACATTCTTTAGCTGTATACATCGCTAAATCTGCACTTTTCATTAAACTCTCTAAATCAACTCCATCTTTTCCAAATATAGAAACGCCAATACTAACACTACAATAAATATCTCTTTCATCTATCCTAAAACTTGTATTACATTTTCTTATAATAGATTTTAAAGTATCCTCTAAACTTTCAAATGATTCTATATTATCAACTACTATTACAAATTCATCTCCACCAAATCTTGCAATAAAGCAATCATCTGTTATAAATCCTTCTAATTTTCTACTAATATTCTCCAGTAATTTATCTCCAATTTCATGCCCATAAGTATCATTTATATACTTAAAATTATCTAAATCTATAAATATAATTGCTAAATTTCTATAATGTATCTTAACATCTTCTATAATTTTCTCTACCTTTTCCTTAAACATTCTTTTATTAGGAATTCCTGTTATTTCATCATAATAATTTATAAAATTTATTCTCTTTAAAATTTCTTCTTTATTATATAAATTATTTTCTTCTTTACCTTTTTCTAATGTAACTGCCTCTAATATTTCTATAATCATATCTTGTTTTTCTTTTTCTAAATTTTTATTTGTTAGATTTTCTTTTCCCATTAAATTTAGTAAAATTACTATACTCACTACTAATATTAATAAACAATATATTATATAATTATCAAAAAATCTACCACTTAAGCCTGTTACTACACATCCTCCAATTAACCCTATAATATTTCCATTTTTCATATTTTCCCTCATTCCCCATATTTTGTACCTTCCCACTTTAATTTTACCATAATTATCCTTAAGTAAAAATAGAATTATCCTTTTCTTAAATTTACTTTTATACATATTTTTATATTTTTTGCCTAAACTAAATTTAAATATTACTTATTGGAGGTTTGCTTATGAAAAATATATTTAAATTCTCTTTTCTTGCTTTCCTTTTTACTTTTTGCATCTTAAACTTTTTTACTAAAATAAGTTATAGTGATGAAGAAAAAATTATTTATCTAACCTTTGATGATGGTCCCTCTTCAGGTCCTTGTACTGAAACTTTAGATATTTTAAAATCTGAAAATGTTAAAGGAACTTTTTTTGTTTTAGGAAGTGAAATTAAAGGAAATGAAGAAATTTTAAAAAGAATCTCTAACGAAGGACATTCTATTGGTCTTCATAGTATGACTCATGATAGAAATAAATTATATTCTAATGATGAAAATTTTTTAAAAGAAATGCTTACACTTCAAACTTTAATAAAAGAGGTTACTGGTATTGAGTCAACTGTTTTAAGATTTCCCTTTGGTGCTAATAACAATACATATTCTCTAAAAAAATCTTTAGTTACCCTTCTTCATAAAAATAATCTTAAAATATATGATTGGACTCTTGATTCAAAAGATGGTGAATTCTTTAACTCTCCACCAAGTATATTTATAAAAGCTTCAAAATCTAAAGATAACAATATAACTTTACTCATGCATTGTGGATCAGTAAATAAGAATTCTCCAAAGGCACTTTCTGAAATTATTAAATATTATAAAGAAAATGGATATACCTTTAAAGTTATAGACCAAACTACTCCAGAGATCTATCATTTTAAGTAAAAGAAAAACCTTAGAAAGCCAATTACTTTCTAAGGTTTTTTATGTTTTAAGAATCTAACTTTTAGTTTTCTTCTTCGTTAACTTCTTCTTTTCTTTTTTTATCAGTTACAAGGCTTGCTACAAGTGCTGCACCTGCTGCTACAAGTACGCTAAGTCTTAGTGCTTTTTTAAGCTTCATATTTCTCTTCCTCCTTTTTCTCTTTAAATATATTATACCTTATCTTTATTTGTTTTTCTAAATTTTTAGATTTATCTAAAGGTATTTTTATCTTCTAAGTAATGGAATCCACCACTTTTAAGTTTTTCTATTAATTCATTTCTGTTTATATCCATATCTTCTACTAAATTATCCAAGGTACTATAATTATCCCTTAATTTTAAATTTATGATGCTATACAGGATGTTTACATCCATATTTTTTATATCCATAAAATTGTATCTCCTTTTTATTATTACCCTATCTACCTTTATTATATCATCTTTTTTAAATTTCTTCTTTCATTTAAAATAAAGTAAAAAGAAATTAATAAAGTTATAACTTCTACAATAGGAGTAGTTAACCAAACTCCATTTAAGTTAAATAATCTTGATAAAATTTCTAAAAATATAACTATTAAAATTATTCCTCTTAGTAAAGAAACCATCGTTGCTTTTCTTGATTTTTCTATGGATTGAAGTAATCCTACATTTAGAATATTAAGTCCCATAGGAATTAATGCTATAAAATAAATTTGTATTCCTGTTATTGCCATTTTTAATAATTCTTCATTTCCTGATGAAAATATTTCTACTATTACTTTAGGTGCAAACTCCCCAAATAAAAAGAAAATCCCCCCAACTATTAACGATATTCTTAATCCTTCTTTATAGGCTTTTATCACTCTACCATGCTCATTCCCCCCATAATTCATACTAACTATTGGTTGTATTCCTTGAGCTATTCCATTAAATATAGCAACTATTATTAATGTAAAGTTTGCTATTATACTATAAGCTGAAATTGCTATATCTCCACCTATAACTTTTAACTTTAAATTAAATAAAATTATGACAAGCCCTGCTGAAAGCTCTAATATAAAGCTAGACATTCCATTATTTAAAATTCTTTTTGTATATCTAAACTTTAAATATTCAAATGAAAATTTAATTTTATTTTTCTTAAATATAAAATGAGTTAAAAGTATACTAATTCCAACAAATTGTGCAAATGTTGTTGCAATAGCAGCACCTCTCATTCCCAGTCCAAGTGGAAAAATTAAAAGATAATCTAAAATAATATTAGTTAAATTTGAACCAATAATAGCCCACATTGAAATTTTAGGATTGCCATCATTTCTTATAAATACATTTAGTGTTGTTGACATTATAAATAGGATTCCACCAAATAAAATAATTTCTAAATACTCTTTAACATATACCTTTATTATTCCTGTTGCTCCAAGTATATCTATTATTCCGTTTAAAAATACTAATGTAACTACACTAAAAATAATACTAAAAATTACTGTAAGTACTATAGATAAAGTAAATACTTCATTTACTTTATTATAATCTTTCTTCCCAAGGCTTATAGAAACTAAAGTCGCACCTCCAATACCTGTTAATAAAGAAAAGCCTGTAAATATACTTAAAAAAGGTATTGCAATATTTAATGCTGCAAGTCCATTTTCTCCTATTCCTCTTCCTATAAACATAGTATCTAAAAAAATACAACAAGATAGCCCAAGCATTCCAAGAACACTTGGAACCATATATCTAATAATTAGCTTATGTATATTCTCTACTAATAAATCATTAGTCTTCAAAAAACCCCCTCCTTCCTTTTTAATTTACACATTTCTCTTTAAATGATATAATTACCATATTATGTTTAAAGAGGTGTTTTATGAGATTAATTGCAATTGATTTAGATGGTACTTTATTAAATTCTAATCACAAAATAAGTGATTTAGATATACAAGCTATACAAAAAGCTCAAGAACTTGGAGTAGAGGTAGTTATTTCTACTGGTAGAACTTTTTCTTCAGCTATAGAAATTTTAAAAAGTCACAATCTAACTGTTTCTTATGTAATAACCTGTAATGGTTCTATCATAAATGATTTTAATGGAAATATATTAAATTCTTTTCCAGTTTGTAAAAAATCTTTAGAAAAAGCTATAAGTTTCCTTTATTATAACAATTATTATTTTAGCTTAGCTACAAAAACTTCTAGATTATCATTAAAAAATTCAAAAAATCTTTTAATGTCAGATTTTTATGTTTCAAAAGGGAAAGGTACTCATATACCTGAAGAAACTTTAGATCGATTAATAGAACTTTTTTATGATGAAGCTGGACCTGGATTTACTATTTTAAATTCACTTCAAGATATTTTAGATTATACTGAAGATATCTTTGGAGTTTGTGCCGTATCATTTAATAATGATAAATTAGAATTTGGTTTAAATGCTCTTTGTGAAGTAGAAAATCTTTCACTTTTTAAATCTGCACCAAATAACTTTGAGCTAATAAACAATAACTGTTCTAAGGGACATGCTGTTGCTCTTTTAGCAAAAAAATTAGATATTTCAATGGAAGAAACTATGGCTATTGGTGATAATGAAAATGATTTAACCATGCTTAAAACTGTTTTCTTTGGTGTTGCTATGGGAAATGCTAAAGATAAAATTAAAGAATCAGCAAAATTTATTACTTTAGATAATAACTCCTCTGGAGTTTCTCATGCTATTTCTGAAGGACTAGCTTTGAAAATAAATTAAGGTTAAATAAAAGGACTGCTAAAAATAGTAGTCCTTTTAAGCTTACTTAGAATTTTCTTCTATAGTTAATGTTTTCTCTCCATCGTAGAACTCTTGGAATATATGCTTTTCATTTGATTTTTCAAAACCTAATATAGCATCTAAGCTTACATTTTCAGCTGCCTTAAATATAGATTTATCTACACCATCAAACTTTTCTTTAAGTTCTTTAATTAAATCTTTTATTTCATATCTTTTATTACCAATCTTCTCAGCTGCAACCATACATGCACAGTTAAGTGGCCATATTCCACTGTAATTTATAAACCTTTTAATATGCTCTTCTTCTATAAAGTACATTGGTCTTATAAGTTCCATGTTTTCAAAGTTATTTGCTCTAAGCTTTGGCATCATAGTCTTAAAGTTACCTGCATATAAAACATTTAGAAGAGTTGTTTCTATAACATCATTATAATGATGTCCTAATGCAATTTTATTACACCCAAGCTCTTGAGCCTTTGCATAAAGAGAACCTCTTCTCATTCTTGCACAAAGATAACATGGATATTCTCTAGACTTCTCATCAATTACATTAAATATTCCTGATTCATATATGTACACTGGTATATCTAAGTGTTTACAGTTTTCCTCTAAAAGCTTTCTTATATGTGGGTGATACCCTGGGTCCATTGCTATAAATTCTAATTCAAACTTTACTTGACCATGCTTTTGTAATTCTTGCATAAGCTTTGCAAGTAATAAGGAATCTTTTCCACCTGATATAGCAACTCCAATCTTATCCCCTTCATTAACTAAATTATATTGTTTAACAGCCTTAACAAACTTTGACCAAATTTGCTTTCTGTATCTTTTTACTATACTTCTTTCAATTTCCTCTATGCTTTTCTTTTCTTCTTCAGGAATAATTCTCTCGCACCCTTTTCCTGCTATACTGCTCATAATTTTTTGCACCTCTTCTTTAAAATTTTCTTTTTATATTATACCATATTTTTAACTTTAACATAATAAGAGTTATACAATTCAAATTTTAAATATCTTATAATAAAGTATTCTAAAACTCTTTACTTGTATACTTTTTTCATTTATAATAATCACGTGGAAATTATTTACATTTATAAAGGAGGTATTCTATTATGAGCGCAGGTTTAACACTTTCAACTAAAAGTATTTACTCACACAATGGTAAAAAATATAATATAGTAAAAACTTTATCAACTCCAGACCTTGATTTTATACTTGTTAAATGTATTGAAGACGGTGAAGAATTAAAAGTAACAGCAGGACAGTTTAGAGACACTTTTAAATTAGAACAATATATACGTGGAAAGACATTTTTCTTATAACTAAAATAAGGGATGCATTTAAAAATGCATCCCTTATTTTAGTATTCATAGGTTTTGGTATTACTACAAATGTTTATATTTATTTTTTTATCTCCTAAAACCTTCTTATAAGAACATAAGAACTCATTTAGTTCATTATCTGTTAAGTCTATTTCTTTCTCACTTACTAATGTTACATTTTCTTTTTCTAAGCTTATAGAAACTTCATTTATATCATTTTTAATTTTATATTCTTCTATCATTTTCTTTTCTATTTTTTTATTATATTTTTCTTCAAAGCTTAATTTTTTTCTTGTATCTTCATATGTTTCACTTAAGTCTTTCTTTTCAAATCCCATCATATTCATTGAGTTTTCAAGTCCACTTAAATCAAAACCATATCTTCCCATCATTTTTTTTTGAATTTCAAATAATTTAGCTTCTGAGATATTATTTTCAGCCATATATTTATTTATTTCTTGTGCATATTCAGCCATATTCATTGAACCTGACTGTGTTTTATAAAATAAATCAAACATATATCCTTCAAATTTATCTACATCATCTTCTCTTACTTTATTTTTTATTTCTCCAAAATCTATTACTTTTCCATCATCCATATCTAAGACCTCCTTAAAGCTTTTTTCTATACCTTTATTATATATTAATCTAGTTATAAAAAAAAGGCTACATAGTATTTTCTATTATGTAGTCTTTGTAAAATTTACTTTTTCTTCTTTCTACTTGATGTTACTTTTGTTTCTATTTTTCTTCCTACATTTAAATCTAATTTATTTATTTTTCTTGCAAGATTAAATTGACCATACATTCCAAGTAATAAAGCTGGTATTGCTAACCCTCCAATACTTGGTATTAATATACATAATACTGATACAGATCCTGCTGCAATAAATATAAAGTTAATAGAATATTTATCACATACTTTATAGTACATATACATTGTATATCCCACGTAAATAAGTGCTGATACTATTCCTAAAATTTGTGAAAATCCATTTATAGGTCTAGCAAAAAGCATAACTCCAAGTAATGCTATTAAAAAGAATTGACTCCCTTTACCAAGTCTTATAAGCTGATAAAAATTCCCTACAGGAATCCATCCAAGCCATGCTTTGTCTAATCCTTCTTTCTTAGAAACTCTAAATATTGCAAGTCCTGTAAATACATAATTTATAACTCCAAATAATATTGAAACCCCTAAAATAGTTAATATCATTCTTTGAATTTCTGGTGTTAATTCTGGCATATTATAAAAATCCCCTCTCCTTTTACTATATGTATATGTTACCATAAACTAACTCTTTTGTCTTTAACTTTTTGAACTTTTGTAGAATAATGTAAACATTTCATACACAAATTAAGTTTAGTAAAATATTTTACAATTCTTTTAGGAGGTAATTTTTATGAAAAAGAAATCTTATTGTAATTGTCACTGCACAGAATCTATTATTAAAAGCGATAATATGATTCACCCTGTTCCTTTATCAGATTTAAAATCTTGTAATTGTAAAAACAATAATCTAAAAAAGGATAAAGATGGTTCTTTTATAGATTATAATAATACAACATTTTCTAATAAAGGACCTGTAGCTTATGGCGAAGAGGCTGACTCTGACGATTTATAAATTTAATTAGCCATTTGAATAATAAAAAAATTCCTTTAAAGACTTCTTTAAAGGAATTTTCTTAACTTTTCTATTATGAAATTTTTAAACTCTTCATCCATAAGAAGTCCTGTATTTACATCTATAACTTCTATACCTTCATCTAAAAACCTCTTTTTAAAACTATCTCCATTTACTGCATAAATATCTTTCTTAAAATGATATCCACTTGTAAGAAGAAGAGGCTTAAATTTAACTTTAATTATATTTTCATTTTTTAAATTTTTTATTATATCTATTGCTTCATCTTTTTTATTTAAACTTAAAAATCTAAAATTTTTATAACTTTCATTAAGAACAGCTTTAAAATCCTCACTTATATAATCAAAAATATCATCTTCTCTTCCATGAGATATTAAAATTGTAGTTTCATCACTTTTTAAACAATTATCTATAAAGTCATTCTTATATTCTAAAATAGGATTAGTTTTTATTATTTCTTTAAAATCTAACTTATATTTATCTATAATTAAATCTATTTTCTTATTTTCTTTTCCATCTGATAATATAAGTTTTACTAATACTATTTTTTCATATCCCTTATTCTTTATTTCTTTTATTCTGTCTTCTACACTTTTTATTCTTGAATCCTTTAGCTTCTTTATTATTCTTTCAGATGTAAATCCTATAAAAACATCTACCTTAAACTCTTCTTCAAGATTTTTTATGAAGGGATAAAAAATCCCCTCATATCCTTCTATTGTAGAAGTTCCAAAAGCAGAAATTAAAATACATTGTTTCATTATGCATTTTCCTTTATACAGAATTCTTCATATGCTTTTAAGAATTTTTCTATGTGCTCTTCATTATGAAGTGTTGATAAGAATAAAGCTTCAAATTGTGATGGTGGAATATTAAATCCATTTTCTATCATATGAATAAAATATCTTTTAAATCTATCTATATCACATTTTTTAACTTTTCCATAAGTATCTACTACTTCTTCATCTGTAAAGAATATTGTCATCATAGCACCAACTCTATTAGCCGCTACATTTATATTATATTTTTTAGATATTTCTAAAACTCCATTTATAAGCATTTCTCCAACTTTGTCCATATGCTCATAATATACTTCTTTGTTTTCTTTTAATTTATTTAATGTAGCAAGACCAGCTTGAACTACAATAGGATTTCCTGACATTGTTCCTGCTTGGTATACTCCACCAAGAGGTGCTAAGTTTTTCATAATATCAGCTCTTCCTCCATAAACACCACAAGGAAGACCTCCACCTATTATTTTTGCATAAGTTACTAAGTCTGGCTTTTCTTTAAAGTACTTAGATGCTCCTAAATAGCTTGCTCTAAACCCACTCATAACCTCATCAAATATAAGAAGTGAACCATTCTTTGTACATTCTTCTCTTAAAGTTTTCATAAAGCTATCCTTAGCTTTTATTACTCCCATATTTCCTGCAACTGGCTCTATAATAACACAAGCTATTTCATTTCCATATTTCTTAAATATCTCTTTTATATTTTCTTCATCATTATATTTTGCAATAATAGTGTCATGTACTATATTTTCAGGTACCCCAAGAGAACCTGCTATCCCATCTGTAAGTACTCCTGAACCAGCTTCAATTAAAAATCCATCAAAATGTCCATGATAGCAGCCTGCAAATTTTACTATTCTATCTCTCTTTGTAAATCCTCTAGCAAGCTTTACAGCACTCATAGTAGCTTCTGTTCCTGAGTTTACCATTCTTATCATTTCTAAAGCATCTATTTCTGTACATAAAAATTCAGCCATATCTAGTTCACCTTTTGTTGGTGCTCCAAAGGCTATCATATCTTTTGCTGTATCTCCTATTGCTTTTACTACATCCTTATCAGAATGACCAAGTATCATAGGTCCCCATGCTAAAACAAAATCTATATATTCTTTATTATTTTCATCTTTTATAATAACTCCTGAACCTGACTTTATAACTTTTGGAGTAATTCCAACTCCATTAAAAGATCTTACAGGACTATTTACTCCACCTGGCATAACTTTTTTAGACTTTTCAAATATCTCTTTGTTCATAAATCACCATTCTCCTTGTCTATTTATTTAAAATTCTACTAGCTTCTAATGCATGATACGTTATTATTATATCAGCGCCTGCTCTTTTCATAGATGTTAAAGTTTCAATAATTACTCTTTCTTCATCTATTAATCCCATACTACCTGCTGATTTTATCATTGCATATTCTCCACTAACATTATAAGCTGCAACAGGAAGATCTACTCTATCACGTACTTCTCTTATTATATCTAAATATGAAAGAGCTGGTTTAACCATTACAATATCTGCTCCCTCTTCTATATCTTCTTTTACTTCTCTAATAGCTTCTAATCTATTTGCTGGATCCATTTGATAAGTTTTTCTATCTCCAAAGCTTGGCGCTGAATTTGCAGCTTCTCTAAATGGGCCATAATATGCTGAACAATATTTAGCTGAATAGCTCATAATAGGAATATTAATAAATCCATTATTATCTAATATTTCTCTTATAGCTCTAACTCTTCCATCCATCATATCAGATGGTGCTATTATATCAGCTCCAGCTTTTGCATGAGATAATGCTATCTTTTCTAAATACTCTAATGTTTTATCATTATCTACATATTCTCCATCTAAAATTCCACAATGTCCATGACTTGTATATTCACACATACAAACGTCTGTAACTACTAAAATATCTTTATTTAATTCTTTTATTTTACGTACTGCCTTTTGAACTATTCCATCTTCATTAAAAGCTTCACTACCGCAACAATCTTTATGTTCTGGAATTCCAAATACCATTATTCCTTTAACACCTAAGCTAGCTACTTCTTCTATAACTTCATTTAATCTATCTACTGAATAATGATATATTCCCCTTAAAGATGATATTTCTGATTTTATATTTTCTCCTTCAACTACAAATATAGGAAAAATAAAGTCTGATGGTGAAAGAGTTGTTTCTCTAACTAAACTTCTCATGCTTTCATTTATTCTTAATCTTCTTCCTCTTTTTAACATTCAAAACACGTCCTTTTTATATTAAATTTACTATTTCTTTTAAGAATCCTTCTTCAGAATGAGTTCTACACATAACATTTTCTATGTTATTCATATCTAAGGCTTCTTTTGTCTTTGGTCCTATAGCTATAGCTTTCTTTTCTTTTAATTTTTCAAGACCTATAAGTTCTATCATATTAAATACTGTAGTAGGACTTGTATATAATACATAATCAACCTCTTCAAAGGCCCTATCATCAAAAAGATTTCCACGTACAGTATCATAAATATTTACTCTATCTACTACTGCTCCAAGGTCTCTAACTTTTTCTTCTAAAAAGTTTCTTGCTTTTAATGATGTAGGAATTAAAACTCTATCATCTTTTGATATTAACTCTTTAATTTCCTCATAAAGACCTTCTGCTATAAACGTTCTAGCAGTTTTCTTTGGAACTATTCCTCTTTTTAATAAAGCTTTTTTAGTTGCCTTTCCTACTGCATGAAAGTCTCCTCTTATATTTCTTATATCATATTGTTTTTTTATTAAATATTCAAAAAACTCATTTACTCCATTAACTGATGTGAAAAGTATATGATTATATCCTTCTAATATATCTAAATATTGATCTAAGTTTTCACTCATACTTTTAACTTTTATAGAGTTTATCTCTGTTACATATGCACCTAAATCTTTTAAATTAGCTTTTAAGTTAGAAGATTGCTCCTTACTTCTTGTTATACATATATTTTTAGAGAACAATGGCTTTTTAATAAACCAATCTAATTTATTACTTAAAGAAACAACTTCTCCAATTGCTATAATACATGGAGACTCTAAATTATTTTCTTTAGCTAACGCTCCTATATTTTCTAATCTTCCTATAACTTTCTTTTGTTTTGCTGATGTACCTTTCATAACTACTGCACTTTTAGTATTTTTATCTTTTCCATACTTTATAAGTTCATTAGTTATAATATCTATATTTTCAAGTCCCATCATAAACACTAATGTTCCATTTTCCTTTGCTAAAGCTTCAAAGTTTACATTTAAGCTTTTAGCGGACATTCCTGTTACTATATGAAAGCTTTGTGCTAAACCTCTATGTGTTATTGGAATACCTGCATAGTTTAAAACAGATACCGGTGATGTAACTCCTGGTACTACTTCAAACTCTAATCCTTCTTCTAAAAGAGCTAATGCTTCTTCTCCACCACGCCCAAACACGTAAGGGTCTCCCCCTTTTATTCTTCCTACTATATGACCTTCTTTAACAAGTTTTACTAAAAGTTCATTTATTTCTTCTTGTTTCATTGAATGGGCATTTGGTTTTTTTCCACAATAATACGTTTCGCAAGTCTCATTTAAAAAATTTAAAACATTTGTTGAAACTAATCTATCATAAACTACTGCTGTACATTTTTCTAAAACTCTTTTTCCTTTTAAAGTTAAAAGTTCTTCATCTAAAGGTCCTGCTCCAATTAAATATGCTTTTCCTACCATTTTTTTCACCTATCCTTTTAAAATTTCTTCTGCTAAAATTTTTCCTAAGTCAATATTTTCTTCCTTCTTACCTTTTATATCTTTTATAATAAGATTTCCATTTACTTTAAATGTTCCTTTTAAATAAAGTTCATCTCCTATTACTTCTGAGTATATTCCAATTAAACTATGACAATCTCCTTGAAGTCTTCTCATAAAGCTTCTTTCAGCTTCTACTCTAAGTCTAACTTCTTTATTATCTAGCTTTCTTAAAGTTTCTATTTCTTCAAAATCTTTAAGACATTCTATTCCAAGTGCACCTTGACCTACTGCTGGTAAAAATTCTTTAGGATCAAAATATTCTGTTATAATATGCTCCATATTAAGCCTTTTAAGACCTGCTGCAGCTAAAATTATTCCATCTAATCCTTGCTCTTCCATTTTTTTAAGTCTTGTTTGTACATTTCCTCTTATAGGGATAGCTTCTAAATCTGGTCTCATTCTCTTAAGCATTTCTATTCTTCTTATACTTGATGTTCCTATCTTTCCTCCACTCTTTATATCTTTTAGAAGAGTTCCATTGGATACTAATACATCTCTTATGTCTTCTCTATCTGGCATTGCTACAAGAGTAAAATCATCTTCTAACTTATAAGGTACATCTTTCATACTATGAACTGCTAAATGTGTTCTCTTATCTAAAAGTGCATATTCAATTTCCTTTATAAATAACCCTTTTCCACCTATCTTATTTAATGCTACATCAAGTCTTCTATCTCCTTCTGTAACCATTAAAAACTTTTCACCTTCTATATTAAGTTTTTCTTTTAATAACTTAATAACATAATCTGCTTGAACTTGTGCTAAAATTGATTTTCTTGTTCCTACTATATACTTCATATTTTCACCTATCTTAAATTATATTTTCAAAAAACATTTTTAAAATATAATCCCCTTTTCCTTTATCAAACATATATTTAAAATCATTACTATGAATAAAATCTAATATTTCTTTTTTATCTTCTCTAACCTTTATCCTATTTCTAATATTACTTGTATATTCTATAAAAAGGTCTAATCCTTCTACTTCATCTCTTAATGTTTCTCGTAAATAAACTGAGCCCTTTGGATTTTTATTTTTAGTATTAAGTCCTATATTTATATTCTTTGTACTTATTGTTGTTTGAATTATAAAATCTCCATTTAATCCTTCTGTTCCATTTAAATACAATTTATCTAACGCTTCACAATCTTCCATTATAGTTTTTAAAACTTCCTTATTATCTATACAAATAATAACTAATTTATATCCTTTTAAATAATCTTTATTATATCTATCCTTTATTTTAGTTACTTCCTTTATCTCTTCTATTTCCTTAATAAAATTTTCACTAAGAACTGTAACATTTGCCTTTGTTTTAACAAGATTTTTAAGCTTTATAAAACTACCTCTGCCACCACCTATAACTAAAACTTTTACTCTTTTGCTTAAAACTCCTATATTTAAATATTCTAAAGAAAAATCTTCTCTAGTATTTTTAAGCATTCCTTTTCCCTACCTTTCAAAGTCTCTTCTTTTAAAACTTCTATGGCACGACTTGCATAAGTATTCCCCATACTTTCTATCATTTTTTTAACTATCTTTTCTTCTTTATTAGTTTTCCTTATATATGTACCATATCTTTTATCTACTTCATATTTTTCTTTTTTTCTTATCTCTTTTATAACTGGTCCAATTGCCTTTATTTTAAGCCATTCTTTATATTCGTTTATATATTTATCTATTATAAACTCATATTCTCCCATTCTCTCTTTTCTAAGTTCCTTATTTTTATCATCTATCTTACTTATATTATCAATGTTTAAAATAGAAAATCTTTTATTTTCATAAAGTTTTAAATCCACATCTCTTGGAAGTGCTAGGTCAAAAATCTGTATCTTTTTTCCTTCCATATTTAAATCATTATATTTAACAACTGGATGTGGTGCTGATGTACAGGATATTATGGCATCCATTTCATTTATAACTTTATTTTTTTCTTCAAAGTTCAATACAGTAATACGTCTATCTTCTACTTGAACTTTATTTTTATTCCTAACTATAATATAAACTTCTCTTATATTTTTATGTGATAAAAGATTTTTAACAACAAGGCTCCCTACATCACCGTATCCTAAAACCATTATTTTCTCTAATTCATCATCAATACATTTATTAACACTTATTGATGCAGATGAAACTGGTATTTCATAAAGTTTTGCCTCATACCTAAATCTCTTCCCACAAGTTATAGCCTCTGTAAAAAGTCTTAAAAGTTTATCCTTTATTAATTTTTTTTCTAAACTATAAGCGTATGCATTTTTTATTTGTCCTAAAATTTGATCTTCTCCCAATATTTTAGAATGAAAGCCACATATAACTCTAAATAAATGATTTATAACAACATCTCCTTTTGCTATAAATATATACTCCATATAGGCTTTATCAAAATCAAAAGCCTCAAAAATTTTTTTTAATATTTCTTTATCCTCTAAAAACTGATTAAAATAAATTTCTGTTCTATTACAAGTACTTAATACTATGATTTCATCTATTTCTTTTTTTAATATTTCTAAAGCTTTTTCACGTCTTTTATTATTTATAGAAAATTTTTCTCTTATCTCTAAAGGTGTTTCTTTTTTAATACCAATTAATCCTATCATAGTCATCTCTCTTCTTATCCATTTTACTTTTATATATATTTTACCATATTTTAAGAAAGTAATTTTATTCTTTATCTATATATCATATATAAGTTCTATCTATATTAAAACATATTTTTTTTAACTTTTTATTAATAAAAAAAAACTTCCTAAAGAGAATTTCTCTTTTCGGAAGTTTTTCTTTTAATAATTTTGTGTATTTGGATATTTTATTCCACTCCAGTATACATTATTTTTAACCATAGCCTTATCACTTAATGTAACTCCTTCAAGAGCCCATTTTTTCCACTCCATAAAACCTGTTCTATCTATAATATATCCTATATGTTCTTTTCCTTCTGGAGCATCTTTAGCTATAAACTCTTTAACAAATTTATATGTGTTTAAAATTATTTTTACAATACTTTCTTCATCAGCCCAAATTAAGAAGTCTTCTCCAAGTCTAGGGTTTTTCTTTCCTGTTCTTCCCATTATAGATAATCTATAATATCTTTCTTTACTTCTTGTCCAAGCTCTTGTAGGACATTCAACTACACATTGCCCACATCCTATACACTTCATAGGATCTCTTACAATTTTATAGTTTTCCATAGTTAAAGCCCCAGTTGCTTTCTTTTTACAAGCTTTAACACATGCATTACAGCTTATACATCTATCATACTCATATTGTGGTTCTGTCATTCCTATTATACCAAAATCATGCATTCTAGCTTTAATACAGTCATTTGGACATCCTGTTAATGCAATCTTGAAGTGTAAATCATTTGGAAAGATTTCTTTTTCAATTTTCTTTGCAAAGTCCGTAGTATTATAGTTACCAAAAGGACAAACTTTATTTCCAATACATGCAGATACATTTCTTGTTCCTGCCGCTGAATATCCTGTTCCTTCTTGAACTTGATTTATTTCTAATCCTTCAATTACTTCTTGAAGCATTTCATTTACTTTATCTACATTTTCCATTTTAATTCCTGGAATTTCAAATCCTTGTCTAGTTGTCATATGAAGGCTTCCGTCACCATACTTTTCTGAAATTTCAGCAACTCTCTTTAAATATTTTGCTTCAATACGCCCTCCAGGAACTCTTACTCTTGAAGCTGTAATTCCTCTTTCTTTTGTATATCTAAAAGCATTCTTTTTTAATTTTTTTAAATTTATATCCACAGTCTTTCCCTCCAAACAACTAATCTATTAGATTTTTACCTTTTGTGTAGTTAAATACTGGTCCATCTAAGCAAATATATGTATCATCCATTTTACAATGTCCACACTTACCTATTCCACAACACATTTTTCTTTCTTGAGAAATCCAGATATTTTCTTCCTTCACTCCTCTTTTTAAGAATTCTAAAACTGTAAACTTCATCATCATAGGAGGTCCTACAACTATAACCTCTACATTATCCATATCTTTTATTTCTAATTCTGGTATATATTTAGTTACAAGTCCTGTATGCCCTTTATATCCTTCTTCTGCTGAATCAACAGTTACTATTAAGTTGTCTAATTCTGTTTCCCATGCTTTTAAATCTTCCTTAAAAAGAGCATCTTTTGGAGATTTAAATCCAACTATTAAAGTTGCTTTCTCTATTTCATCTTTATTCTTAGCAAAATAATCCACAACTCCTCTTACTGGTGAAAGACCTGTTCCTCCTGCTACAACTATAAGATCTTTTCCTTTATAGTCCTCTAAATCAAAACCATTTCCGTATGGTCCTCTCATGAATAGTTTATCGCCAGTATAATTTTTAAATACTTCCTCTGTAACTTTCCCTACTTTTCTTATAGTTAAATCCACAAAATTCTCTCCAAGCCCACTTACTGATATTGGAGCTTCTCCATACTTTGGAATTGATACTTCAAAGAATTGCCCTGGTTTAACATTTCCACCTGTATACTCCATTCTAAATGTATATTCTATATCTGTGTGTTCTACCACTTCTAATATTTCTGATACATATGGTATATATTCATTTTTATTCATTTGAAGTCACCTCTTCCATAGCTTTTCTTAATTTATTTACCGAACCTGGCATACTAATATATTGTGGACATACATCATCACATCTTCCACATCCTGTACACATATGATATCCCCATCTTTTCTTGTAATCATATACTTTATGCATTACTTTAAATCTCATTTTTTCACCATTAAGTTTTCTAAACTCATGACCACCTGCCATGCTAGTAAATCCTGGAACTTGACATGAAGCCCAAACTCTTCTTCTCTCTCCAGCTTTTTTATTATCTTTATAGAAAATATCTTGCATTGAATAACAAGTACATGTAGGACATACAAAGTTACATCTTCCACAAGCTATGCATCTTTCATTATATTCATTCCACATTGTAGATTTAAAAATCCTTGTATCTATATTATCTGGAATATCTACACTTATTTTATTTGATGTAACAAACTCTTTTACAACTTCACATTCAGCATTTTCAAGACTTGCCACAACATTTTTTATATCTTCATCTTTAATATCTAAGTAAACAAAATCTTCATCTACTTTTATGTATGCATCATAGTTATCAGTTTTATTAGTTTCCATTGAAACACAGAAACAATTTTCAAAACTACTTGGACATCCCATAACTATAAATTTTGCTTTTTCTCTTATTCTTTTATAATATACATCTTCAAATCCATTATTTAAATATATGTCATCAAATCTTTTCACAGCATGCATATCACAACTTCTAAGTATTATAACTGGTATATGTGCATCACCCTTAGCCTCTTTAAACTCATCTTCAGTAAAGAAAAATAAAGTTTGAGTTACTGGTGTTATTATTTCTTTTGCTGAAAATTCTGATTTTTTATCAAAAACTATTTCTGATATATCATTAATTTCTCCATATCTTATAACGTCTACTTCTGAAAATCTTCCTTCACCTTCAAAAACCTTTGGTGCAAAAACTTTAATATTAGGTCCTAAACTTTTTATTAAGTTATTTACATCTTCTCTTCTTAATTGAATTCCCATAACAAAACTCCTTCCAAATTTAAACACATAAAACATCAATTATGCTTTCTATGAACTTATTATATTATTTTAACAATCTTTGTACTGTAATTTTCGTCACACTCCTTTGAAATATTCTGACAATTTAGCTCTATCAACTACTATAATTTCCTTGTTATCCTTTATAATTAGCCCACTTTTCACTAATGCATTAATTCCTCTTGAAACTGTTTCTCTTGGCATCCCAAACATTTCTGATAAATAAGTAACACTTATTTTGATATTTATTCTACAACCTCTTTCTTCCATAACTCCATAATCTTTAGATAATTTCCAAAGTTTAGCAGCTAGTCTTTTTTCTATTTTTAAAGGTGTAGAATTTTTTATTTGTCTATATGTACGTCTAAGTTTTTTGCTAAGTCCTGTTAACACTAATTTAGTTAAATCAAAATCACTTTCCATAATATCTAGAAAATCAAATTTATTTATACTTATAAGTTCACAGTTTTCAAAGACCTCACAACTAACTGATGCTGGTAAATCATCAATTAAAACCTCATTTAATATTTCATTTTCTCCTAGTATAAATATTATTTTTTTATAAGAGCTTTCTGAAAATTTATATAAGGCAACTTTTCCACTAACTAATATATAAATATTATTTGTTACTTCTTTATCTCTAAAAATATGGTCTCCCTTTTTCACCTTAATTATGTCTCCATAAAGACTTAATTTCATTAAAGTGCTTTTTTTCAAATTTTTAAAATCCTCTAACTTTTTAATAATTTCTATATTAACCACCCTAAATCCCTCCTATCTATTTATTTTCAATAAATTCTCTTCCTTATATATATTTAAAATTTATACCTACAATTATAACATTATCTATCCTACTTCACCTTTATTTCAAATATGAAAAAGGTGTTAACAATACTGTTAACACCAATCATTATCTATTTTACAACTTTTGTTTTTGAAATTAAATAATATGGATATCCTACAAATAACGCTCCACCTATAATATTTCCTATAGTTGCAAAAACTATATTCATCACAGCGCCATTTAGTGACATAAGACTACTATGCTCACCTAAAAGTCCCATAGTAAATAAAGACATATTTGCAACACTATGCTCAAAGCCACTAGTTATAAAAACAAGTATACAAAGAGTTATTACAAGTATCTTAGCCGTTTCATCCTTCATTTTTATATAGCACCATACTCCAAGACATACTAATATATTACAAAGAATACCACGAACTAGTATTTGCTCCATAGGAACATTTATTTTACTCATTGCACCTTCTACTATATATTCAGAAACTATTCCTTTATTTAATCCTGATAATTGAAATAACACTGCTATAATTATCGAACCTATTAAATTTCCTAAATAACAAAAACTCCATATTTTTAGAACATCTTTTTTAGTAACCTGTCCTTCAAAACATCCAACTGCCATAACAAAATTATTTCCTGTAAAAAGTTCTGACCCTGCAAACATAACTAAAACTAAAGCTGTTGAAAAAACTAATCCCATAATTAGCTTTGTTGCAGGTGAATGATGCTCATTAAATTTTGCCCCTACTGTATATGCAAGTATTATTGCCACTCCTACAAAAAGACCTGCAAGAGCTGCTGCCATTATGTACGCCTTTTTATTATCTTCTAAAAAATCCCTCTTCTTTTTCGATCCCTCTACGACCTTATACAAATCTCCACTATACATATTTAAAATTCCCCCTCAAAAAATCTCACCCTCTTAATATACACACTTTATTCATAATATTCAATATTTATATTTCTTTTTTAGGATAAAATTTCTCTTTTTGCTAATAATAATTCTATCTTAAAAATGAAAGGAGATTTTTTTATGAGATTACCAAACCATATCGGAATAATTCCTGATGGAAATAGACGTTTTGCAGAATCTTTAGGCTTAACAAAAGATCTAGGATATCTTCATGGAATTTTACCTGGGCTTACACTTTTTAAACAATGCCAAAATTTAAATATAAAAGAAATAACTTTCTATGGTTTTACCTTAGATAATACAAAGCGTCCTTCTAAACAAAAAGAAGCTTTCATAGATGCTTGTATCAAATCAGTACACCTTATCTCAAAAGAAAATGCTGAAATACTTGTATTAGGAAATACTAATTCTAAAAACTTTCCAAAAGAACTTTTACCTTTTACTAAACGTAAAGTTTGTGGAACTGGAGGTATTAAGGTTAATTTTTTAATTAATTATGGTTGGGAATGGGATTTATCAAAAAACTTAAAATCTATTTATTCCTCTGATATTTCAAGAATAGATTTAATTATACGTTGGGGTGGAAGACGTCGCCTTAGTGGTTTTTTACCTATCCAATCAGTTTATTCAGACTTCTATATAATAGATGACTTCTGGCCTAACTTCAAAGAAACTCATCTTTTTGAAGCTCTAAATTGGTATAATACGCAAGACGTTACATTAGGAGGATAAAATTTATGAAAACTGCTATTGTAATTGGTGCTGGAATTTCTGGTCTTTCTTCAGCACTTCGCCTCCAAAGTAAAGGTTATTCTGTCACTATACTTGAAAAAAATAATTTCATAGGTGGAAAAACATGTCTTATAAAAAATAACTTCTCTACATTTAACTTAACTGCAACTATCCCTATGTTATTTGAATGTTATGAAGAACTTTTTAAAGATATTGGTGAAAATATTTTTGACTACATAAATATTCTAAATTTTGATTCAACTTTTAAAGCATTTTTTACTGAAAGTAAATCAATTACTTTTCATACCTCATTAATAAATCTTTCTAGAGATTTTACTAATGATGATTTTGAAGAGTATTTAGATATAGTTATTGATGCTAAGAATAAGTACTCTAGGCTTCAAGATAATTTTCTTAAGGTACCTTCTCTTTCTTTAAGAAAACTTTCAAGCCTCTCTTTTCTTCATCCATTAAAAAGTTCATATTCTTACTTTAAAAATAATCTTTCAAATTCAAATCTAATAAATGCCTTAGCTTTTCAAAGTATGTTTATCGGGATGTCCCCTTTTGAAAGTTCTAGTATTTTCTCTATTTTACCTTTAATAAATATTACTAAAGGATTAGTTAATATTTATGGTGGTATTTCAAGTTTTGTTAAAGGACTTCATAAAGTTTTTTTAAAGCGCGGTGGCAATATAATTTTAAATTCTGAAGTTACTAAATTAACCTTCACTAAAAATACTTGTACTGGTGTATTATTAAAAGATTCTACAATTTTAAATAGTGATGTTACTTTTTTATGTTGTGATTTTCCTTATGCACTTAAAAATTTACTTCCTTATAAGCTTACTAAAAAAACTTTTCCCTTCTCACAATATGAGAAAGATGACTTAACTATTGGTACATTTATTTTATATTTATCTATAAAAAAAGATTTTAAAAATTTAAATACTCACAATATACTTATTAATAAGGATTTTTCAACTAATATTAAAGAACTTTTCAATGGTAAACTTTCTAAGAATCCATCATTATACATTTATAAGGATTCTATCAATAATGATATAACTAATTTAAATATTCTTATGAGAGTTCCAAATCTTTTTTATTTAAATGAAACCTTTTGGAATAATTCAAATATTACAAAATTAAATAATTTAATAATTACAACTTTAGAAGACTTCTTTAAAATGAGAGGATTATCTAGTCTTATTATATCCTCTAGAAACTTTACTCCATTGTCTTTAAGGAATAGTTTTAATTCATATGGTGGCGCTTCTTATGGTCTTATGCCTACACTTTCAAAGTTAGATTTTTTGAGACCTCAATCATCTATAAAAAATATAAACTCTTTATATTTTGCTGGTGATTCTATTCACCCTGGTGCTGGTATTTCTAATGTTTTAATCTCTTCTAAAATTGCAGTAAATACTTTTATGCACGATTTAGAAAAAAAATAGAGCTTTGAATTTTATCAAAGCTCTATTTTAAAGAATGCACCTTTCTCTTTATCAAGAAGTATTATACTCCCCTGATGATTTTCAATTATTTTTTTAGTTATTGAAAGACCAAGACCTGTTCCACCATCTGTTCTTCTACTTTCATCTCCACGAACAAATTCATCAAAGAGACTTTCTCTTATCTTTTCTGGAACTCCTACTCCATCATCTCCTATTATTATTTCTATTTCATTTTCTTTCTCTTTAAGACTTACATAAATATTCTTACCATTTTCATTATATTTAAGGGAATTTTCAATTAAATTACTTAAAGCTCTTTTAAATAGCTTTACATCAATTTTTCTCTTTATAACCTTTTCTGGAATATCTATATGAAGTTCTATATTATTCTCTTCAAATTCCTCATAGTAAAGAGCTACTACTGTTCTTAATAACTCACATATGTCTACGCTTAAAAAATTAAATTTAAAACTATTATTTTCAAGTTTTACAAATTCAAAAAGATCTTCTATAAGTTCACTTACCCTTTCACTTTTCTTATAGATAGTATCATAATACTGTTTTTTCTTTTCCTCACTTGTAAGCATTCCTTCACTAAGAGCTGCTGAATAACTTTTTATTGTTGTCATAGGTGTTTTTATATCATGTGATAAATCAAGAAGTAACTTATTTTTAGATTTTTCAAGCCTTCTATTTTCCTCTTCACTTTCATTTAACTTATCAATTAAATAATTTAAAGTATCACGAACACCCTCAAATTCCTCTTCGCCATTAAAATGTATCTTTTCACTATAGTTTCCATTGATAATACTAATAAGAGCATTATCAATTTCTATTAATGGTTTTTTTAGTTTTCTTGCAGTATAAAGACTATATAAAATTATACAAAGAATCGATGCTCCAGCTGCAATTAAAATTACTTTTGCATATTCTTTATAAAATGGTTTTCCTACACTAAAAGGAACTTTAAAAAGATTTAAACTAAATCTTATTTTATCCTTTGGTATTCTTAAAAGACAATAATATTCTTGATTATCTTTATCCTTTACCATATTCATAAGAATCTCATAGTTTCCTTCTTCTTTTCTTGTTGCAAGCTCTAAAAGTTGCTCTTTTGTATAATCTTTACTTTCATCTGGAATCTTTCCATACCTTCTAACTACTTGTCCTTGCATATTTATAATTTCCATCTCACCATTAAGTTCTTTTAATTCTTTTGTATTTATAGTCGTGTAGTCTACGTATTCACCTGAAATTATATTTACTAATGGCAAACTATTTTTTTCAATAACTTTTGGTAATTCTAATGCAATATAAAGATATGCTGCTGAACATATAATTCCAAGTATTATTACAAAATATATATATCTTTTAAATATAGATACAACAAGCTTTTCTCTTCTTTTTCTTTTAAATATTCTTTTCAAATCTATATCCTAGCCCTCTTATTGTTTTTAAGTATTTAGCTCCTTTTCCTTTATCTTCAATTTTATCTCTAAGTCTACTTATATGAACCATTATAGTATTATCTCCTCCTAAGAAACTTTCATTCCAAACTTCTTCAAAAATTTGATTTTTAGTCAATACTCTACCTGGATTTTCCATAAAGTACTTTAATATTCTATATTCAATAGACGTAAGTTCTAAGTCTTCCCCTCTAAACCTTACTTTCACATTATATTTATCTAATTCTAATTCCCCAATTTTTATAATTTCTCTTTCCTTAGACTCGCTATCTGTAAGTTTATATCCTCGTCTTATTTGTGCTTTTACTCTTGCAACTAATTCTAATGGGTTAAATGGTTTTCCTATATAATCATCTGCACCATAATCTAGTCCTTGAATTTTTTCATCATCTGAACTTTTTGCAGATAATAAGATTATAGGCATATTTGATTCTTTTCTTATTTCTTTTAATACTCTATATCCGTCAATTTTTGGCATCATAATATCTATAATTGCTAAATCTATTTTTTCTTTTTTAGCTATATTCAATGCTTCTACTCCATCTTTAGCTTTTATTGTTTTAAATCCTTCTTTATTTAAGTAAAGTTCTACTACATCTAAAATTTCTTTTTCATCATCGCATAACAATATATTATAATCCATCTATATTCATCCCCATAATCTTAATTATTAAAAAGAATCCATAATTTTTATGGATTCTTCTTTTTCTAAATTATATCATATTATTTATATAAATGTCTTTACGAAAACTATTACTATTAATATTGGCGTTATATATTTTAATATAAATAATAAGTTATTTACTAGCTTTTCATTTCCTAATGTTCCATTATTAGTAAGAGTTTTTACAACTGTTTTTTTAGCTACAAAATGTCCAACTAATATAGTTACTAATAATCCATTTATAGGTAATAGTAATGTAGATGTAACTTTATCAAATAGATCAAAAAAACTATATCCTAATATATTAACATGTCCTAAAACTCCTTCTGGACTAGCAGATAAAGCAGCTAGTGCTCCAAATACTACAATAATAATTACATTTATAGTTATTGCCTTTTTAAGTGATATCTTAAACTCCTCTGTAAATGTAGCTATAATAACTTGAACCATTGATATAGTTGCCATTGTAGCTGCCATTGCCGTTAAGAAAAAGAATAATATAGCTAAAATATTTCCTCCTGGCATTTTAGAAAAAACTAAAGGCACTGTATTAAATAAAAGTCCTGGACCTTGAGACGGTTCCATTCCAAATGAAAATACTGCTGGAAATATAGCAAGACCTGCTATAATTGAAACAAAAGTATCTGCAAATGCAACTTTAGCTCCTGTTTTAATTAAATTATTATCATCTGTAAAATAACTACTATATGTATACATAGAACCTGTACCAACAGATAATTTAAAGAAAGCAAGTCCAAGTGCTGCTAAAACCATTCCTATACTTACCTTTGAAAAATCTGGCTTTAATAAAAATGAAACCCCTTCCATTGCATTTTCTAAAGTCAAACTTCTAACTGCACAAACAAGAAGTAATACTACTAAAACTGGCATAAAAAACTTTGTTAGTTTTTCAATTCCACTTTTAACACCAAGTCCTAAAATAAGTCCTACTACAACTAAAACTATTAATTGCCAAAACATAGGCCCCATAGGTCCCTTACTCACATCATTAAACATAGTACTAGCACTTTCTGCTGTTATTCCCTTAAATCCTCCATTTAAAGCTTTAAAGAAATAAAGATATACCCATCCTGCAACTACTGTATAGAAAAATAACATTAAGTAAGATGAAATAATCCCAAGTATCCCTATAACTTTAAATCTCTTCTTTTCAGTTATATTAGATACTGCACCATAAATATTCTTCCTAGTAGTTCTTCCTACAACAAATTCACTTATAAGCGTTGGAATTCCAATAATAAGGATACATAAAATATAAACAATAATAAATGCTGCCCCACCATTTTCACCAACAACAAAAGGAAACATCCATATGTTCCCAAGCCCTACAGCAGAGCTAAGCGCAACTAGAAACGCTGCAATACCAGAGGAAAACTCCTCCCTCTTCTTCTCCATCACAATCCCCCCTTTAAATAATATACTTTTGATTATATAACCACATTAACATAAATTTCAACATTTATTTACTATTTAGTATTATTTTTAACCTATTTTTAATATGTGATTGCTTAGAACAAAAAAATACTACAACCTTGTTTAAGCAGTAGTACTTTTTCATATATTTCAAAAAAATTATTTTACTATAACTTTTTTCTCTCCACATAATACATCTTCATTCCAATCAAATTTTATAACATCGTTTAAGGCTTCTTTTGAGGAAATCACTTTCGAGTTTTTCTTTTCTCTAAGTTCTTTAAGGTTTAATTTCATTTTTCTCCCTCCTAAAACTATTTATATTTAATATTATTTCCATAATAACTTCTAACTATTCATTCTTTTTACTAATCTCTCTATTAGCTAACCACACTAATCCATACATCAAAATAATTACCCATAAATATCTCATTCCTTATCTCCTATTTAACACTTTTTTATCATCTATGAATTTTCCATTATATGCTTTAATAATTTTTTTGGCGATGGATTAGTAAAATTTTTAGAATTTAATAATTTGACTAATTCTTTGATAGGCTAAAATATGCACCCATACTACATGCAAACAAATTAATATTCTTCCATTGTTTTTTTACATAATTCATAACTAAGCTAAGTTCATTCACGCACTCTTGGACTTTACATAATTCTTTATCTTTTTTTCGTTCCCCATACTCTGGTAAGTCAAAACTAATCACTTTAACTAAAAAGTCCTTGCAATTCTCCTTAATTTTTCATTTTTAATTTTTAATTTCTCCAATATCAAATGGTGTATTTTGATAAACACAGTAATTCAGCCAATTACTAAATATCACATTAGCTGTTCCTCTCCATCTAACGGGAAGGATTTCATCTATTTTTTTATCTTTAAAATAGTTTTCTGGCATTTTTATATCTAAGCCTTTTTCTATATCTCTTATATATTCATTTCTTAATGTATCTTTTTCATATTCTAAATGCCCTGTTATAAAAATCTTTCTATAATCTAAATCACTTACTATAAAAATCCCTGCTTCTTTTGACTCTGAAAGAATTTTTAAATTTTTATTTTTTAAAATACTTTCTTTGCATACTTCTGTATGCCTTGAATGTGGTGCATAAAATACATCATCTAATCCTCTTAAAAGCATATTGTTTTTTTCTACTTCATAATGCTTAAATATTCCAAACCTTTTATCTTCCAATATTTTTTTCTCTATTCGATAATGATAATATAATCCAGCTTGGGCCCCCCAACATATATGCAGTGTTGATTGTACATTTTTACTACTCCACTCCATTATTTCTTTTAATTCTTCCCAATAGGCTACCTCTTCAAACTCCATTTGTTCAACTGGTGCTCCCGTTATTACTAATCCATCAAATTTTTCTTCCTTTATATCTTTAAAATAAGAGTAAAATTTATCTAAATGATCTTTTGATGTATTTTGTGATTTATAGCTTTCAGTTTGAATAAGTTTTATATCTACTTGAAGTGGTGTATTTGATAAATGCCTTAAAAGTTGATTTTCCGTATCTATTTTCATTGGCATTAAGTTTAAAACTCCTATTTTAAGTGGTCTTATATCCTGTGTTTCTGCTCTTTCTTTATTTATAACAAAAATATTTTCTTTAGTTAATACATTATAAGCTGGTAAATCCCTTGGTATTTTTAATGGCATATTATCTCCCCCTTTATATTATTTATTAAATCACATTTGTATAAAAAAGGAAAATTTATTTTTATGCCATTTTAAGGTATAATATAATTATAAATTAGACTTTTATTTAGGTAGAACTACCTATTTATATAAATTTTAGGAGGAATTTTTTTTTATGGATTCACACTTTTTAATTGGTACTTATACAAAAAAATATAGTAAAGGGCTCTATTTTCTAACTATAGATGAAAAGGGAGAAGGTTTTTTCACTAAAGCATTTCATCTTAATAATCCTACTTACCTTGATGTATGCAACAACCTTTTAGTAAGTTCTCATGGAGATAAACATTCTGGTGGTGTTGTACTTTTTAAGCTTGAAAATGAAACTTTAATACCTCTTGATAAATCTGATAATTTCTCTTGCTCTCCTTGTTTTGTAAGTCTTTATAAAGACTTCATCTTAGCCTCTAATTATCATGATGGCTTATTTATTCTCTATAAAATAAATCCTGATTTTTCTTTAGCTATTGTAAAAAAAATAAATATTCTAAATAGTCATCTTCACTATTCATCTGTTTATAATAATAAATTATTTTTAGTTGATATGAATAATTCTGATATATATATTTATGATTTTAACTCATTAGACTTAATAAAAACTCTTTCTTTAGATAAAAACTCTAAGCCTAGACATTTAGTTTTTAAAGATAACTTTATGTATGTTTTAACTGAAGGAAGTAATAATATTATTTTAATAGATATAAATACTTTTGAAATTTTAAAAGAGTATTCACCACTTGGTGATTCAGAAATTTTTGAAGCTTCAGCTATCCATATTCATAATGGAATTTTATACACTGCTGAAAGAAAAACAAATACTATCTCTATTTTCAAAATTTTAGAAGATGATACTTTATCTTTAATTCAAAACTTTAATCATCCTTCTATTAATGTTCCTAGAGACTTTGGAGTATCTAAAAATAATAGACTTATTTGTTGTAACAGTTTAAAAGATTCTCTTTCTGTTTTCATCTTGAATAAAGATGGTTCAATTAATAATTTTCTAAATGAAATTCCATTGCCTGAACCTGTTTGTATTAAAGAAATCTAGATTCTAAAAAGGGGAGGCTCTACGCTCCCCTATATTTTTTTATAGTTTTATATATTAAGTATACTCCACATATTCCTAATATAGCTTGTATTCCTTTAGCACCTGATGAAAGAACACCATAACTTACAAGAACCTCTAACCCTATTGATGGAATTTTCCCAATACATGTAGCTAAAGTATATCTAAAATCATCTATACTACTTAAGCTTGCAGCAAGAGTTACTATCCCTGATGGTACAAAAGGAATTATCCTTCCTTCTAATATAAGCAATGCACATTTATTTCCACTACTATTTTTTATTTTATCTAAAACCTTATATTTAGAAAACTTTTCTTCTATGCCTTTCTTTAATCCTTTTTTATAAACTCTAAAGCTAACATAATTTCCTACTGTTTCCCCAAGTAAAGAAATTAAAAAACCTAAAAATGGCCCAAAAAATACTATATTTGCACCAGTTACAAAAACTGATGGTACTATTCCCAATATAGCTATTATAACACTTATAAAAACACTTATAAAAATAGCAAATTCTTGATATGTATTCAATAACTTTAGTATCTCGTTCAATCATCTATACCCCTTTTTTTTATTTACCATTTCTATTATAACTGTTTACATAAAACTTTAAAAGAATCTATTTTATTTACTATTAAATATATCACTTCTCTTTACTATGCTCTTTTTATAAAGCATATCTAATATTAGACCTTCTACTTAAATTTAGAATAAAATCTGTCGAAACTAATCACTCCTCCTCTATATTTTCCATACTATATTCTATATAAATAATTTATTTAAATTTTTACGGAGGTTTATTTTATGGACGATAAATTAATTTTAAACATTTCAAAGGTTAATCCCAAAAGCTTAGATATTGAATTAAGTCACTTCTCTTCAGATATGACATTCATTATTTATAATAGTGATAAAACTTTTTCTGAAGAACTCCTAGTTACTTCCAACTCTATAAATTTAAATCCAAATATTAAAACTTTATGCATTAATATTGATGAAGAAAGTATTGAACTAGAAAATCATCTCTTAAAATCTAATATTGAATATCTATTAGAGATTTCTATAAATGATACTGTTATAGATTCTTCTAATGTATTATTTTCTAATTATCCAGCTCCAATTCAACCTATAGTAAAAACTTATGGAAATAGACTTATACAAATTCAGTTTGAATATCCAATAAAACACTTAATTGATAAAACAACTCAAACATCTGGTTTTGCCCCTGGTGGTGCTTTAGCCAATTTCTATATTAAATATTTCAATTCTGATGTCGATCAAGGAACTAAGCCTACACCTACATGGCCTGGTTATCTTATAGTTGATGTTGGTTTAGATATTGAACCATTTAATGCAACTATAAGCAATGATTTACGAAGTCTTTTAATTCAATCAAATATTAAGTCATTACCAATTGGAAATCATCGTCTACAAGTTGCTACTAGTAAAATTGCTGATCACAGTTTATCTGGAAATCATTTAACTGATTTTTTAAATAGAGATGTTCCTATATCTGAAATTGATTTTATGTTAACAGCATCTCAATATAGTGCAACAGTTGAAACATTAACAGTTATTGATCCTCAAACTGTTGAAGTTAAATTTAGTAGTCCAGTTCTTGATTCATTTGGTATAATTACTGTTGAGTCTGTAGCATCACCACAACGTGCTGCATCTCATGTTTCTTCCGAAGTTCAGAGAAAACGTGACACTTTAGATACTTTAATATTTAAAATGGATTCTAACACATTTATTTCAGCTGGCCCTAATTCAGTTATTGTATCAGATGTTGTAGATTGCTATGGATTAATCGTTAATTCTTTTAAGTATGAAGCTAATCTAGAATTACCTTCTCCTGAGTTATTATCTGTATTACAAGATAAAACATCTCTATCTGAAACAGAAACTAAATTAGATATTATTTTTTCTCACTCTATGAACCAAGCATCCCTTGAAATTAAAGGTAACTATTTCATTACTAAAAAAGATTCTACATTTTTAATTCCAGTTAAAAATATTATCTTTAATCCAAATTTTCCAACACAAGCAAGTATAATCTTAGAACCTCAACTTTCATCTGGAATTTATACTCTACGTGTTGAAAATCTAATTGATATTTATGGTTCAGATTTAATCAATAATATAAAAGATTTTAGTATTATTGATATTACAAAACCATCAGTAATTTCAATTTTAGGAACTGCTAAAGAATCACCTACTGACTTAAATGATAGTATTTTAATTAAGTTCTCTGAATATATGGCCACAGATAACGTCCATGGAATTAATAATGGAATTAATTTTAAACTTTCGCCTAATAGAGTAAATTTCACTTCACTTGAATCAGCAAAAGCAACATTATTCAAAAATAACTCTTGGGTTAGATTCAATTTAAATGAAAAAGTATTACTTTCTGCTACACCTACTGCAGAATCTCTTCTTAGAATTGGATATATTTCATTAGACAAAGTTTTCTATGTTACAGATGTATCTGGAAATATCGTAGAATTTTGTGATACTATGAAAGTTTCAAAACTTCTTCCTATCTTAAATCTTGATGGTGGAAGTGCATCAATTACTGAAAGTAATCAAATAACATTTACTCTTTCTAACTCATTAGATCCTGATGAAATGTTTGATGATAAAGCATTTGCAGAAGATTTCATTTTTACAGCTACTAACTTAACTGAACCTTTAATCCCTTCAATAGTTTCTGTTTCTGATGATTTAAAAAGTTTAATCTTCACATTTGTAGG